>JAMWZG010000545.1 GCA_024304855.1 Paracoccaceae bacterium
TGCGGGCCATGGCGCGGGCGTCACCAATGCCCCCCATGCCAGCGTATCCTTCAGCAGCTTGCCCACATAAAGCGGCCCCGCCGCCTCGACAAAGGCAAAGGCCGAGACCGAGGCCATCCGGAACCGCCCCCAGGCCCGCTTGGCCCGGGCCCCGATCCGTCCGGCCTGATCGTCATCCGCCCAGCCCCGCGCCTCCGTGGCGACCGCCGGTTTCAACAGCACCGGCCCCCGCGCCTCGACCACGTCCGAGGCATGGCCACGATGCGCCGCCGCCAGCCCGAAGAAGCCCGCAAAGCCGATGGTGCGGATGCCCGTATCCGCCCCCTCCAGCGCCCGGCGAAAGACCTCGGACCGCACGTCGATGCAAAAGGCCGCCTGCAACGCAGGCGCGTCCTCGGTGGCAGGCGCCGCCCGCGCGGCCAGCCGCGCCAGCAGCGCCGCCTCCTCGCTCCGCTCCAGCGCCTCCTGCAAGGTCTCGTCGATCAGCTCCTCCGGCCCCGCGGCCACGGGTGCGGCAAAGCGCACCAGCGCCCCCTCCCAGGATTTGCCCAACGCGTCCCGATGCGCCTCCAGCAGCAGCATGTCCCAGACCAGCCGGATCACCAGCATCTCGAACAGCACCGTGTCGCGCCCGCCATCGCGCGCCGCCAGCCAGTCGATATGCCGCGCATATTGACCCCAGCCCTGCAATCCCATCAGCAGCCGCTGGAAATAGACCCGCGCGCTCCAGGGCGTGACACCCAGCACCCGGCAAGCCTCGGCAAAGGCGGCGCGCGCATCCTGCGGCAGGCCCGCCACGCGGCTGCACACCCCCGGCAGCCCCGCGATCCCCGGCAGCAGGTCGCGCGTGGCAAAGGCCTTCCACGACCCATAGGCCGACCCGCCCGGCGCAGGCCACAGGGCCTGCCCCTCATCGAAATGCGCCGCCGCCCAGGTGCCGATCCGGTCCTCGACCAGCTCGGCCAGCCGCGTGCCGGTCGTCGCCGCCGCCAGATCCGCCACCGTCGGCAGGGCCTCGGGCGCAGGCGCAGGCCGGGTCAGCGCCGCCTCGACATCCGCCAGCCGCAGCCCGCGCGCCTGTGCCGCCGCCTGCAACACCGCCCGGTCGATCCGCCCCGCCGCCAAAGCCGCCGCGTAATCGGCACGGTCACGGAAGATCCGCACCCCCGCCACCCGCGCCATCAGCGCCGCCGTCTGCGCGCGCCCCTGCCCGGCTTGGCCCAGGAAAGGGTTGACCGCCACGGTCGCCGCCAGCGGAAAGGCGGGGGCAATCAGGGTCGCCGCCGCCTCGGCCGCTGCAAAGATCTCAAGCTCGGGTCCGGTAAACATCTGCGAAGGGGTCGTCATGCCATCATCCTTTCGACGCGCGCCACTGACCGATCATCCGGTCCGTCAGCGCATTGAGGTAAAGTCCGTTCATCAAGTGCACCCGCAGC
>JAMWZG010000546.1 GCA_024304855.1 Paracoccaceae bacterium
GGGCGAACCGAACAAGGGGAATCATGCAATGCCCGACGTCACCATCGTCTATTGGCGCGACATTCCGGCCCAGGTCATCGTGGGCCGGGGGCGGACTGGTGCCAAGCGGCAATTGGCCGAACGTTTCGAGCAGGCCATCGACCGCGCCGCGATGAAGACAGGTGCGGCCGGCACGGATGATTATCTGGCCGAATGGCGCAAGGCGGACCCCTATCCGGTCGAGGGTGACAACCCCTCGGAGATCGCCGAGGCCGAGGCTGCAAGGCTCGAGGCCGCTTATGATCAGGACCGGATCAAGGCTCTGATCGCCAATGACGGATGGGCTGCTGCTGAATGAGCACGTCCCCGCCGCGCCTGTGGGAGGCCGCTATGGCACTGTTGAATTTCCGTAAACGTGACGAGGGCCACGCGAATGGCACCAGCCCGGCGAACGGGCAGGTCGAGGCATTGCTGAACGGCTATTCCATCGAGGTGATGCCGCGCACCGCCGAGAAGGTCGAGGATTTCCGCGCGCTGCTGCCCGAGGGCACGCGCGTCTATATCGCCCATATTGAGGGCACGCCGATCGAGGATATGGTGGCCACCGCGCGGCGTCTGGCGCGTGACGGATACCCGGTGATGCCGCATTTCCCGGCGCGGATCATCAAGGACCGCGCCACGCTGGCCGACTGGATCGCCCGCTACAAGGGCGAGGCCGGGGTGGATCAGGCGCTGTTGCTGGGCGGTGGCGTGAATACCCCTGCGGGAGAGTTCGACAGCTCCATGCAGCTGATGGAAACGGGTCTGTTCGACGGCTTCACCCGGCTGCATGTGGCAGGCCACCCCGAGGGCAACCGCGACATCGACACGGATGGCGGTGATCGCATCGTGATGGAGGCGCTGCGCTGGAAGCAGGCCTTTTCTGAGCGGACGGATGCGAAGATGGCCATCGCCACGCAATTCGCCTTCGAGGCGGCGCCGATCATCGCCTGGGCCGACCGTCTGCGGGCAGAGGGCATCGGCCTGCCCATCCATATCGGGATTGCCGGACCTGCCAAGCTGCAAACGCTGATCAAATTCGCCATTGCCTGCGGTGTCGGCCCCTCTCTGCGGGTCTTGCAGAAGCGGGCCATGGACGTGTCGAAGTTGCTTTTGCCCTATGAGCCGACCGATGTTCTGGCAGCACTTGCCGCACACAAGGCGGCGCATCCTGATTTCAACATCACCCATGTGCATTTCTTCCCGCTGGGCGGGATCTCGACCAATGCCAACTGGGCCATCCAGCATGGCGGGCGCTCTGGTGTGCCTGCCGCGCAGGTGGCCTCTCACTGAATGCAAGGACAGTTTACCCCATGACCCGCACGATCATCGAATCCAAGACCAAGACCGCAATCATCGGCTTTGATCAGCCTTTCTGCGTGATCGGCGAGCGTATCAACCCGACAGGGCGCAAGAA
>JAMWZG010000547.1 GCA_024304855.1 Paracoccaceae bacterium
GCAGAGGGCTGGGACAGCACTAACTGGCACGCGACTTCTATCGAGGGCGGTATCCCTGATGCTGCCGATGACTACGCCGCCCTGTCGAGCCGCGACACCGACGCACCGATGATCCATGTCATCGACCGTGGCGGGCGTCACGCCGCGATCTTCCACGGCGCGGAATTCTCGCATGTGAACCTCCTTCTCTACATCAACGAATTGACCAATGCAGCACCGCCGCCCGAGCCAGGCTTTCTCGAGAGCATCTTTGGAGCCTTCCAATGACTGCAGTCCCGTTCACACATGTCGCGTGTTCGCGCGATTGGCTGGGCGCGCTGCGCCGGTATTTCGTCTTCTCTGCTATCGCGCACCTTATCTGGGAATTCGCGCATATGCCGCTCTACACGATCTGGCTGACCGGAACGCTGGGGGAGATCGTCTTTGCGGCGGTTCACTGCACCGGTGGCGATATCCTGATCACGCTCAGCACCTTCTTTCTTGCGCTCCTGTTGCTCGGCCGACCCACGTGGCCGCAGACGCAAGCGCCCCGTGTTCTGCTTGCTGCGCTGGTCTTCGGCCTCGGCTACACGATCTTCAGCGAATGGTTGAACATCGAGATCCGTGAAGCCTGGGCTTACCGCGATCTCATGCCGGTCATTCCCGTGATCGACGCAGGGCTGAGTCCTGTTCTGCAATGGGTGGTCATACCGTCTGCGGCCTATTCCTATGCTCTTGGCTGGTGGCCATGGCGACAGAGAACGCCGGAGGCTTCGCATGGCTGACTTCTCACTTCTCGGCATGACTGCGGCCCTTCTGGCAGGTGCAATATCTTTCGTCTCACCTTGCGTACTCCCGCTCGTGCCCGGCTATGTCTCCTATATCGCGGGGCGCTCGGTGGGCGGCGCAGTGACCCCGGGCCGCGGCCAGGTTGTCTGGCTCAGCCTTTGGTTTGTGCTCGGATTCTCCACGATTTTCATGATCCTCGGGGCCTCGGCCACGGCCCTCGGGCAATCATTGCTGCGCTGGCGGTACGAGTTCAACTTCCTCGGTGGCGGGATCATCATCCTGTTCGGGCTCTTCATGCTGGGGGCGGCACGTATTCAGGCGATGGAGCGGGATTTGCGGTTTCACCTCGACCTGCCGGGAGGACGCCCCACGGGCTCTTACGTGCTTGGGCTTGCCTTCGGCTTTGGCTGGACTCCTTGCATCGGCCCAATCCTCGGCGCGATCCTGACGGCAAGCGCGACAAGTGCAACGATTGGGCAGGGCGTGACACTGCTTGCGATCTACTCCGCCGGACTTGGCATCCCGTTCCTGATCGTCGCCGCGTTCACCGACCGCCTTACGGGTCGTTTGCGTGGCGCGGGACGCGTGAGCCGCCGTCTGCATCAGGGTGCGGGCGTGGTGATGATCCTTATGGGGATCGCCATGATAACCGGTCAGCT
>JAMWZG010000548.1 GCA_024304855.1 Paracoccaceae bacterium
CCACGGTCTCCGCACCCAGACGCCCGGTCGAGACCGAGTTCTTGGTCAGCGTCAGGCCCTCGTCGATCGCTTTGGTCATCCCGCTGTCGCCCTTCATCGTGGACGAGATCGAGAAGTATGCAGCGTTGTCCTTGCCCGAGGCGACCTTGAGGCCGGTGCTGATGCGGTCCTGCGTGTTGCTCAGGCTGTTGTTGATGTTCCGCAGCGTCGAGAGTGCGTTCATCGCGGAGTTGTTTGTAAGGATCGAAGTCATGTCGTGTCCCCTTCTAGGGTTGATTTAACGATAATCGTCTTTCTGACGAACAACGGCGCGAGGACCTTTTCGGATCTGGCCGTGATAAGAGATTGGCGGCAGAGGTTTCGTGAAGGTTAACGTTTTGCCCGAAACCGCTCACACCGAGCGGTCGAACCGCTCCAACGCGAAAGGTTCGACAGGACGCTGCGTGCCTTTCTCGCCATAAAGGCCTCCCAACCCGTGCCTGTCACGGATCCGCGCGATCTCGGTCACCATGGCACCGGTGGCCTGCATCATGCCTTCAAGCAGCGCCCGGTCTGTTTCGATCAACTCATGCAACATCGCGATACGCGCCCGGAGCACCATGTCGGTGGGGTCGGCAAGCAGCGCTGCTTCAATCGCGGGCGCAGCCGCCTCGACCGCGCTGGACAGGTCGGTCTTGCGCGCGACAAGTGCCGGAACCTGCTCCAGATCGCCGCGCCTGATCGCGTCGATCTCGTGTTCCAGTAGCCGCGAAAGTGCGGCGACTGCGTCTTTCTCACTATCTGTCATGTGTCCCTCTTGCTGGTTCCATAAGCCGCAATTCCCGCCTCGATACTGCGGGCGATGCCAGTGCCGCCGTGGCCTGCGATCTCTTCTGCAAAGGCATGCGCAAGAAAACTGCGCCAGGTTTCCTCTGCATGTCCGCCACCAAACTCCCCTGCACTGGTAGAGCGCATCATTTCCTCAACTGCTTGCGACAGGAACACGACCTCGAATTCGAATGCCGCTTGCGCGGCTTCGGTCGCTTCGCTGCGTGTACTGGCGACACTTGTGGAAACAATCGGCCGCGCCGTGGATGGGAAGATCTCCATCAGATAATCTCCAGATCCGCATAGAGCGCCCCGGCCGCCTTGATCGCCTGAAGGATCGAGATTGTCTGCGTCGCGCCCAGACCGATGGCATTGAGGCCATCGACCAGTCTTTGCAGGCTGACATCGCCTTCAAGCACAGTGAACTGGGTCTCGCGTTCCTGCACCTGCACGCTGGTTTGCGGCACGACCACTGTTTCACCAATGGAGAACGGCTCTGGCTGGCTGACCTCTATCTCTTCCCGCACGATGACGGTCAGTCCGCCCTGGCTCACCGCAACCTTGGCGATCCGCACCTCGGCACCGATGACAATCGTTCCCGAGCGCGCGTCGA
>JAMWZG010000549.1 GCA_024304855.1 Paracoccaceae bacterium
TCATCATCATGCGGGCGACCCAGAAGAACAGGATATCCTGCCCGGTGATCAGCACATCGGTCGGGAAATAGCGCGCCATTTCCGGGGTTTGCTCGGGCCAACCTAGGGTGCCGATGGGCCAGAGACCTGAGGAGAACCATGTGTCGAGAACATCGGGGTCGCGGGTGAGGGTCTTGCCGGGCGCCATCGCCTGCGCCTCGGATTCCGATGCGGCGCAGTATTCGTTGCCCTCTGCGTCGAACCACACCGGGATCTGGTGGCCCCACCAGAGTTGGCGCGAGATGCACCATGGCTCGATATTCTCGAGCCAGTGGTAATAAACCTTTTCGCCTGACTCGGGGATGATCTTGGTCCGGCCGGTGCGCACAGCATCGAGGGCGGGGCCGACGACCTTGGCCGCGTCCACGAACCATTGGTCGGTCAGCATCGGCTCGATCACCACGCCGGAGCGGTCGCCGAAGGGCTGCATGATTTTCTTGGCTTCGACCAGCGGGACGGGGGCATCGGCGCCCTCGGCATCCGGTTTGAGGGCGGTCTTGCCAAGGCGGGGATCATCGGCGCGGGTCATCACGGCCAGACCTTCGGCGGTGATTTCTTCGACCACGCGTTTGCGGGCGTCGAACCGATCCAGCCCGCGCAGGTGATCTGGGACGAGGTTGAGGGTATCCACCTCGGCCTCGGTGAACGCGGCGCCACCTGCGATGGCCTGGGCGCGGGTGGCGGCTTGATCGTAGCTGTCGCCATCGGCGCGCATCTGGCCGCGGGTGTCCATCAGGCGATACATCGGGATGCCGCCGCGCTTGGCGACCTGATAGTCGTTGAAGTCATGCGCGCCGGTGATCTTGACGGCACCAGAGCCGAAATTGCGGTCGGGGTAGTCATCGGTGATGATCGGGATCAGGCGGCGATGCTCTTTCGGACCCACGGGAATTTCGCAGAGTTTTCCGACGATTGGGGCGTAACGCTCATCCTCGGGGTGAACGGCCACGGCGCCGTCGCCCAGCATGGTTTCGGGCCGCGTGGTCGCGATCGAGATATAGTCGCGCTCCTCGGTCAGGATCACGTTGCCGTCTTCGTCCTTCTCGACGTAAGTGTAGGTTTCGCCGCCCGCCAGCGGGTATTTGAAATGCCACATATGGCCGTCGGTTTCGAGATTCTCGACCTCCAGATCCGAAATGGCGGTTTCAAAATGCGGATCCCAGTTGACCAACCGCTTGCCGCGATAGATCAGGCCCTTGT
This sequence comes from Paracoccaceae bacterium, assembly GCA_024304855.1. Lineage (GTDB taxonomy): Bacteria > Pseudomonadota > Alphaproteobacteria > Rhodobacterales > Rhodobacteraceae > Seohaeicola. The sequence goes on from JAMWZG010000549.1 coordinate 1,240, forward strand.
GATACATATCCACAAAGACCTTGATCACGGCGTCGTGGAAATTGGGGCCGTCAGTGCCGCCCGACGGATCGCCCGGCGCGCCGGTCATGGTGAAGGCGAGGCGGTCCCAGTCCATCGAGGTGCCGAGGCGCTTGTCCTGCATCACGATGGTGCCGCCGTATTGGGCTTTCCAGTC
>JAMWZG010000055.1 GCA_024304855.1 Paracoccaceae bacterium
CCGTGGCGCGGCAAATACCCGAGGCCTCGGCCTCCACCCATGCGGGCAAGTGGGAAAAGTCGAAATTCATGGGGGTCGAACTGACCGGCAAGACCCTGGGCGTGATCGGTGCGGGCAATATAGGCGGCATCGTCTGCGACCGCGCGCGCGGGCTGCACATGAAGGTGATCGCCTATGATCCCTATCTGTCCGATGAAAAAGCCGCCAAGATGCATGTCGAAAAGGTCGAGCTGGAAGACCTGCTGCGCCGGTCCGATTTCATCACGCTCCATGTGCCGCTGACCGATGCGACCCGCAACATCCTCAGCCGCGAGAATCTTGAGAAGACCAAGAAAGGTGTGCGCATCATCAACTGCGCGCGCGGCGGTCTGGTGGATGAACAGGCACTGGCCGATCTCTTGACCTCGGGCCATGTCGCGGGCGCCGCCTTCGATGTCTTCGCCGAGGAACCGGCGACCGAAAACCCGCTGTTCAACCTGCCCAACGTGGTCTGCACCCCGCATCTGGGCGCCTCGACCACCGAAGCGCAGGAAAACGTCGCCCTGCAAGTGGCCGAGCAGATGTCGGATTACCTGCTGACCGGGGCCGTGACCAACGCGCTCAACATGCCGTCGGTGACGGCCGAGGAGGCTAAGGTCATGGGCCCCTGGGTCAAGCTGGCCGGCCATCTGGGCAGTTTCATCGGCCAGATGACGGACGAGCCGATCAAGGCGATCAACATCCTGTATGACGGTGTCGTGGCCGACATGAACCTCGCCGCGCTGAACTCCGCCGTGGTGGCGGGCATCATGAAGCGGGCCAATCCCGATGTGAACATGGTCTCCGCGCCGGTCATCGCCAAGGAACGCGGCATCAAGATCTCGACCACCAATCAGGACAAGTCGGGAGCCTTTGACGGCTATATCAAGGTGACGGTCGTGACGGAAAAGCGGGAACGCTCCATCGCTGGCACCGTCTTCAGCGACGGCAAGCCGCGTTTCATCCAGATCAAGGGCATCAACATCGACGCCGAGGTGGGGGCGCATATGCTCTACACCACGAACGAAGACGTGCCCGGCATCATCGGCACGCTGGGCATGACTATGGGGCAGGCGGGCGTGAACATCGCCAACTTCACCCTGGGCCGCGCCGCAGCGGGCGGCGAGGCAATCGCCATCCTCTATGTCGATGAGGCGGTGAGCGACGCAGTCTGCAAGAAACTTGAGGACACCGGCCTCTTCCAGCAGGTCAAGCCGCTGGTCTTTGACGTGAACTGATCCGCATTTTAGCGAATGTGACAGTTGACGCCGCCCCTGTCCGGGGGCGGCGTTTTCATATCGCCCTTTCGGCGCAGGCATCGGCACGCTATGCCTGAGGTGGGCAAACACAGGGCAGAACCATGACGCAGCCTCTCTATGTGATCGGTGACATTCACGGCGAAATCGCCATGCTCGACACCGCGCTGGACCGTATCGCCGCCGATGGCGGGGCCGACGCCCCCATGATCAGCCTCGGCGATCTGGTGGACCGCGGCCCGGGCAGCCGTGCCGTGATCGACACTTTCCTGCAAGGGCAGGCGGCAGGGCGTGACTGGACCGTGCTCAAGGGCAATCACGACCGCATGTTCCACCGCTATCTCGAGGATGGCGGCATCACCGATCCGCGCGTCCTGTCCAAGGTGGATTGGCTCAACCCGCGTCTGGGCGGATTGGCGACGCTCGCCTCCTATGGCGTGGATGCCGATCCCGACCGCGACCCCGGCGCGCGTCTGGCTGCCGCCCGCGCCGCCGTTCCCGCCGCCCATCTGGCCTTTCTGCAAGGCCTGAAACTGACCCATATCCGCGACAACATCCTCTTCGTCCACGCGGGTATCGCCCCCGGCGTTGCCCTGGATCAGCAGGCCGAGGATGACCTGCTCTGGATACGCGACCCTTTCCTGACCCATACTGACCCGCATCCGATGCTGGTCGTGCATGGCCATACCGCGCTGGACGCCCCCGCCCATTACGGCAACCGCATCAATCTGGACAGCGGCGCAGGCTATGGCCGCCCCCTGACCGTCGCCGTCTTCGAGGATGGCCGCGTCTGGACATTGCAGGCCGACGGACGCCGCCCCCTGACCCCGTGACGGAACGTCGTGCCGCCGCCCCGGCTTGACTTTAGGGCATCCGGGGACCACCAAACGAGCGATCAAATGCAAACTGAGGGGATTCCCATGACCGATATAGTCATTCTCGACGGCGCCCGCACCGCCATCGGCACCTTTGGCGGCGCGCTCGCCGCAGTGCCGCCCACCGAACTGGGCGCGATCGTCGCGCGTGAGGCGCTGGCCCGGTCCGGGGTTGAGGGCGCGCAGATCGGCCATGTCGTGTTCGGCAATGTCATCAACACCGAACCCAAGGACATGTATCTGTCGCGCGTGGCTGCGATGAAGGCGGGCATCCCTGACTCTGTCCCGGCGATGAACGTCAACCGCCTCTGCGGTTCGGGTGCGCAGGCTGTCGTTTCGGTCATCCAGTCGCTGATGCTGGGCGATGCGCAATTCGGCCTTGCCGGCGGCGCCGAAAGCATGAGCCGCGCCCCCTATATCGTGCCGGATCAGCGCTGGGGCGCTAAGATGGGCGACATCAAGACGCTGGACATGCTGCTGGGCACGCTGAACTGCCCCTTCGGATCGGGGCACATGGGTGTGACGGCCGAAAACGTGGCGGGCGAGCATGGCATCAGCCGCGAAGATCAGGATGCCTTCGCCATGGACAGCCAGACCCGCGCCGCCCGCGCGATTGCGGAAGGCCGCTTCAAGGATCAGATCGTCCCGGTCGAGGTGATGGTCAAGCGTCAGGCCGTGGCCTTCGACACCGATGAACACCCCAAGGCCACCAGCCTCGAGGCGCTGGCCGGGCTGAAACCCGTGTTCAAGAAAGACGGTTCTGTCACCGCAGGCAACGCCTCGGGGATCAATGACGGGGCGGCGGCGATGGTGCTGGCGCGGGCCGAGGCGGCTGAAAAAGCAGGCCTCAAACCCCGCGCCCGCGTGCTGGGCTATGCCCATGCCGGGGTCCGCCCCGAAGTCATGGGCATTGGCCCCGTGCCCGCGGTCGAAGCGCTGCTGGCGCGCACCGGCCTCAAGGCCGGTGATTTCGACGTGGTCGAAAGCAACGAGGCTTTCGCCGCGCAGGCCGTCGCTGTGAACCGTGGTCTGGGTCTGGACCCGGCCATCGTCAACCCCAATGGCGGGGCCATCGCGCTGGGCCATCCGGTCGGGGCCACCGGCGCGATCCTCGTGATCAAGGCGCTGGCCGAGCTGGAACGTATCGGTGGCAAGCGCGCGCTGATCACCATGTGCATCGGCGGCGGTCAGGGCATTGCCCTGGCCATCGAGCGGATGTAACGCCAGCGGAGTAATCCGCGCGGGTTACTCCAGCACCACACGCACCCGGTCGGCGCGGCCTGCCGCGTCGATCACCGACAGGGTGACGTGACCCTTGCCCAAACCCTCCAACGCGGCCTCGCGCCGATGGGTGCCCACCACCAGCGGCGCACCATCCGCCAGCCATGTAAAAGGCGGCACCCCGTCGCGCAGCTTGACCGTCAGCGCCTGCCCCCCCAAAGGCAGCCGCGCGCCATCGGGCGGAAAGGCCAGACGCGGCGCATCCACCGGCACCGCCCCCCGCGCGCCGAACCGCTGCAAGGGCAGGGGCAGGCTGGCATTGGGCGCAATCAGCGTCTCGGGCGGCGGTGGCGGCAAAGGGTCCGCCTGCTGTTTCACCCGCTCGAACGCCTGAAACAGCACCGGGGCCGCCAGATCCCCGCCAAAGGCCCCCGGCACCGGCGTGCCATCCGGCCGCCCGATCCAGACCCCCACCACATGCGCCCCGTCGAACCCCAAGGCCCAGGCATCACGGTGCCCATAGGATGTGCCCGTCTTATAGGCCAGCCGCATCCGCGCAGCCCCCGGCGGCGGCGCCATCCCGGCCAGGATATGCCCCACCTGCCAGGCCGCGGCACGGCTGACAATACGTTCCCGTATGCCCTCGGTCGGATGCGTCCAATGCAGCGGCACGGCTTGCCCGCCTTGGGCCAGTCCGGCGTAAAGCTGCACCAGACCCTCCAGCGATGTGCCGATACCGCCCAGGGCCACAGCCAGCCCGGCCTGCCCACCGGGCAGCGCCGTTTCCACCCCCGCGCGGCGCAGCGCGGCCATCAGATTGGCCGGCCCCATCGCCTCGGTCAGGCGGACAACGGGGATGTTCAGCGACAGGCGCAACGCCTCGGCCACGCGGATGTCCCCCCGGAACAGCCCGTCGAAATTCTGCGGCGCATAGGTGCCAAAGGCCACAGGCCGGTCGTCGATCAACGTCTCGGGATGCGCCAGCCCGCGATCGAAGGCCATCGCATAGACCAGCGGTTTCAACGTCGATCCGGGCGAACGCAGGGCCGTGGTCATATCCACGAACCCCTGCCGCGCGTCCTGCGCCAGCCCGGCCGAACCGACCGAGGCCAGTATCGCGCCCGTCCGATGATCGGCCACCAGAATGGCAATCGACAGGCGCGCGCCCAGGCCCCGCAGGGCATCGTTGGCCAGCGCCTCAAGCCGCGCCTGCACCGCCGCATCCAGCGTCAGGTCATGGCGCAACTGCCCCGGTGCCGCGGCCACCGCCCGATCTGCCAGATGCGGGGCCAGCATGGGAAAGGCGATGCGCGCGGCAGGCACGGGTTCGCTTGTCGCCGCCTGCGCGGTCTCCGCGCTCAATACCCCCTGCCGCACCAGCCGTGCCAGAACCCGGTCACGTGCGGCCCGCGCGGCATCGGGCGCACGGTCGGGCCGCCGCGCCACCGGCGATTGCGGCAGCGCCACCAGCAGTCCCGCCTGCGCCGGGGTCAGCCGCGCCGGTTCCTTGCCGAACCAGGCCAGCGTCGCCGCGCGCAACCCTTCGATATTGCCCCCATAGGGCGCCAGCGTCAGATATAGCCCCAGGATCTCCGCCTTGCTCAGCCGCCGCTCCAGGGCCAGCGCCACCCGCATCTGCCGCAGCTTGCCGGGCCAGGCGCCTGTTCCCGTCTCCTCCAGCAGACGCGCCACCTGCATCGTCAGGGTCGAACCGCCCGACACGATCCGCCCCTGCCAAAGCGCCTGCCCCGTGGCGCGGATCAGGGCCAGCGGATCAACCCCCGCATGGTCGTAGAACCGCTTGTCCTCATAGGCCAGCAGCATCGCCACGAAACCGGGGTCCACCTGATCCGGCCCGACCGTCAGCCGCCAGCGCCCATCCGCCACCGTATAGGCGCGCAGCAACGCGCCCTGCCTGTCCCGCACCTCGACCGATGTGGCAGGCAGGGTCGGGGGCAGCACCGTCGCCTCGATCCAGGCCTCTCCGGCATCCCGCGCCGCCGCCCCAAGGACCAGCAGCATGGCCAGCGCAAAGGTCAGCCGATGGGGCCAGCGCCGTGTCACTCCGTCACCGTCACCCGGCCAGAGGCGGTCGTCGCGCGATATTCAGGCCGATACATATCCTCGACCAGCGCCGCCGGATGGTGGAACTGACCGGGGGATATGGCCCGCACGATATAGGCCAGCGTGAACGGCTGGTCCGATTGCCAATCCACAGCCGCCAGAAAGCGGTCACTGCGGAACTCGGCCTGCTCGGCATAGGCCGGGTCCAGCCAGTCCAGCGCGGCAATATCGCCTGCATTCAACAGGTTGGGATTGTCGATCTCGAACCCGGCGGGCAGCGGATCATTCACCATCAGCCGCGCGCCGGTGTCATCCGCCGGTGTCACCGTCAGCACCGCCACCATACGGGTGCCGATGGCCACCTGCGCCGGGTCCAGCGCCGCCCCCTCCAGATCGTAATAGGCGCGGTCGATCCGGTAGCCATAGCCACCTGCCTGCGTCTCCCCCTCGGGCACGCCAAAACGGGTCAGCGTCACATCCATCGGCGCGGCAGAGGCGTTGCGCAACGCGACCGGCGCCAGCGCCAGATCCGCCGCCGTCGTCCGCAGCACCGGACCGGAGACTGGCAGGCCATTGACCTCCAACCCCGCCACGCCCGCATCCCGGCTCAGGGCATGGGCCGCCAGCAGGGACCAGGCCGCCTCCTGCGTGGACATGGCACCATCCGCCAACCCGATCCGCTGCGCCAGCGCAGCCTGATCCACCGCCGCACTGCCCGCTTCGGCCGCCAGTGCCAGAACGCCCGCCATATCGCGCCGCAGCGTGCCGTAATCCGCGCGCCAGACGGGGGCCTCGGTCGTGCCGACCCCTTCGATCATCCGCGCCGCGCGGGCAAACAGCCGATCCGCCCGCGTCTGATCGCCATAAAGCGCCAGCGCCGCTCCCAGTTGCGCCGCCGCCAAAGGTGTGGCCAAAGCCTCGGCCTTCTGATCCGCATAGTAGCGCAGATCCCCCATATTGGCCGCCCCTTCCCGCGCCAGAACCATCAGGGCATAGGCCAGATCCTCGCCCCCTTCGTCGAAATCGGGGGCAAAGTTGATCCGGTTGCGCAGGTTGTCCAGCGCCTGCCGGAACGCCTGTTCGGGCACCTCATGCCCCGCCGCCCGCGCCCGCGACAACAGGTCGGTGACATAGGCATCCAGCCAGAAATCCCCCGATCCCGCCTGCCACAGCCCGAAACTGCCATTGCCGGCCTGCCGTGTCAGGATGCGGTCAAGACCTTGGTGAATACGGCCGCGAATGGCCTCCGCATCGCCCAGACCCAGCGCCTGCACCATGTCCTGCATCGCCAGAAGCGGCAGGGTCTGGCTGGCCACCTGTTCCGTGCAGCCATAGGGGTAGCGGTCCAGCATCGCCAGCAGCGCAGGCGCATTCAGCCGCGACAGCGGCCCGGCGGCCAGCGTCAGCGATCCTTGCCGCAGCCCGTCAAACCGCGCGGGCGACAGGTCCAGCCCCGCGCCGGGGGCCAGCACCAGCCGCTCTGTCACCGACACTTCCGGATCATTGGCCCGCACCGGCAGGGTCAGGGTTTTCACCAACTGCCGCCCCTCGGGCGTGGTCAGGGCGATGCGGATCACATGATCGCCCGTCTGATCCGCCATCAGCGGCAGGGACAGGCGCAGCGCCTCGCCGTCGACCAGAGTCACACCCGACGGCACGCCGGACAGCGCGACACCATCCGCCGTCACATCCAGCCCCATCCGTCCCGCAGCTCCGCTCGTGTGGGTCAGGTCCAGCGCCAGGCGGCTCTCATCCCCCGGCGCCATGAACCGCGGCAGGCTGGCACTGATCACCACCGGATCACGCACCAACACATCCGCCTCGGCCTGCCCCACGGCACTGGGCGACCAGGCCACTGCCATCAGCCGCACGGTGCCGTTGAAGGCGGGCAGATCGAACCCGATCACCGCGCGCCCATCCGCGCCAATGGTCACGGGACCGCTGAAAAAGGCCAGCAGATCCTCGGTCGGCGGGGGCGATTGCAGCCGCATCCCCGCGCCCGCATCCCCGCCCGAGCGCACCTGCCCCATGGCCCCGTTCAGACTGTCGATCAACCGGCCATAGACATCGCGCAACTCCATCCCCAGACGCCGTTGACCAAAGTAATGGGCCGAGGGGTCGGGGCTTTGAAAGCCCGTCAGGTTCAGAATCCCCAGATCGACAGCGGCCAGCGTGACATGCGCCACCTCGCCCGCCGCGATCCCGTCCACCTGCACGGCCACCTCCAGCGGTGCGCGCGGATCGGCAGCCTCCGGCGTGTCGAGCGTCACGGCCAATTGCCGTGCGCCGGGATCAACCCCGGCATGGGCCAGACCCAGCGCCCGCGTGGGCATCTGCCCGGCGGCCACATCCATCGGCCGGATCACCGTCGCGGTCACATAGGCCCCCGCACCCCAGTCATCGGTGACGGTCAGCGGGATCAGCGTCTCACCCGCCCCCACCGCGACCGTCTGCATGGAAATCAGGCGGTTCGACATCACCGCGATAGTGGCGATCCCGGCATGACGCGGCACGATCCGCAGCATGGCAGTATCCCCGCTGCGATAGGCGGGCCGGTCCAGCGACAGCTCCAGCAGATCCGGCGTCGTCGCCGTATCCGCAGGCGCATACCACCCCGCATCGAACCCGACGGAGGACGCGGCATAGACGCCGTCAACCGTCTCGACGACCAGCTCGTATTGCCCCCAATCCACCTGCGCGGCAATCTCCAGAGGGTCGGCGCCCAGCACCGCCTCGCCCTGGTGAATACGGGTCCGTGTGGTGATCGGCTCCCACTGCCATTCTCCGAATTGCTGATACCATTGATACCGCGTCTCGACCCGGTTCACCGCCCAGCGCAGGGGCAGGGGCGCAGGTTCCAGTTCGGACGACAGACCGATCACGCGAAACGTGGCCTCGGCCCCCTCGTCCAGCGCGCCGTCGAACAGCGGCCGGATGCCGATCATCGGCGTCTCGGGCGTCAGGGCGCGGGTGATCTGCCGTTCCACCGGGCGGTTCGACCCTTCCGCGACCCGCAGCGTCACCACTGCCTCCAGGGGGCTGCCCGCCGCCTGCACCTCCGGCAGGGTCAGGGGCAGGGTCACTTGCCCCGCCGCATCGGTCCGCGCCGGATCAAGCGCGCGGCTGCGCGCGCTGACGGCCTCGTCATGGCGACCAAAACGATAGAGGGGGAAGCCCTCGACCCTATCGGTGCCGCGCAGCAGCACCTCGCCCTCCACCGCCAGACCTGCACCGGGCGCGCCGAACAGATACCGCGCCTCAACGCGCAGCGGCGGTGTATCGCCCGCGCGCAGCCCCCCCTCCGGCAGGCGCAGGTCAAAGTCGATCCGTTCGGGCAGAAAATCCTCGACCAGCACATTGCGCGTCGCCAGCGGGGCCGCGTCCACATCGGCCTTCACCTCCAGCCGCCAGGTGCCGCGCGGCACCGCATCCCCCAGTGGCAGGGCAAAGACATGCCCGCCCGCCACATCATCGGTGGACAGGACGCGTGCGTATTCGACCCCGTCGGGGCGCGTCAGGATGGCCGTCACCGGCAGGCCCGTGATGGCCGCCGCGCGATCATCGCGGGCCAGAACCGTGGCATGGATCACCTCGCCCGCGCGATAGGCGCCGCGATCCGTGGCCAGGAAGGCGTCAATCGGCGGGCTGGGGGGGCGCCCCTCGACCCCGCGATCCGACAGATCAAAGGCCGGATCGGTCAGCGATAGGAAGGCGATATCCTCGGCTGCCTCCTCGGTGCCCTCCTCGGCCCCGCCACCGTCGCGCACCACCACCATCGCCGGGGCCGCAGACCCCGTGCCCCGCGTCAGCCCCGCATCAAACCGCAGATAGCCCTGCGCATCCGTCACACCCTCTGCCAGCACCGCATTGGCCCGGCTCAGCAGGTCCACCCGCGCGCCCGCCACCGCGCCCGCATCCGACAGATGCCGCACCGTCACATGCAGCCCGTCGGTGCCCAGCATCGTCGCAATCCCCAGATCCGACAGCACGAACCATTGCGTCGCCCCCGGATCGGCATAGACATCCGCCCCCGGCACCCGCGCCGTCAGCGCATAGATCCCCGCCGGTTGCCCCGCCAGCACCTCGCCCAGGGGCAGCCGCGTGACCATGTCGCGATTCAACTCGCGCCCCACCTCGCCCGTGCCGGTCCAGACCGTGCTGGCAATCTCGGCCGCGAAACCACGCGCCTGCCATTCAGGCAGGGTGCTGCCGAAGTAATCCTCCTGCATCGCGCGGATCAGGTTGCGGTCACTGACACGGGACAGCGTCAGGTCGATCCGGTCCAGGTTCACCGTCTGCACCGGCACCGCCGCATCCGCGCTGCGTGGCAGCACATAGGCGCGCCCCGGAAACACGATCCCAGGCGCACGGTCCCGCACATAGAGCACCTGCTCAACATCGCGCAGCAGCGCCTCGCCACTCGCCGCAGGCAGCCCCGCGCGCAGCACGATCCGGTAACGCTCGCCATGCCGCACGCCATCCACGCACAGCTGATTGTCCTGCGCCACCACCGATAGCGTCGCATCGGGCAGGTTCACGAAGGGCGTGTAATCCTGCCCCGCCTTGATCAGCGGTTCCGAGAATTGTGCACAGATACGGGGCGCGGCGCTGTCACTCTCCACGCTGTTGCCGATCACCCGAAAGCCGTATTTGCCCACCGCCTCCTCCAGCGCGCGGTCCAGATCGTCGCGCGGCGCGATCCCCTGCGCCAGCCGCAGCGCCGGGATCATGTCGCGCCCGCGCTCTACTGCCTCCAGCGTTTGTGCCAGAACCTCCAGCGCGCTCACCCGCTCCGCCGCGCCACCCGCGCGCAGATAGCCGTTCACCGCCGCCCCGACCGCCCGTTCGCGCAATTGCCGCTGCCGGTCGTAATCCTGCGCGGGGATACGGCCCGTCAGTCGCGCATATTCCACCCAAAGCTCGCTACGATCCACCAGCGACACTGCCGCGCCCATCCAATAGGCCGCATTGGCCGGATCATTGGCATTGGCCCGCTCCAGCACCGCTTGCAGAACCTGATCCAGATCGAACCCGCCCGCCGGATGCAGCGTCCCGATCTCCTCCGCCAGGTCACGCGCCTGCGCCAGCGTGGCCTGCCCCAGCCACGCCAGATCCCCCGCCCGCGCCGCTGCGGCCTGCATCACATCCGGTGCCGTCGCCACCACCTCGGCCGACAGCGCCCCCGCATAGGGTGTCTGCCCCAGAACAGCCGTTTTCGGGAAACAGGCGTTCGAGCGGGTGTTGAACGTAAAGGCCGCGCAGGCGCTGTCTGCCAGACAGGTCGTCCGACAGGCGCCCATCGTGGTGTCGAACAGCGGTTGCAGGTCGCCGCCCGGAAAATCCATGTCGCGGGTCACGATGATCCTGCGTTCGGGCACCGCCTCCTGCGCCATGGCCTGCGGGGCGATCAGGCCGACAAGGCCGGGAACAAGACCAAGGACAAACGCAAGGGCTTTGACGGGATGGGGCATGACGGTTCCTCCTGATCTGGGGGCCATGGTGACACGAGGGCAGATTCGCGCGCAAGGATTCCTCTGCCAACCTGCCTGTGTTTACCGGGAATTCACTTGTCGTCCGGATGCTGCGCGGATGGTGATCCCCTGATTCAACCCGCGCGAAAGGACCGGCATGAGCCTTGCCAACAAACTGGCCGACGAACGCCGCGCCCGGCTGGCGGCGGAACGCCTGCTGGAACTGAAACAGGCCGAGCTTTTTGCGGCCAACCGCAAACTGGGCCGCCACGCGCAGGCCCTGACCGAGGAGATTCATGAAACCCGCGCGCAGGTCCAGACGATCGAGGATGAGAACAGGCGCGTCAAATCCGACCTCAGCGAAGCGCATCAGAAGGTCGAGATTGCAGAACGTCGCCTCTGGCACTCGATCGAGACGATACAGGACGGCTTCGCCTTCTTCGATGTCGATGACCGCATGATTGCCGCCAACAACGCCTATCTCTCCGTGTTCGAAGGGCTGGAGGAGGTGGGGCCGGGCGTCACCTATCCTCGCCTGCTGCAACTTCTGACCGAAGAAGGCATCGTCAACATCGGCACCCATCGCCCCGCCGACTGGCGCGCCATGATGCAGCGCCGGTGGGAGGCGCCCTCGCCGGAACCCACCGTGATCCGGCTGTGGAACAACGCCTATATCAAGCTGATCGACCAGCGCGGCAAAGGCGGCGATGTCGTCAGCCTTGCGCTGAACATCACCGAAACCGTCCGCTACCAGAAAGAGCTGAAACAGGCCCGCGAAAGGGCCGAAGCCGCGAATCGCGCCAAATCATCCTTCCTCGCCAACATGAGCCATGAGATCCGCACACCGATGAACGGCGTCGTCGGCATGGTCGATCTTCTGGGCGACACCCCGCTGAGCGAGGAGCAGAGGCTCTATGTCAACACGATCAAAACCTCGGCCGAGGCGCTTTTGGTCATCATCAACGACGTTCTCGACTATTCCAAGATCGAGGCGGAGCGGCTGACCCTGCATCCCGAAGCCTTCGATCTGGAACGCGCCATCCACGAGGTGATCCTGCTGCTGCAACCCAGCGCGCGGCAGAAGGGGCTGGAACTGCTGGTGGATTACGACCTCTTCCTGCCCACGATGTTCATGGGCGATCCGGGGCGCATCCGGCAGGTCTTGACCAATCTGATCGGCAATGCCGTGAAATTCACCCTCGCCGGGCATGTTCTGGTCCGCGTCGTCGGGATGCAGGCCCAGGGCAGCGCGCAGGGCCAGATCCATGTCACGGTCGAAGACACCGGCATCGGCATCGCCGCCGACAAGGTCCAGCATGTGTTCGGAGAGTTCAATCAGGTCGAGGATGAGCATAACCGCCGGTTCGAGGGGACGGGGCTTGGCCTTGCCATCACGCAGAAACTGATCGAACTCATGGGCGGGCGGATCTGGGTCGATTCCGAACTGGGCCGCGGCAGCGTGTTCGGCTTTGCCCTGTCGCTTCCCGTGGTCGATGACAGCGCGGGCGATCCGGCCCTGATGCGCCCGGCCTCTGCCACGCCACCGGCGTTGCGCGTGATGATCGTGGACCCGGTCGAGGCGAACCGGCAGATCCTCACCCGCCAGATGCAGGCGCTGGGTCATCGCGTCACCGCCTGCGCCAGTGGCGAGGATGCGCTGACCCTTCTGCCGCAGGGTTGCGACCTGATCCTGACGGAACATGCCCTGCCCACGCTCGACGGTCTGGAACTGGCCGAAGCCGTTCGCGCCACCGGGGCGGGCCTGCCCATCCTGCTGCTGACGGCGAATTCCGGTTTCGCGGAACAAGACCCCGCCCATGTCCACCTCAACGCGATCCTGCAAAAGCCGGTCGCGCGGCGGCATCTCTTCGCGGCCCTCGACGGGGCGATGACGCGCCATGCCAAGGCCCCGCCGCCCGTCGCGCCGCCCCGGTCGGCCACGCGCCTCATGCGCATCCTCGCGGCCGAGGATAATCAGACCAATCAGCTCGTCTTCTCGCGCATGGTGCAGCATCTGCGCATCGACCTGCGCTTTGCCTCCAACGGGGCCGAGGCAGTCGCCGCCTGCCGCGCGGAGTGGCCCGATCTCGTGTTCATGGACATCTCCATGCCCGAAATGGACGGGAAAGAGGCGACCCGCCACCTGCGCGCGCAGCAAGCCGTCGAAGGCCGCCCCCACCTGCCCATTGTCGCGATGACCGCACATGCCATGGACGGCGACCGCGAGGGGATCTTGGCTGAGGGGCTGGATGATTACCTTGCCAAACCCCTGCGCAAGGCCGCGCTGGTCTCGCATATCCTGGCGCATTGCCCGGCGGATGCTCTGGCCCCGCTCGACACGCTGACCACTACCCTGACGGATAGCCCGGCTCCTCCGGCCGCCGGATGATCCTCAGGCCGCCTTGTCCGCCGCCACCGCCGCGCGCAGGAAAACCCAGCGGTCCCCTTCGCTCAGGTCCGGGCGGAAGCCATAGCCGCCGCTGTCGAAATCGCGCAAGCCCTCGGGGTCGGTCAGGCGGCGCTGGATGATGAACCGCGCCATCGCGCCGCGCGCCTTCTTGGCGTAGAAACTCACGATCTTCGCCTCGCCGTTCTTTTCCTCAAGGAAAACGGGCGTGATCACGCGCGGTTTCAACGCCGTCAGATCGACCGCGCCGAAATATTCCTGACTGGCGCAATTGATCAGCGTGTCCGTCCCCAGCACCTCGGCCTGCGCATTCAACGCCTCGGCAATCCGCGCGCCCCAATAGTCATAGAGCGTGGCCCCGCGCGGTGTCTTCAACCGGCTCCCCATCTCCAGCCGGTAGGGCTCGATCGCGTCCAGCGGTCGCAACACCCCGTAAAGCCCGGATAAAATCCGCAGATGATCCTGCGCGAAGGCCATCTCGTCGGCGTCCAGCGTCCCCGCCTCCAGCCCCTGATAGGTGTCCCCGGCAAAGGCCAGGGCGGCGGGCTTCTCCTCCATCTGACCGAAATCGCGGAACCGTTCCGCGTTCAGACGGGCCAGAGTTTCCGAAATGCCCATCAGCTTTTGCAGATCCTTGACGCTCAGCGCCCGCGCGATCCCGGCCAGCCGGACCGCATCCGCGCCGAAAGCGGGTCGCGTCGGCGTCACCCCGGCGGCGTCGGTCATATCCAGCTTCTTGGCGGGCGAGACGGTGATCAGCATTTCATTTCCCTTTTGAACTCATGGCGCGGTCTGGCGGATGATCTAGCCCGCATCCCGCAGCACGTCCAGAAACGCAGGCCCGAAACGCTCGGCCCGCTTGTCGCCCAGCAGCCGCTCCATCTCGCGCGCATCGCGCGGGCGCAGTTGCGCCACCTTGGCCAGCAGCGCCGCCGAGCAGCTCAGCGGTTTTTCCACGCCGCCCGCGCCGCGCGCCAGATCGGCCTGCGCCGCCAGCAGACGGTCATAAAGCGTGCCCTCCGACCGCCCCGCGATCTTGCGCCGTGCGGGGTGCATCTGCTCCACCGCGCCGGTGATCACCTCCAGAAAGGTCGCGCCATAGCTTTCCAGCTTCTTCGCCCCCACACCCCCGATCCGCGCCATCGCATCCAGCGTGGCAGGCCGCGTCTCGGCCATCTCGATCAGGGTCTTGTCGGTAAAGATCACATAGGCCGGCACCCGCGCCGCCTCGGCCAGCGCGCGCCGCTTGGCCTTCAGCGCCGACAACAGCGGCGCATCCTCATCCGACACCAGCGTTTTCACCGCCGGGCGGCGATCCGGTTTCGCGACCGAATCGCTGCGCAGGGTGATCGTGGCCTCATCGCGCAGGATCGGCCGCGCCGCCTCGGTCATCCGCAGCGCCCCATGCCGCTCGGGATCGGGCCGGATCAGGTCATGCCCCATCATCTGCCGGAAAATCGCCTGCCACTGCGGCCGCGAATAATCCCGCCCCACGCCGAAAGTCGGCAGCGCATCATGCCCGCGCTCGCGCACCTTGTCGGTCGTATTGCCCGTGAGGATGTCGATCAGATGCCCCGCGCCGAACCATTCTTCCGTCCGCAGTATCGCCGACAGCGCCTTGCGCACCGCCAGCGTCCCGTCAAACACCGCCGCCGGACTGTCGCAGAGGTCGCAATTCCCGCAAGGCTCCGGCGTCTCGCCGAAATAGCGCAGCAAGGTCTGCCGCCGACATTCCAATGCTTCGGCCAAGCCCAGCAGCGCATTCAGCCGCGCATGATCCGCCATACGCCGCTCCGCCGGGGCCAGCCCCTCGTCGATCTGGCTGCGCCGCAGGCGGATATCGTCGGGACCATAGAGCGTCAGCGTCTCTGCCGGTGCCCCATCCCGCCCCGCACGGCCAATTTCCTGATAATAGGCCTCGATCGACTTGGGCAGGTCGGCATGAGCGACCCAGCGGATGTCCGGCTTGTCGATCCCCATCCCAAAGGCAACCGTGGCCACCACGATCAGCCCGTCCTCCTGCTGGAACCGGGTTTCCGTCACGCGGCGCTCCTCGGCCTCCATCCCGCCGTGGTAGTGGCAGGCGGAATGCCCATCCTCGCGCAGCGCCTGCGCCAGCGTTTCCGTCTTGGCCCGCGTGCCGCAATAGACGATCCCCGATTGCCCCTTGCGCGCGGCGGCAAAGCTCAGGATCTGACGGC
>JAMWZG010000550.1:0-792 GCA_024304855.1 Paracoccaceae bacterium
TTGATCCTCAGTTGAAACGCGCGCGTAGCCAATCAGGGGCATCAAAACAGGCCTTTTGCAACTTCACTTACCGCTACTAAACGACCGTTTGGCGTGGAATGTAGGAACCCCTCTTGCGATTTGGCAAACTTTGCCATACTCTTTGTCAGGAAGGAGATCATCATGGGCACCATGAACATTTCGTTGCCGGACCCGATGAAAAGCTGGGTCGAAGAGCAGGCAAAAGCCGGACGGTATGCCAATTCCAGCGACTACGTTCGCGACCTGATCCGGCGCGACCGGGCCCGTCGTGAGGCCATTTCTGAGATTCAGGCCACTGTCGATGAAGGCCTCGCCAGCGGCCCGGCCGCCCCGCTTGATCGCAGCACGTTTAAGGCTCAGATGCGCGCGAAGTATGCCAGAGAGTAGCCGCTGGGTCATTCGGCCCGCCGCTGTAACCGACTTGTCCGAGATTTGGCGCTACGGAGCCAGCAACTGGGGCATCGGCCAGGCGGATCGCTATGCGGATAGCCTGTTCGCACTCTTCGACCTGCTCGCTGACTTTCCAGAGATGGCTCGGGAGCGCCGTGAGTTCACACCCGCGGTACGCATCCATCCCAGCGGAGCGCATCTGGTGATCTACCGGGCGGACGGGCAGGGGGTCGAGATCATCCGCATATTGCATGCGCACCAGAACCTGACGGCCTATCTGCTGGAAGGTTGACCGTCACAACCCTGCCGCCTTGGTCAGATTCACTCGGAACCGGTCCCGGCGGCGCTGATAGCGGCGGGTTGTATGTTCTGGAGGGACAC
>JAMWZG010000550.1:802-1412 GCA_024304855.1 Paracoccaceae bacterium
GGCGTGCCCAAGGTGCTTCTGGACGTAGCGCTCGTCGACCTCGGCGGAACTGGCCAGACCCGCGCGCAGAGAGTGCCCGGAAAACAGTGCCAGTCGGTCCTTTTCGGGAAGCTCCGACCTGATCCCGGCGTCCCGGACCGTACGCTTGATCAGCCGCGCGACATGCTTGTCGTTGAGCCGCGTTGCCAGCGCGCGTTTGCCGTCCCGCGACGTGCCGACGAAAACCGGACCGAAGTCGATCTTCGCAAAATGCACCCATTGTGCCAGCGCATGAATGGGGCAGGTCTGGTCACTTGATCCGCGCCCGATCTCGACTTCGCGCCAACCGGTCTTGGCATTGAGGGTGAGCAGCGCGCCTTGTTCCATGATCTCGATCCAGCCGCCGCTGTCGGGCGTGTCATCCTTATGCCTGTCGAGACTGACGATTTCGGAGCGGCGCAGGCCACCGGCGTACCCCAGAAGCAAGATCGCGCTGTCCCGCAGCCCGCGCAGATCGTAGGGCAGGGTGGCGACCATCGCGAGGATGTCCTCAGCCAGGATCGCCTCTTTCTGTACGGGCGGACGCGCATGTTTGCGCTTGATCCCGGCGAGCACTGCGGCGATGTGGCGG
>JAMWZG010000551.1 GCA_024304855.1 Paracoccaceae bacterium
ACGATCACCGGAACCGCCCGAACCCTCCCAGAGCTGGACCGGATGATGAAGGAACTCCGAGATGGGGATGTTGTCGTTGTTGTTAAGTATGACCGTCTGGCCAGAAGCCTAAAAGACCTCGTGCAAATCGTTGACGTGATCCAGGCTCGCGGCGCCGGATTTCGGTCCATCGGGGAAGACATCGACACTACCACCCCTGCCGGACGGCTGGTGTTTCATGTTTTTGCCAGCATCGCGCAATTCGAGCGGGAACGTATCGTGGAGCGAACAAAGGAAGGTCTGGCAGCGGCTAGAAGACGTGGCAGGATCGGTGGCAGGCCACCTGCCCTCTCAATAGCCCAGAAGGCTGAAGTGAGGCGTATGAGGGATAAAGAGCATCGGCCTATCCCAGAGATTGCTGCCCTGTTCAAGGTCAGCGAGAAGACAATCCGGCGGGTGGTTTGATTACCTATAATCCCCAATATATTGGAAGCAAATCGGAGTTTGCAGCTCAATCGAGTCGAAGAGCGGCCTCGACTGCCTCTCTTTCTGTAGAGCAGTGGGTTGGTCGCAGCATTCCGTTACGCCAAGCCCAGACCGTGAAGCCAGTCTTCCCTTTTTTCTGGACCGTGCCGTTCGAAATTTCCACATGGCCCTCTGACACAAGCCGGAGGACCAGACGCTTTCCAGCTTCCGTGCCATCAATTTCGAAAAGTTTCGATGCCGTTGCTACCACCAAGAGATGGTCGCCTTTGGTGTCAATGACGATTACCGCCTTATCGACCCAGACGAGAAAATCCGGCCAGTAGGCTCTGCCTTCATGAAGGAGCGGCAGGGAGTAGCCGCTCCCTACCGGGTTACGCGCCCATACTCTCTGAGTACGATCAAGCGCCCGGGCAAATTTCACTTCAAGCGGATTGAGGCCCGAGTATCGACCATGAAGTGAGCGCTTGAATTCTTCGCTTGAGCTCGGGTCGATAGCCACCGGCCCAACAGAATCACACCCACAACGGTGTAGTTGTTGGCGGGACCGCTGCGGATGTTCAGGTCGGTGACGGCGCTGGTCTCCATCGCCGAGGCCGCGATGGGCAGGACAGCCGCCAGAGCCAGGGAAGACAACATCGTGAGTTTCGCAAACTTGGGTTTCATATCTTTTCTCCTCACTTGCCGCGAAGCAGTTTATCTGCTGCCACCGTCTGCGGTGTCGCGGCTTGCAGGGTAAAGACGCGCGGAACCCTGCATTGTTCCGTCGGGAGTGCGGCACCCATTCATGGTTTTAGGCAGAGTTCTGCGTGCGCCTCCGAATATAGGCAGGGAACTGCCGGACGCTCAGCTACAGGGAACTTTGTCTTTGCTGCGGAGGTTTTGGCTAGTTGGCTATAGACGATGCCTTACAACCATCATGCTGCGTTGACGCCGTTC
>JAMWZG010000552.1:0-497 GCA_024304855.1 Paracoccaceae bacterium
GGAATGAGCTCCCAGATGTCCCTTGGACGTATCATCTGCGCCGGGCTTGGCCCGGGCGACCCCGACCTGATCTCGGTCCGCTCCGACAGGGTGGTGCGGGCCGCGCGCCACATTGCCTATTTCCGCAAGGCAGGCCGCCAAGGCCAGGCGCGCCGCATTGTCGAAGGGATGCTCGCCCCCGGTGCAATCGAATATGCGATGGAATATCCGGTGACGACCGAGATGCCCTTCGAAAGCGCCGACTACAACGCGGTGCTGTCTGCCTTTTACGACGACTGGACCGCGCGCCTACAGGCTCTGGCCACCCAAGGCCATGAGGTGGTGGTGCTCTGTGAAGGTGATCCGTTCTTCTACGGCTCTTTCATGCACCTTTATGTCCGCCTGCGCGATCTGGTTCCGGTCGACGTGATCCCCGGCATTCCGGGCATGGTCGGCTGCTGGAACGCCACTGCCGAACCGATCACCTGGGGCGATGATGTGCTGACCCTGTCTCTTAT
>JAMWZG010000552.1:507-1392 GCA_024304855.1 Paracoccaceae bacterium
TCGCCATCGTGCTGGTACATGGCCATGGCCGCCGCCCCGTCGCGGGGGGCGAGGAATGACGCAAGGTTGGGTGATGGTGGCAGGGCTTGGCCCGGGGGACGAAGCTCTGGTCACGCCCGAGGTGACAGCGGCGCTGGCGCAGGCCACCGATGTGATCGGATACATTCCTTACGTCGCTCGTGTCGCTCCGCGCCCCGGGCTGACGCTGCACCCCACCGACAACCGGGCGGAGCTTGACCGCGCCCAGCATGCGCTCGACCTTGCCGCCACAGGTGCGCGGGTGGTGATCGTCTCTTCCGGCGATCCGGGGGTCTTTGCCATGGCCTCGGCCTTGTTCGAGGCGCTCGAGGCGCGGCCCGACCGCAACGACACCGAGATCCGCATCCTGCCCGGCATCACCGCCATGCTGGCGGCGGCGGCGCGGGCGGGGGCCCCCTTGGGCCATGATTTCTGCGCCATCAACCTCAGCGACAATCTCAAACCCTTTGCCGAGGTCGAACGCCGCCTGCGCCACGCCGCGCGGGGTGGCTTTGCGATGGCCTTCTACAACCCAAGGTCAAAATCCCGCCCGCATCAGTTCGGCCAGGTGCTGGAGATCCTGCGGCAGGAATGTGAACCCGCGCGGCTGATCCTGTTTGCCCGCGCCGTCAGCACGCCCGAGGAACAGCTGATCTGCGTGCCGCTGTGTGAAGCCCGGGACAGCATGGCCGACATGCGCACCGTGGTAATCGTGGGGAACGAGGCGACCCGTCGGGTGGGGCGCTGGATCTATACGCCGCGCTCGGTGGCGCCATGACCCAACCAGGCCATCACCTCGCGCACCGAAGCCACCACCCGGCGCGGGTGTTTCTGGCCATCGGCAAGCAAGGCCTTGCGGAGTTCCTG
>JAMWZG010000553.1 GCA_024304855.1 Paracoccaceae bacterium
AGACGGTCGGTGATCTTGGTCGTCTTCTGGTCCGATCCCTGCACCGTATAGCCGTGGTTCAGCAGCACCTCGGCGATGCCGGACATGCCGATGCCGCCGATGCCGACGAAGTGGATGGGGCCGACATCGCCGGGAAGTTTCGTGGCCGCGTTCATTCTCTGCCTTTCCGGGTCTTGTGGGTCTGGGCCAGCGCCTCGACCATATCGGCCAGCGTCTGCGCCGCGTCGGGGCGGCCACAGGACAGGGCCGCGCGGGCCATATCCTCGGCGCCTTGCGGATTGTCCAGCACCAGTGTCATCTGTTCGGCCAATGTCTGCGCATCCAGCCGGCTTTCGGGGATCAGGATCGCGGCCCCCGCGCCCACCAGCCCGCGCGCATTGGCAGTCTGATGGTCGGCCGTGGCCGCGGCAAAGGGGATCAGGATCGACGGGCGCCCGATCACGCTGAGGTCGGCCACGCTCGATGCGCCCGCCCGGCTGATGACAAGCTGCGCCTCGCTCATGCGGCGGGGCACGTCCTGAAAGAAGGGCTGCACCTCGGCCCCGATCCCGGCACTGGCATAGGCGGCCTCGACCCGCTCCACATCCTCGGCGCGGGCCTGATGGCTGACGCGGATATTGCGGCGCAGCGCATCAGGCAGCGCGGCGACGGCGGCGGGCACCACATCCGACAGGATGCGCGCGCCCTGAGAGCCGCCGATCACCAGCAGCGACATCGGGTAATCACCGGGCGCGATATAGCCGGCACCTGCGCGTTCCAGCACGGCGGCGCGCACCGGATTGCCGACATCCACCCCCTGCACGCCAAGCGGCAGGTCGGTCGGCCATGTGCCACAGGCCACGGTATTGACACGCGGCGCGAACAGCCGGTTCACCCGGCCCAGCACCCCGTTCTGTTCATGGATCATGCGCGGCAGGCGCAGCAGCGTGGCCGCCGCCATCGCCGGGATCGCAGGGTATCCGCCAAAGCCCACGACGGCGACCGGCCGGTCGCCCCGCATCCGCCAGAGCGCGCCCAGCACACCGCCCAGCACGCGGAAGGGCACCATGGCCTTTGCCAGAAGCCCGCCGCGCGCGAAGGTGGCGCTGGCGATCTGCTCGATCTCTACCGAATGGGGAAAGCCGCCCGTGTAGCGCGCGCCGCGCGCATCCGTGCTCAGCTTCACCCGCCAGCCCCGGCGCAGCATCACCTCGGCCAGCGATTGCGCGGGGAACATATGCCCGCCGGTGCCACCGGCGGCGATGACCAGAAGGGGGGCGTCGCGATTCATCGGATGCGCCCCCTCAGGATGTCTCCGATCTCGCCCTGCGGACGGGTGCGGGTGAAGGCCAGCAGCATCCCCACGGCGACCCCCCCCGCGATCAGGGACGAGCCGCCATAGCTGACGAA
>JAMWZG010000554.1:0-893 GCA_024304855.1 Paracoccaceae bacterium
CAATCACTCTCCGCGTACGGCGATGCCCACCTGTAGACGCGTAAATCGCGCGATATTTTTACTCGCGACCAATCAACCCTTGGTCACTTATCCACGGGCCCGTCGCTGAGGATGGCCAGCACATGCGCATCACCCGGCAGGCTTTGCTCCGCCGGTTTCACCACGCCTTGCTTTCACTCGGCTTCGAAAAGGTCACAAAGGCGTTGGCATCCCCTGACAGACCATTGAGCGAAATCATTTAGGCGATCTTACAATCCAACTTACCCATGCTGGAGGTCGGTTCGCTCGTATCAACGACCTTACCCTCTCGGACACCCTCACTCAGGGGGCGAGATCCGGTTCCACGATGATGGTCAACAGAGCTTCGCCCTACACACTTCTTGATCGGCATCCATGACTCCTGGCATGAAGCGACGAGCAGGAATGGGCGCGAAACGGACCTTGGCTGAGACCTATGCCAAGGTCGGCTTTGGGCCGTTCTCGATGCCATTGAAGGTCGTGGAAACTTGAGGCTGCCAGATGTCTCGGCGCCCCCAAGAGCGCACTTATGCAAAGTCGACTCCTGCGGTGTCGAGATTTGCCGAAACTGGGCGCCAAAAACTCCCGATTGAAAAGATAGCATATGCGTTGGCCCAGGTCATGACATTGCCCGGGGTCATCTCAAGCGCGTTGGAGCACTTACATCATGAGCAGGGGGATGTCGCATGACTCTACCAACTCGCCGTGGAGTTGATCAAATGTAGATCTGGTCGCTCTGCCACAGCGTTAGCAGCCTGACGCCCGCTCACCCCAACTCTAACAGTTTCCAAATCCTGTTGTTCCGACTGCCATCCTGTCAGGTCCGAGAAAACCGGCAAGCGCCGCCTGTGGCGTCGATTCCGGTCGAGAATTCC
>JAMWZG010000554.1:903-1383 GCA_024304855.1 Paracoccaceae bacterium
CAGGAAGGCCCGCCCAATGGCGGAAAGAGGAGCAGATCCGGCCCGCGTCACTCAAGGAGGGTCACAAATGACCACAGAGAAGTTTGACGTTTATTCCCATGTTACCAACCAGATCATCGGGCAGATCGAGGCGGCAACGCCGCCCTGGCGCAAGCCGTGGACTGGCGGTGGTGCATCGGTCAGCTTGCCGGAACGGTTCAACGGTGAAGCCTATCGAGGCATCAACATCCTGATGCTTAGGGCGACAGCGATGGCCAAGGATTACAGCTCAGCCCGCTGGATGACGTTCAATCAGGCCAAGCAGCTTGGGGGCCATGTCCGCCAGGGCGAGAAATCCGCTACGGTCGTGAAAAACGGCACCGTCGAGCGTGAGGACGAGAACGGCGAGGAACGCCAGATCCCCTATGCCAAGGCTTACCGCGTGTTCAATGCCGATCAGATCGAGGGTTTGCCCGCTGAATTTTACATCCTGCCCGATCC
>JAMWZG010000555.1:0-673 GCA_024304855.1 Paracoccaceae bacterium
TCGACAGTGGGTTCGGAATGGGCGGCGGAACTGGATGGCCAGGGCAAGCCCGGAACCGAGATCCTGGAAGCCTTCCGGGCCGCGCTGGCAAAGGATTGACGGCAAACCGCGTTCGGCCCGGCGTCTCTGCGGCGCCGGGTCACATTCGGGCCGCGGGGTTTAGGAGAGGGCGAAGACCGAATGACCAGACGCGTAGAAATCCGCCGAGGGGTGAATTAAAGAGCTATGCCTGAATTTGGGTGATGCGCATCATTTGGCGGCGCGGTTTTTTCAGCGCCTCAGCAAGCATCCGTCGTGCGCCTTCACGCGCAAGCTCGGTCAAGGGGTCAGCTATCGAACCCGATTGGCGAAAGGGCAGGATCGTTGTATCGTTCTTCATAGGCGTATTGCTCCTCGTGAGGTTCTGGTCGGCGTCAACACGCACCACAACACGCCGCCTTTCAAATCACGCCATCACCCAAATTCCCGCATGGCTCGGTGAATTATGCCCTTCGATCTGCCGTCCGTTCGGCCGTGATGCAGAGTGTGGCCGGGCAGACCGGATTGATGCAGGAAGCTGGCGTCGCAAAGCCTGGTCAACCGGACTCAGGCGGATCTGTTCATCTGATCCAACTGCAATGTGAAAAGCCGACAGGTCTGATTGAGTGCCCCCACTGAAGTGGTCCACCAAGTG
>JAMWZG010000555.1:682-1382 GCA_024304855.1 Paracoccaceae bacterium
AACTGACGCGAGAGTTCGGGCGTTACGGATATCGCATGATTACTGGGATGCTGAACAACAGCGGCTGGCATGTAAATCACATGGCGTAATCTGAGGGACAGCTCTCGTGCTACGCTACCGCTTTCATCAGCATGGAGGAGAAGATGAAGCATTTTGTGGGACTCGACGTGTCTATGAAGGAAACTGCCGTCTGCGGTTTTGGACGATCCCGGCCAACGTGTTTGGGAAGGCAGCGTGCCCAGTTCGGCCGAGACGATTGCAGCGATCATGCGTGAGAAGGCCCCGGATCTGGTGCGGGCAGGTATGGAAACGGGCCCTCAAGCCGTCTGGCTTTGGCATGCCCTGCGGGAGAAAGGGATCACAGTCGATTGCATTCACGCACGGCGTGCTGCTGCCGCATTGAAACTGCAAGCCAACAAAACGGATCGCAACGATGCCTTCGGGCTTGCCCGTTTGGTGCACAGCGGCTGGTATGAACCGGTGGCGATCAAGTCCTTTGAACGTTACCGCATGCGTGCCGTTCTGACGGCGCGGGAGCGTATCGTGCGCATGTGCACGACGATGATCAATCAGATCAGAGGCTTGGCCAAGACTTTCGGATTACAGCTGTCGACGGGTAAAGGGCAGGTCTTCGAGCAGTCAGTGCGCCGCGCGTTGCCAGTCGATGCCGTTTTGCGCGATCTGTTTGAAAGCCTGCTGT
>JAMWZG010000556.1 GCA_024304855.1 Paracoccaceae bacterium
GTGATGAACACCCCCCGCGCCGAGGAGGCCGAGGCGGCCAATGCCGCAGGCAAACCCCTTGCCTATTACGGCAAGGACGCCGGCAAGGCGGAGACGGGCAGCACCGACACCGGCACCACCGCCTCTGGCACCGGCACCGCCTCTGACACCGGCACCGACACCCCCCAGCAGGAGAAGACCGAATGATCGCCCGTATCTTTCCCCATCCCCTGCTGACCCTCACCCTCGTCGTGGTCTGGCAGATGCTGGTCAATTACGTCTCGCTTGGCACGCTCGTGTTCGGCCTGATCCTCGGCATCGTGATCCCGCTTCTCACCGCCCCCTACTGGCCCGACCGCCCGCGCCTGAAGAACCCCGCGATGATCGTCGAGTTCATCCTGATCGTCCTGTGGGACATCGTCGTGGCCAATATCGTCGTCGCCAAGACCATCCTCTTCACCCGCAACGCCGCCATGCACCCCGCCTGGATCACCATCCCGCTGGACCTGCGCACCCCCGAGGCGATCACCGTCCTCGCCGGCACCATCACCATGACCCCCGGCACCGTCAGCAGCGACATCGCCGCCGACGGCCACAGCCTGCTCGTGCATTGCCTGAACGCCGAAGACCCGGATGCCGTCGTGGCCGACATCAAGCAGCGCTATGAGCGCCGCCTGAAGGAGATTTTCGAATGATCCTGACCTATGCCCTGATCTTCACCACCGGCTGCTTCGCCCTCGCCCTGCTCATGAACCTCTGGCGCGTCGTCTTCGCCCCCGGCGTCCCCGACCGCATCCTGGCGCTCGACACGATGGTGATCAACTTCATCGCCATCCTCGTCCTCTACGGCATCATCGAAGGCACGGCGGTCTATTTCGAAGCCTCGATCCTCATCGCCATGGTCGGCTTCATCTCCACCGTGGCCTATGCGCGCTTCATGCTGCGCGGCAACATCATCGAGTGACAGGAGGCATCGCCATGGATCTGGAACTGGCACTCTGGCAGGAAATCACCCTCGCGGTCTTTCTGGTCTTCGCCGGCATCTTCGGGCTGGTCGGCTCCTACGGGCTGCTCAAACTGCCCGACCCGATGACCCGCCTGCACGCGCCCACCAAGGCCACGACCCTGGGCGTCGGCGGCGTGCTCATCGCCTCGATGCTCTATTTCATCTTCGCCAAGGGGCAGGTCAGCTTCCACGAGCTGATGATCACCCTCTTTCTGTTCCTGACCGCGCCCATCACCGCGCATTTCCTGGCCAAGGCGAACCTGCACACCAATGTGAACCGCGCCGATGTGCCGCCCCCCGTGGGCGACCGCCCCTGGGCTGGCTTCGAGAGCGACGAGGCCCGGCGCATCGCAGAAGGCGAAAGCACCCCCGGCGCATGAGGGCCGAGGAGCAC
>JAMWZG010000557.1 GCA_024304855.1 Paracoccaceae bacterium
CGCGGGCGGCGATTGAATCGGCGGCCGAGAACATGTCGGACGGGGTGGTGGCGCCCTTGTTCTGGTTCGCGGTGGCGGGGCTGCCGGGGCTGCTGCTTTACAAGATCACCAATACGGCGGACAGCATGATCGGCTATCGCACGCCCCGGCACGAGGCCTTTGGCTGGGCGGCGGCGCGGTTCGATGATCTGCTGAACCTGTTGCCCGCAAGGGGGACGGCGGTGCTGATCGCGGTCACACAGGGCGTGTGGCGTGACTGGCGCGGGATCGTGGCGGATGCGGGCTTGCACCGTTCGCCCAATGCGGGCTGGCCGGAGGCGGCGATGGCGCGGGCTTTGGGGATCGCGCTGTCGGGGCCGCGCGCCTATGACGGGCGGATGCAGGACTTTCCCTTTGTCCATGCCGTCGGGCGCAAGCCCTTGATGGCGCAGGACATCGAGGCGGCGGTGCGGGTGCTGTGGGCGGTCTGGGCGGCTGTTTTCTGCCTTGCGGTGGCTTTGGCGCTGTTGTGATCGTCATCGGGCGAAGGGGCTGCTAGGGTGTGGGTCGAATTGTCCCTTGCCAGGTGCCCCATGACCAAGATGACCCTTTCCCTTGCGGCCGTGATGCTGTCGCTGTCGCTCTCTCCTGCCCTTGCGCAATGCGGTGGCAATTTCACCGATTTCGTGGCCGGGCTGCGCGCCGAGGCGCAGACGCGCGGCCATGCCCCCGAGACGGTGGCGCGGTTCTTTGCCCCCGTGCGACAAGATCCGGCGGTGATCGCGGCGGATCGGCGGCAGGGGGTGTTCACGCTGGATTTCACCACCTTCTCGCGCCGCTTGATTTCGGCGCAGCGGTTGCAGACGGGGCTGGCCAAGGGGCGCGAATGGGATGCGGTCTTTGACCGGGTCGAGGCGGACTATGGCGTGCCGCGCGGGGTTCTGCTGGCCTTCTGGGGGTTCGAGACGGATTACGGCAGCTTTCAGGGCGATTTCAACACGGCCAATGCGCTGGTGACGCTGGCGCATGACTGCCGCCGGCCTGATCTGTTCCGGCCGCAGGTGTTTCATGCGCTGACCCTGTTTGCGAATGATGATTTCGATCCGGCGACGACGACGGGCGCCTGGGCCGGAGAGATCGGGATGGTGCAGATGCTGCCCGGTGACATCATCGCAAACGGTGTGGACGGGGATGGTGACGGGCATGTGCGGCTGAAGACATCGGCACCCGATGCGCTGCTGTCGGGGGCGAAGATGCTGTCGCATTTCGGCTGGCGCAAGGGCGAGCCCTGGTTGCAGGAGGTGGAGGTGCCCGCCGAGATGGACTGGTCACAGGCCGGGATCGGCACGGCGCTGCCGGTGGCGGATTGGGCGGCGATGGGGGTGCGGCCCCGGTCGGGC
>JAMWZG010000558.1 GCA_024304855.1 Paracoccaceae bacterium
TGGCCACCATGTCCGCGGACATCGCGACCAACGTGATGCAGGAGCTGCGCCGCCAGAAAGCCGGCGAACCTGAAAAGATAGAGACCGATCTTGCTGAGATCGAGACGCAGGTACGTGCCCAATATGGCGAACAGTCCGATCCGTATTACGCCACTTCGCGTCTATGGGATGACGGGTTGATCGAGCCCGGGCAAACCCGTGACATTCTAGGCCTGTGCCTGGCCGTCGTTTCATCTGTCCCCAAGGTCGAGCGCCACACGCCCGTATTCAGAATGTGAGGTCGGTGAAATGACGACAACTTATGAAACCATCCGGCTTGAGACCGATGCGCGTGGCGTCGCCACCCTGACCTTGAACCGGCCGGACAAGCACAATGCCCTGAACGGCACGCTGATCACCGAACTTTGCGACGCGGCCGGGCGACTGGTATCCGATAAAAACGTCCGTATCGTGGTTCTGACCGGTGCCGGCACTAGCTTTTGCGCTGGAGGGGATTTCAATTGGTTCGCCTCCAACGTCGAAAAATCCCGCGCCGAGCGGGTCAAACAAAGCGCCACGCTCGCGCATCTGTTGCGCCGACTGGACACGCTGCAAAAGCCGCTGATCGGGCGGATCAACGGCCCGGCATATGGCGGTGGCGTCGGCATGATTTCGGTCTGCGACTATACCATCGGCGCAGAAGGCGCACGCTATGGCTTGACCGAAGTGAAACTGGGTCTGCTGCCCGCCAATATCTCGCCCTACGTGGTGGCCCGCATCGGCAAGGTGCACGCGCGTGAAACCATGCTGTCGGGCGCGCTCTTCGACAGCGCGCGCGCCGAAAGGATCGGGCTACTTTCCGAGGTCGTCGCCGCCGACGCGTTGGATGCCGCCGTTGAACGGGTGGTGCACGATCACCTTCAGGCAGCGCCCGGCGCGGTGGCGGATACCAAGGCACTGATCGCTTATGTCGCCAGTCACGATCTGGAAACCAACATGATCTACACTGCCGACCGTCTGGCCGACGCCTGGGAAACCGGGGAAGGCATTGAAGGCATCAACAGCTTTCTCAACAAGAGCGTGCCTTCGTGGAGAGTGAAATGAGTTTCACCCGCGTCCTGATTACCAACCGGGGCGAGATCGCCCGGCGCATCCAGCGCGGGTGCCGCAAGCTGGGGCTGGAAACGGTTGCGGTCTTTTCCGAGGCCGACCGCGACGCGCCCTTCGTAGCCGAGGCGGATCACGCTGTCTGTATCGGCCCGGCGGCTGCGTCTGAAAGCTACCTCAACGTCCCGGCCATCCTGGGGGCAGCGCGCGCCACGGGCGCGGGTGCGGTGCATCCCGGTTATGGCTTTCTGTCCGAGAACGCGGATTTCGCGGCAGCGGTCGAGGCCGCAGGG
>JAMWZG010000559.1 GCA_024304855.1 Paracoccaceae bacterium
AAATCGTGCTGACGCTTCCTTCCAGCCAGAGCCTTTCCGCCGCTGAGGCTGTCGGCTACCGCGTGCTGGGCTCGCGGCAGAATGCAACGCTGGATCGCAGGCTCGTCCGGCTTGGCCTGCCCGCCGGGCGCAGCACCGATCAGGCGCGGGCCGAACTGGCGGGGCTTTTGCCCGATGCCACGGCGGATGTGAACCATCTCTATACGCCCGATGATTTCCTCTGCAACGATGGCACCTGCGCCGCGCAAGAGATGATCGGCTGGTCCGGCTGGCCCAGTGCCTTTGCGCCCAGGGTCGGCATGATCGACACCGGGATCAATGTCGATCACGAGGCGCTGGCCGGGCAGAAACTCACCGTCTTTCAGGCCGATCTGGGGGACCGCGATGCCGCAGGCCGCCAGCATGGCACGGCGATTGCGGCGATGTTGCTGGGGCGTCTGGACAGCCGCGTGCCAGGGCTTCTGCCCTATGCCGAACTCATCGCGGTCGAGGCGTTTCACCGTGGCGGCGGTGGCGATCAGGCGGATGCCTTCTCTCTGGCCAATGCGATGGACCTGCTGCTGGCCGAAGGGGTCGGCGTGATCAACCTCAGCTTCTCCGGCCCCGAGAATGCGGTGCTGCGCCAGATCACCGAAGAGGCGGTGGCGCGCGGCGTGGCGCTTGTCGCGGCGGCGGGCAATGGCGGCGCGGGTGCGCCTCCGGCCTATCCGGCGGCTTGGCCGCATGTTCTGGCCGTCACTGCGGTGGACAGCCGGCAGCGTGTCTATCGGCAGGCCAATCAAGGCCCCTATATCAGCCTGGCTGCCCCCGGCGTCGGGGTCTGGACGGCCGCCTCCATCTCGGGGGGGCGGCTCAAATCGGGGACATCCTTTGCCGTGCCTTTCGTGACAGCGGCTCTGGCCGTGCAACGCCTGCGCGCGCCAGATGAGGCGCTGGACATCACCATCACCCAGATGATCGACTGCGCGCAGGATCTGGGCGAGGCAGGCTTTGATCCCGTGTTCGGCCATGGGCTGGTCTCCGCCCCCGGCACCTGCAAAGGCGAGCCGAGCGAGATTTTTTCGGTCAGCGGGGAATAGAGGTCAGCCGGCCATCGTTCTTCTGACATAGCCGCCGAGTGGAGCGGCGAGCTGGAGAGAAAAGGATAGCAACATGTCAGAACAGAATTCCAAAACGGTGTCACGTCGCGCTCTTCTGGCGCGTCTGGGTCTTGCGACAGGTGTGCTCTATGTCGCGCCGGTCATGATGCATCTGGGGGCGGCCCATGCGTCGGGCGGTGGCTCGGGCGGTGGGGCAGGCGGGTCCGGCGGCGGGGCAGGTGGCTCGGGCGGCGGTGCCGGCGGCTCCGGTGGCGGCTCGGGTCCGGGCGGT
>JAMWZG010000056.1 GCA_024304855.1 Paracoccaceae bacterium
CCTTCAGCGCCGTCTCTTGGCATACCGCGTGTATATAGGCGGGGCAAGGCGGGCACCAAGGGAATGGCTGCCATCACCTCCGCGCATGGCCTGTGCAAAGGTGACAGAATGATCAGACGGTTCGGTGAAACGCCCCGCCCCGGGCAGGTCTACAAGCGGCGGCCCGGCGCCTATGCGATCCTGACGCGCGGGGCGGATCTGCTACTGACGCATCAATCCGAACCACTCCCGGAATTTCAGCTTCCCGGCGGGGGGATTGATCCGGGCGAGTCGCCTCTGGCCGCGCTTCACCGAGAAGTCTTCGAGGAGACCGGCTGGACCATCACCGCGCCGCGTCGAGTGGGGGCGTTCCGTCGGTTCACCTACATGCCGGAATATGACCTCTGGGCGGAAAAACTCTGCATGATCTATCTCGCTCGACCCGTGCGGCAGGTCGGCCCGCCAAGCGAGCCGGGTCATATGGCATTGTGGATGCCGCCGGAAACGGCCGCGCAGAAACTTGGAAATGAAGGCGACCGCCACTTCGTGTCACGCCTTCTGTCCCGTTTGTGCAGGGCCTGAGGTCGCAGACCCTTTGAATTCCACCAGAATGGCAGAAACATCGTCGGGAAAATCGCGACCGCCCGCGTAGTCCGTCAGGTGCCACATCATCGCCTCAAGGCAGGAGGTGCCACTCATGTCATGGATCTGCCCGAGAATTCCGGCAATGCCGTCACCGCCCAGCAAGTTGTCTTGCGGATCGGGACATTCCAGCACCCCGTCGGACAGGATCACCAGCCGGTCGCCCGGTGCGAGGGTGCCGCTAAACTCCTGAAATGCAGCGTCATCCATGAGACCGACCGGAAATCCCCCCTGACCCATGACGTCGATCCGCCCATCAAGGCGCTGGATCAGAGGGTGGGGATGACCGGCCTGCACCATCACCACGTCGCCTGTCGTCAGATCAAGATCGGCCAGCAACATGGTGAAGTAATGCTCCGTCTGCAACTCCTCCAGCACGAGGCGATTGAGGGTTTCAACAACACGCGACGGCGGCTGCGCGGTATATTCACCATCCGCGCCGCGCATCAGCGCGACATTGTATTCGGGGGAAGACGAAGACAAATAGCCCGCAAGCCGCGCGGTCATCAGGGCTGAACTGATCCCATGACCGGACACATCAATGGCGAAAAGGCCGATCCGCGTCAGCCCCACGGGATAGACCCCGACCAGATCACCACCGACATGCCCGCTTGGCCGCAGCAGCAAAGTCACTTGCGCGGCCCCGAAATCGCGAAACCTTTCACGCACCAGGGATTGTTGCAGCTTTCTTGCCTCGACCAGATCACTGTCGAGCGCGTCATAAAGGGCCTGTAATTCCTTTAGCGTGCTACCAATCAGGCGGTTCTTTTCCGAGAGTTGTCGCTGCATCTCGATGATGCGGGTGCCCGCGCTGATCCGCGCCCGCAGTTCGGCCGGGCTTACAGGCTTGGTCAGGAAATCGTCCGCTCCGCAGTCAAGGCCCAGCGCAACCTCCTCCTTCTCGCTTTTGGAGGTGAGGAGGATGAAATAGCCATAACCATCACGCGGAAGGGCGCGGAACGCCTTGCAGAATTCCAGCCCATCCATGCCGGGCATCATCCAGTCGCTGAGAATCAGATCGGGTGGGTCGGCAAGGCACAGGGCATAGGCGGCCTGCCCACTCGCGGCCTCGGAGACGCGATAGCCCCATCGCTCAAGCGATGCTGTCAGGATGCGCCTTTGCAGAGCGCTGTCATCCACCACAAGGACATGCAGAGGCTCTTCCAGTTTGACTGGAGAGGTTTGCGCTTCCCTTGACGGAGGCTGAACCTTGACCGACACCGAACCTCGCCCTTTCATGGCTTTCCGGTCTGGTCTACGAGACATTCCTTTACATAGTCTGAAACTTAAATTTTTTCCTATTTACAGATATTTAAACCACTTCCGACAGTATGGACCGCGATATTGAGAGAGGCTTCATGATCGACTGGGCGCGGATACAGGAACTGCATGAGGAGATCGGAGCAGAGGCATTTGCCGAAGTGATTGATCTGTTTTTGCTGGAGATCGACAGCGCCGTGGAGTCGATCAGGACAAGCCCCGATCAGGAGCGGTTGGAAATGACGCTTCACTTCCTCAAGGGCGGTGTTCTCAACCTCGGCTTTACCGAAATGGCAACGCTCTGCCACGAGGGAGAGAGGTTGGCAGCGCAAGGCCGGTCTGCGCAGGTTGATGTGGATGCCATACTGCTGGCCTATCAATCGGCGCGACACTGTCTTGTGACTGAAACCGGCCAGAGGATCGGCCAATGACCTCTAGCGCGGCGACCTCTTGGCAAGGATGCGTTGCAGCGTGCGGCGATGCATGTTCAAGCGACGCGCGGTCTCGGATACATTCCGATCACAAAGCTCATAGACGCGCTGAATGTGTTCCCAGCGGACACGATCCGCACTCATCGGGTTTTCAGGTGGTGGCGGCAACTCTGCCCCGGTCGCCAGAAGTGCGTTTGTGATGTCCGTCGCATCGGCGGGTTTGCTCAGATAGTCGGTCGCCCCGATCTTGACTGCCGCGACGGCGGTAGCGATGGCGCCATAGCCGGTCAGAACGACAATCCGGCAATCGGGGCGCTTCTCACGCAGCACTTCGACGACATCCAGACCGTTGCCATCCTCAAGCCGCAGGTCACATACGGCATAGGCGGGTGGTCGGGCCGTTGCTATCGCCTTGCCGGCGGCAACCGACCCTGCCATCTCGACGTCAAAGCCGCGCTTCTCCATCGCTTTGGCGAGCCGTTTCAGAAAGGCATCATCGTCATCAACCAGAAGAAGCGTCCGGTCCTCTCCGATGTCGTAAAGGTCTTCGGCCACGCGACAATCCCCCGATCCGTTACACGATCATAAAAAGGTATTATAGCGCGCCCCCGCAGGCGTCAAATCTCACTGTCATCTCCGTGATGTCAACGTGACCTGTCAGCTGGCCTCAAGGAAACACTGGACACGGTCCGCGACATCATCGGCACGCAACGAGCGTTGGAACACTTCCACCAGACCTTCCCCCGGAAAGACCAGGTAGCTCATGGTCGAATGATCGACGAGATAATAGTCTTCGTTCCCTGCCGTCGGCTCCTGTTTCTGAAAGAACGTCCGATAGGCGCGGCTGGCCTCACGCACCTGATCCGGCGTTCCGGTCAGGCCCAGCATCCGCTCGTGAAGGTTGGCGGTGAATGCATCGACAACCTCCGGCGTGTCACGCTCCGGGTCGATCGAGATGAACACAGGCTTCACCATGAGCCCGCGCTCTTCCAAAATGTCGATCGCCTCGGCGTTGCGGGCAGTGTCGAGCGGGCAGACATCCGGGCAGAATGTATACCCGAAATAGAGAAGCGACGGCTGGTCGATCACGTCAGCATCGGTCACGGTGGCGCCGGTCTCGTCAATCAGCGTGAAAGGCCCACCTATCTGCGAGGTGCCGCCGGCAATCGCCGTGCTCCGGCACTGGGCGTATTTGTCCGGCTCTGCGGCGAACTGCGTGTAAAGGAAAACACCGGCGGTCATTGCGACCACAAGGCCCGTGGCCGCGATGGCATAAGTCCGAAGCATTGATCTGTCTCCTTTTCCCCGGCAGGGCTGGCTATTTATCCGTCGGGCTGCATATTTACGACTTGAGCCTGACATGCAACGGGACGAAGGCGCACATATGAGTGATGGTCAACTAGGCGTGCTCAAGGGCCATGAGCGCGGAAACTGGGTCCGCCTGCGCACGATCATATTGCTTCGCTGGGCTGCTGTCGTGGGGCAGCTTGTCGCTCTGTTTGTCGCGCAGCAAGCCTATAACCTGCAAATCGAGATGGCGCTGTGTCTTCTGGTCGTCAGCGTTTCGGTCATGGGCAACCTGATCGCGATGTTTATCTTCCCTGAAAACAAGCGCCTGTCCGAGACCGAGAACCTTCTGATGGTTCTGTTCGATCTGCTTCAGCTTGCTCTCCTGCTCTATCTGACGGGCGGTCTGCACAATCCGTTCTACATCCTGATCCTTGGACCTGTGACCGTGTCCGCGCTGGTTCTGACGCTACGATCTACGGTGTTCCTCGGGATTACGGCGATTCTGGCGGTGACGCTTCTGGCGGAATTTCATCTGCCGCTGCGCACGGATCAGGGGTTCTTGCTGCGCGTGCCGGATATTTTCGTCTTCGGCAACTGGGTGGCAATCACGATTGCTGTTGTGTTTCTCAGCTTCTATTCGCGCCGGGTAACGCAGGAAATGCACTCGATGTCGGATGCCCTGCAAGCCACGCAGATGGCTCTGGCCCGCGAACAGAAGCTGACGGATCTTGGCGGAGTGGTGGCCGCTGCGGCGCATGAATTGGGCACACCTCTGGCCACGATCAAACTGACAAGTGCCGAGCTGATCGAGGAGTTGGAGGATTTCCCCGAGTTGCAGGAGGATGCCCGCCTGATCCGGCAGCAAGCAGATCGGTGCAGGGATATTCTGCGCTCCATGGGACGGGCCGGAAAAGATGACCTGATGTTGCGGCAAGCCCCCCTTGGAACAGTGGTGCGCGAGGCGGCGGCGCCTCATATGAACCGCGGCAAGGAGATCCATTTTCAGGATGGGCTGGACAACAAGGACAGCCAGAACCAGCCCGTCGTCCTGCGCCGTCCCGATCTGGTGCATGGCTTGCGCAATCTGTTGCAGAACGGGGTGGATTTCGCGCGCGCAAATGTCTGGGTCGAAACGACGTGGGACGATGATACCGTATCGGTGCGGATCATGGATGACGGGATGGGCTATCCACCCAGCATGATGGGCCGGATCGGCGATCCCTTCATGCGCCTGCGGCGAAGCGAGCCGGAGCGCAGTCAAAGACCGGAATACGAAGGAATGGGGCTTGGCTTGTTCATCGCCAAGACGCTTCTGGAGCGTTCAGGCGCTGAGCTGAGCTTCGCAAACGGACGAGATCCCTATCTGGTCAGCGGCGAACAGCCCGAGAAATGCGGGGCCATCGTCGAAGTGGTCTGGCCACGCGCCAAGATCGACGCCCGCAGTGCCGAGAATGCCATGCCCATGGGCGAGAACCGGCGGCTGGATGAATGACTTGTTTTTGTGAAGTTTGTCGCGGATTGGGTCCGCATTTGACGCTACGTTAACGGGCCATTAACGATTTCCCGCCAAAGGTGAATTCTGCGCCACACGACGGGGGACGGAAGAATGGAGCTGCTCAGCCAGCCACAGATCGGCACTTCCCTCATGGCGGGGCTGTGCCTGGCGGCTTTCGTCCTGATGCTGCTGCTGCTCTCTGATCGCGCGGCGCACCGGGCCACCGGACCCGTCGCCCCTTCGCCACAGACTGCTTTCAACAATGAAGATGCGGTCTTTCTCTTCTCGGGAAGCCACCTGATCCAGTCAACGGCAGCAGGCACCCATCTGCTCGACAAATTGCACGATAGCAGCCTTGGCGATCGTCCCGACTGCCAACAAAGTGACTGGTCGATGATCATCCAGACGCTGCGCAGCCGGTTTGCCGGCTTGCCCGACGCACCACATGCAGAGAGCGGCTCCGGTCAGGTCGCACTGGTGCCCATACAGTCAGGCGATACGGCGCAGCTTGTCATGGACTGGTGGGACGGTCACACGCGCCTGACCCTCTCTGAAAGCCTTCTGAACCCGATCCCGCTCTGCTCGAAAGACGAGGACGGGTGGTTTCGGCGGGCCGTCACAGGCGCGCCCTATCCGATCTGGCAATCCAGTGGGACAGGACAGGTCATCTGGGCCAACACAGCCTACAGGGATCTTGTCGCCCGTTTCACGGCTGATCCTTTGCCGGAGCCGGATCATCCCGCACTCTTCGACATTCCCTATAAAACCGAGGGTGAGAGCGCGTCGTGCCGCATGTCGCTGACACCGAACGGATCGGTTCAACCCTATTGGTTCGATGTCCGCTCGCTCCGGCTTGATAGCGGATGGATGAACTACGCCACCGATGTGAATGCTGTCGTGAATGCAGAAATCGCTCAGAGGAATTTCGTGCAGACGTTGACCAAGACATTTGCACAGCTCTCCATCGGCCTCGCGATCTTTGACCGTAAGCGCCAACTGGCCTTGTTCAATCCGGCCTTGATCGACCTCACCTCCCTGTCGGCAGAATTCCTGAGTGGGCGCCCAAATCTACTGTCCTTCTTTGACCGGCTCAGGGATCGACAGATGATGCCGGAACCTAAGAACTACCGCTCCTGGCGTGATCAGATTGCCGATCTGGTGGCTGCCGCAGACAATGGGCAATATCGCGAAACATGGTCGCTTCCATCCGGCCTGACCTACAGGATCAGTGGACGCCCGCACCCGGATGGCGCTGTTGCCTTTCTGTTTGAAGACATCAGCGCAGAGATTTCCCTGACACGCAGGTTCCGATCGCAGCTGGAACTGGGTCAATCGGTTCTGAACACGCTGGATCAATCCATTGCAGTGTTCTCACCTTCCGGCGTTCTGGCTTTCTCGAATACGGCCTATCGCGCCATGTGGGGGATCGACCCGGACAGCAGCTTTTCCGACATCTCAGTGACAGAGGCCTCGCGGCAATGGCAAGCCGGTAGCCTGCCAACGCCAGTATGGGGCGATCTGCGTGATTTTGTGGTTCAGTTCGGTGAACGGGTGGACTGGCAGGCCGATGTCACCCTCCGTGACGGGCGGGTCGCCACATGTCAGGTGATGCCGATGGCTGGTGGTGCCACCATGGTCTTGTTCCAGACCCAGGATGTCTTTCCCGCGCCTGTGATGGGCGAGCTTTTGCACAGCCCCGCCTGACCAACGGCAGGATGGCCCTTGCAGGCGGTGACGGTCGCGTTACTCTGCCCCGATGTTGCAGGAAACCGCCCAAATCACCCTGTCTTCTCCAGAACAGACCGCCGCTTTCGCGGTGCGTCTGGGGGCTTGCCTCACGGCTGGCGACACAGTCTTGCTGGAGGGGTCTATCGGTGCAGGAAAAACCCATTTCGCGCGCAGCCTGATCCAGTCGCGTCTGACTGCGCCGGAAGACGTGCCCTCGCCCACCTTCACCTTGGTGCAGACCTATGAGGCGGATGGGGTCGAAATCTGGCATTCGGATCTCTACCGTCTGACATCCCCCGATGAGGTGATCGAGCTTGGCCTGATCGACGCGTTTGATACCGCGATTTGCCTTGTGGAATGGCCTGACAGGCTGGGCGATCTGACGCCGCGCGATGCGTTGACCCTGCGCTTCACGCAAGGTGATTCCGAAGATAAGCGCGTCATTTCATTGACTTGGGAAGATGCAAAATGGTCATCTCGCCTGAACGGAGTTCTAGATGATTGATCGACATGATCTTGCAGACAGGTTCATCGCTGCGACAGACTGGGCTGGTGCGACGCGCAAACCGCTGGCAGGAGACGCCTCGAACCGCAGATATGAGAGGCTGCACCTGGATGGCAGAACGGCCGTTCTGATGGATGCCCCGCGCGAGAAAGGCGAGGACATTCGCCCCTTCATGCGGATCGCCCGGTTCCTGCGTGACGCCGGCCTCAGCGCACCGGCGCTGCTGGCCGAGGATACAGAACATGGATTTCTGCTTCTTGAGGATCTTGGTGATGACCTCTTTGCAAGGGTCATTCCGCGCGAACCTGCGCTTGAGCAGAGCCTTTATGAGGCAGCAACTGACGCGCTGATCCACTTGCACCAGTTTTCGCCCCCGGATGACGTGAAACCCTATGATGCGAACATCATGCTGGAGATGGCCGCGTTGGCGTGGCGGTGGTATCTGGGCGGCGCTTTGGGCGAGGATTCAGGATCTGAAACCGCCTTTCGCACCGCTTTTGCACCGATCCTGCGCGCGCATGTTGACAACGCATCGGTGCTCATCCAGCGCGACTATCATGCCGAAAACTTGCTGTGGCTACCCGACCGGGTTGGTCCGGCCCGCGTGGGTCTTCTGGATTTTCAGGACGCAATGAAGGGCCACCCGGCCTATGATCTGGTGTCGGTTCTACAGGATGCCCGGCGCGACGTGCCCCCTGCGGTCGAGGAGACCATGATCAAGCGCTACATTGCGGCGACCGGGGCGGAGGAGGGTGCCTTCCGCGCTGCCTATGCCGTTCTCGGTGTGCAGAGGAACCTGCGCATACTGGGGGTCTTTGGCAGGTTGTGTCTGATGAATGGCAAGCCCGGTTATGTGGACCTCATCCCACGGGTGTGGAACCTTCTGCTAAGTGATCTCAAGCATGCGGCCCTGCTGCCGGTTGCCAATCTGATCACCGAGGCTCTACCCGCGCCGACATCGGATATCCTAGCGAGGCTCAGGGAAAAATGCGCAACCATCCCCAAGCCGTAATGCTGTTTGCAGCCGGGTTCGGCACGCGGATGGGGGCTTTGACGGCGGATCGCCCAAAGCCAATGATTCCGGTGGCTGGGCGCCCGCTCATGGATCACGCGCTGGATCTTGTGGCGGACGCAGGGATTGCGCGCAAGGTTGTCAATCTGCATTACAAAGCAGAGGTTCTGATGGCGCATCTGGCCAATGAGGATGTGACATTCTCGCATGAAGCGCCGGACATCCTTGAAACGGGTGGCGGGCTGCGGCACGCGCTTCCACTTCTGGGGGAAGGTCCGGTTTTCACATTGAACACGGATGCGATCTGGAATGGGCCCAATCCGTTGGAATTGGCGCGGGACGCCTGGGCTCCCGAGCAGATGGACGCGCTTCTTGTCTGCATCGCCCCCCAATCTGCGATTGGCCATACCGGACAGGGCGATTTCATCCGCGCGGATGATGGACGGCTCTCTCGCGGGCCCGGTCTGATCTTTGGCGGTGCGCAGATCATCAAGACCGACGGGCTGTCCGAAATCCCGGACAAGGTGTTCTCTCTCAATCGTCTTTGGGACAGGATGCTGACAAAGGGACGGGTTTTTGGCCTGATCTATCCCGGCCAATGGTGCGATGTGGGACGACCCGAGGGGATTGCCTTGGCAGAGCGGATGATCGGCTACCCGAATGTTTGAGCGCAGCGACAAGGCCCGGGTCTTTGGCCTGCCGCCCGGTGCCGACTTTCCGAAAGCGCTGGTTTCCGGGCTGATGTCCCGTCACACCGGACAACCGCCTGAAACCTTGGCGCGTGTTCAGTTGATCGTGAATACCCGGCGGATGGCGCGCCGCATCCGGGATCTGTTCGACCAAGGGCCAGCACTGTTGCTGCCACGTATCCAGCTTGTGACGGACCTGGGCGATCACGCCGATCTGGCGAAAATAGCGCCGTCGGTCTCTCCACTCAGGCGGCGTCTGGAAATCTCGCAGCTTGTGTCCAAGTTGCTGGACAGCCAGCCAGATCTTGCACCGCGCGCCTCGCTCTATGATCTGTCAGACAGTTTGGCGAACCTACTGGACGAAATGCAGGGCGAAGGGGTCAGCCCCGAAGCGATCCGCTCTCTGGATGTGACAGACCAATCAGGCCACTGGGCAAGGGCGCAGCAATTCCTTGGGATCGTGCAGCAATTCTTTGACGGTGCATCAACCGCACCAGACCGTGAGGCGCGGCAGCGCCGGGTGATCGAGGGGTTGATCCAGAGTTGGCAAAAGAACCCGCCGCAACACCCTGTGATCATCGCTGGCTCCACCGGGTCGCGCGGCACGACGCGGCTCTTGATGTCGGCTGTCGCAAACCTGCCCCAAGGGGCGCTTGTTCTGCCGGGCTATGACTTCGACATGCCGGATCAGGCCTGGACCGATCTGAACGAGGCGCTGACCGCCGAAGATCACCCACAGTTCCGCTTTCGCATTCTGATGCGCGAGCTTGGGCTGGTGCCATCAGACGTCGAGCGATGGTCAGACACGCCAGCACCATGCCCGGCGCGCAATGCGGTGATGTCGCTGGCATTGCTGCCTGCTCCGGTCACAGATCAATGGCTGTCCGAAGGGCCCGCCCTGCAAGACATTGACAGAGCCTTCTCCGATGTAACCTTGGTCGAGGCCCCGTCTCTGCGGGCCGAGGCCATGGCCATCGCGCTGCGTCTGCGACAGGCTGTCGAGGAGGGGATCACCGCAGCCCTGATCACGCCCGACCGGATGCTGACCCGGCAAGTCACGGCAGCTCTGGATCGCTGGAATATCCTACCGGACGACAGCGCGGGGACGCCGCTGAACCTTTCTCCACCCGGACGTTTTCTGCGTCATGTGGCGGGTCTTTTCCAGCACCGGCTCACGGCCGAGGCGCTGATTACGCTATTGAGCCATCCCTTGACCCATACCG
Organism: Paracoccaceae bacterium; assembly: GCA_024304855.1. Taxonomy (GTDB): domain Bacteria; phylum Pseudomonadota; class Alphaproteobacteria; order Rhodobacterales; family Rhodobacteraceae; genus Seohaeicola. The sequence goes on from JAMWZG010000056.1 coordinate 10,255, forward strand.
GTGGCGACCGGGGCACCCATCTTCGCCTGACCCGCGAGTTGGAGCTTGGCATTCGCCGCAACGGCCCGCCTTTCCCGGATGCAGCCCGTCTGCGGAACTGGGCCGACAAACGACAGCACGCCGATGCACAGGAATGGGTCGAGTGGGTCATTTCCACTTTCATTGACAAGCTGGACCATGGCGAAAAACCACTCGCAGAGCGGCTGAACGCGCATCTGGCCCTTGCCGAGAGAATTGCTCAGGGCGGGCAAGGTGACGGAAGTGGCACGCTTTGGGATGAGAAACCGGGGCGCGAAGCGCGCCGTGTCGTCGAGATGTTGCAGCAGGAGGCGGAGTTTGGTGGCGACATGGACGCCACAGATTATGCCGACCTGTTCGGCGCGATCCTGTCAGGCGCCGAAGTCCGCGACCGGGACGCGCCGCATCCTCAAATTCTGATCTGGGGCACTCTGGAAGCGAGGGTGCAAGGTGCGGATCTTGTGATCCTTGGCGGTTTGAACGAGGGAAGCTGGCCGGAAATGCCCTCGCCTGATCCGTGGTTGAACCGTCGGATGCGGCATGACGCAGGCCTGCTTTTGCCGGAACGGCGGATTGGTCTGTCGGCGCATGACTTTCAACAAGCGATTGCAGCGCCACAGGTCTGGCTGACGCGCTCGATAAGGTCGGATGACGCGCAAACGGTCGCATCGCGCTGGCTGAACCGATTGATGAACCTGCTTGACGGGTTGCCAGATCAGAAGGGACCGGACACCCTCAGGGATATGCGGGTGCGCGGGAAAGCGTGGCTGTCGCGTGTGGTTCAGCTGGAAACACCGATCCGGCAAGCGTCCGCGGCGCGCCCTTCACCACGCCCACCTGTCGAAACGCGACCGAAACAACTGTCCGTCACCGAGATCAAGCGCCTGATCCGCGATCCCTATGCGATCTATGCCCGCCACGTTCTCGGACTGCGCCCCCTCGACAGCTTGATGCAGGCACCAGACGCGCTGCTCCGGGGGATTGTGACGCACGATATTCTTGAAGGATTCATCAAAGCCGTTCGCGACGATCCCTGCAGTCTGACCGAAGATCACCTGATGCGCCTTACAGACACTATTCTGGCGCAAAACGTACCTTGGCCAGAGGTGCGCGTTCTGTGGAAAACTCGCCTTGCGCGGGCGGCACCCTGGTTCATCGCCAGCGAGAAGGATCGTCGTGCGGTCGCCCTGCCGCTTGCCTTCGAACAGAAGGGTGCCGCGCGCTTGTCTGATCTGGACTTTACCTTGACGGTCAAGGCAGACCGGATTGATCAGGACAGCACTGGCGCCCTGCATATCTATGATTACAAGACGGGAAGCCTGCCCTCCAAGGATGAGCAGCGGTATTTCGACAAGCAGTTGCTGCTTGAGGCCGCCTTGGCCGAGAGAGGCGCGTTTGAGGGTCTTGATCCGGCTCCGGTTGCGAAAGCGGCCTATATCGGCGTCGGCAGCGCGCGGAAAGAACAGCCTGCGCCACTGGATGAAGAACCGCCCGAGAAGGTCTGGCAAGAGTTTGATGCCTTAATCAGAGCCTATTTCAATCCGCAGCAGGGCTATACCGCGCGTCGCGCCGTGTTCAAGGAAGCGAACAAGGGAGACTATGACCAGCTTGCCCGCTTTGGCGAATGGGATGCCACACAGGCCCCCACACCGGAGGATCTGACATGATCCGGGATGATGCGACAGAAAGACAGGTGCAGGCCGCGCGACCGGATGGATCGACCTGGCTTTCGGCCAATGCGGGGTCGGGCAAAACGCGTGTGCTCACTGACAGGGTCGCGCGTCTGCTTTTGTCTGGTGTCGAACCGCAACACATCCTTTGCCTCACCTATACCAAAGCCGCCGCCAGCGAGATGCAGAACCGGCTCTTCAAGCGGTTGGGCGGCTGGGCGATGTTGCCGGACGACACCCTGCGCAGCGCCATGCGCGATCTGGGTATCGACGGGTCCATCCGGGATGAAGAATTGCGGCAAGCACGCACCTTGTTTGCACGCGCGATAGAAACGCCAGGTGGTCTCAAGATACAGACCATCCACTCGTTCTGCGCGTCACTCCTCAGGCGGTTTCCTCTTGAAGCGGGCGTCACCCCTCAATTCACCGAGATGGAGGATCAGACCGCGAAACGGTTGCGCGCCGAAATCGTGCAGGCGATGGCGGACGGTCCCTTGGCCTCATTGGTCGAGGATATGGCGCAGGTCTATTCCGGGCAGGATTTTGACGATCTGACAAGGGCAGTGACCGCCAACCGAACGGCATTTCCACAAGATGTGACACGCGACGCGGTGCTGGATTGGTTCGGTTTGCCAGCAGGTATGCGCATAGGCGACCTGAAACGAGAGGTCTTTCTGGGGGATGAGCCCGAGATTCTTCGCCAGTTGGTTCCTGCACTTCTGGCCAGCGGCCCGAATGACACCAAAGCCGGTTTGCGACTGGCAGGGCTCAGCGGGGCCGACATGGCAGAACTTGCGATCCTTGAAGGGGTTTTCCTCAATGGGGCCACCGCAAAAGTGCCGTTTTCGGCCAAGACAGGCTCTTTCCCCACAAAGCCCTGCCGCGAAACCGTTTCAGACATCATGCCATCGCTGGACGCATGGATGGAACGGGTCGAGCAGGCCCGCGAAACCCGCATCGCCCTTGATGCAGCAGAGCGGTCCTTGACCCTGCATCGCTTCGCACGCGCGTTTCTGCCGGCCTATGAACAGCAGAAAACCCTGCGCGGGTGGCTTGATTTCGACGATCTGATCGTCAAGGCGCGCGACCTGCTGACCGACCCGGCCGTGGCTGCTTGGGTGCTATACAGGCTGGACGGCGGCATTGATCACATCCTTGTCGATGAGGCGCAGGATACAAGCCCTGTCCAATGGCAGGTGATCGAGCGTCTGGCGCAGGAGTTTACCAGCGGCGCCGGGGCGCGGGCCGATGTGCCGCGCACCATCTTTGTCGTGGGTGACAAGAAGCAGTCGATCTATTCCTTTCAGGGCGCAGACCCGCGCGAGTTTGACAGGATGCAGGCCGAGTTCGCCCAGCGCCTTGAGGCCACGGACAGACCGCTTTCTTCGATGGAGCTGGAGTTCTCTTTCCGCTCGGCCGAGGCGATTCTGCGATTGGTGGATCAAACCTTCGTAGGGCGGGAAAGCTCGGGGTTTTCAGTCACATCACGGCACCGCGCCTTCAAAGGCAATATGCCAGGGCGTGTCGATCTCTGGCCACCGATAGAAAAGCCCGAAGCGCCCGAGAAAGGCGATTGGCATGATCCCGTGGACCGGAGAGGCGAGCAGGATCACATGGTTCTGCTGGCCCAACGCATCGCGACCGAGATCCGGCGGATGATTGACAGCGGGCAATGCATCCCGGTCGAGAACGGCCATAGTGGGGACTACGCCATGCGCCCGGTGCGGGAAGGGGATTTTCTGATCCTTGTGCAGCGCCGTTCTTCTCTGTTTCACGAGGTGATCCGCGCCTGCAAGGAAAACGGGCTGGACGTGGCAGGGGCAGACCGGCTCAAGGTCGGGGCGGAACTGGCCGTCCGTGATCTGGCGGCACTGCTGTCCTTTCTGGCGACACCGGAGGATGATCTGTCCTTGGCCGTTGCGCTGAAATCACCCCTTTTCGGGTGGAGCGAGCAGGAGCTTTTCACCCTGGCACAGGGGCGCAAAGGCTATCTCTGGGAGGCGCTGCGCGCGCAGCGGACACATCATCCGCAAACCTTTGCAGTTTTGAACGATCTGCGAGGGCAAACGGATTTTCTGCGGCCCTATGAGTTGATTGAGCGCATTCTGACACGCCACGACGGAAGACGACGCCTGCTTGCCCGTCTGGGCCAGGAGGCCGAGGACGGGATTGACGCCTTTCTTGCTCAGGCGCTGGCCTATGAGCGCGGCAATATTCCCAGTCTGACCGGTTTTCTGGTCTGGATGGAAACCGATGAGCTTGAAATCAAGCGCCAGATGGACGCCGCCGGCAATCGCATCCGCGTGATGACCGTGCATGGCGCCAAAGGGCTTGAAGCGCCGATCGTGATCCTTCCTGATGCGGCGCGTCGCGACAACACGATCCGGGACATGATGCTGGTTCACGAAGGGCGAGCCCTCTGGAGGGCGGCGAGCGGGGAAACACCCGAGTTGCTGAACGCCGCGCAAGAGGACCAGAAAGCCGCGCAAGAGGCTGAAAGGGATCGTCTGCTCTATGTCGCAATGACGCGCGCCGAGAAATGGTTGATCGTCGCTGCGGCCGGTGATCTGGGCAAGGATGGCAGTAGTTGGTTCCATCGGATCGAAACCGCGATGCAGGCATCGGGTGCGGTTGAACGGACCTTTGGTTTTGGGGATGGCTTGCGGTTGGAAAGTGGCGACTGGTCATTGCCGCTGAAAGAGACTGTTCCGGCGGATGTGACTGATCCAGCGCCGCTGGAACCTGTCTTTCAGTCTCCCGCTCCAACGCCCCCCCACGCCCTCACGACACTCAGCCCTTCGGATGATCTGGGCGGGGCCAAGGCATTGCCAGGCGAAGCCGGCCTTTCAGAAGAAGCAGCCAAGCGACGGGGCAGTCAGATCCATCTGTTGCTTGAGCTTTTGCCAACCTCTGACCCTGCCAACTGGCCCAACCAGTCGCGACTGATCCTGTCTCACGGCGACTTGCGCGCCACAGAGGCGGAGGCGGACACTCTGTTTGCTGAAGTGAAAGCCGTGCTTGATGCGCCGGAAGCGGCCCATCTTTTCAACGCGGATACCCTGGGCGAGGTCGCCATTTCCGCGCATCTGGAATCGCTTGGCAATCGGCGTATCCACGGTGTGATTGACCGGCTGATCATCCAGGCTGATCATGTGCTTGCTGTCGATTTCAAGACGAATGCTGTTGTTCCACACGATCCGCAAACCTGCCCGGAGGGTATCCTGCGTCAGATGGGTGCCTATGCCGAAGCTCTTGCTCAGATCTATCCCGGTCGCAGGATCGAGACCGCGATACTCTGGACCCGCACTGCGACGCTCATGCCCCTGCCGAACGATCTCGTGATGGAAGCGCTGCGCCGCAGCACCGTCCCTTGACGCTGGCGCGCCGTATCCATAGGTTCTGGGCCAACCATTCCTACAGGAGAAAGCCAATGGCCACTGTTGCTGTGACGGACGAAACCTTCGATGCCGAAGTCAAAAACTCCG
>JAMWZG010000560.1:0-169 GCA_024304855.1 Paracoccaceae bacterium
GAGTTCATGGAACTTTGCGAATTCTCATTCTCCGAGGAGGTGACGCTATGAACGTTCATTCCGCAGATGCCCTGACCGCAGAAGAGGCGCTTGCCACGCAAGAAGCCAATCAGGAGAAATTCGACAGCGAGGCCGCGACGCAGGTCGCCATGCAGGATACCCTGCTGAC
>JAMWZG010000560.1:178-995 GCA_024304855.1 Paracoccaceae bacterium
TTCTTCCTCACGGCCGTTTATTCCACCATGTATGTGCGCGACCATCAGCGTCCGGCCTTTCACAAGGCCTTGGGTGTGGATCCAGACTGGTATGCCCACGAGGTCTTTACAAAGACCTCCAAGCTGTCCGAGCAGATCTTTCCGATCACGCTGGATATTGACCATCCTCGTTGGCAGCGCGGTCTGGTGCGCTTGCAGAAGGCCAATGCGGATCTGGCCCGTGCCAAGACGCAGAGCGGGTTCGGCGCAGCGGTCAGCCGCCTCACGTCGCAAGCCCGCGCGGCTGCGGCTTTCGTGTCACTGTTCACCATCCCGGCGAAAACGCATCGCGTGCCTGTCTCCACCCGCCTGGAGCCCGCATACTGATGCTGGAAAACCCATGGATCGCGGCCCTCGCGGCCCTTTTTGTCTGGTGGTTCTCGACCGGGGTGATCCTGATGGCCGTGCGCTATGCCGACAGGCATGGCGCGCGGGCCTGCAATTTGGCGACATGGGCCGCCTTGCCGCTATTCGGGATAGGTCTCTGGGGGCTATACGCCACCTTCGATGACGTCAGTTCAACTGGCGCCTATCTTGCCTTCCTCTCGGCCATTGCGGTCTGGGGCTGGATCGAACTGGCCTTTCTGACCGGCATCATCACCGGCCCCAACGCCAACCCCTGCCCCGAGAAATTGCCGGAATGGGAGCGCTTCATCCGAGCGTGGGGCACCATCGCCTATCACGAGATGCTGCTGGTCGCGACGATGATCCTGATCCTGCTGGTGGGTTGGGGTGCTGAAAACGCCTTCGGCCTGTGGACCTTCGTCGTTCTGTTTTT
>JAMWZG010000560.1:1005-1368 GCA_024304855.1 Paracoccaceae bacterium
CGTCGAATTCCTGCCCAGCCCGCTGGCGCATCTGCCCAGCCATTTCCGGCTGTCGCGGCTGAACTGGGTCTTTCCCTTCTCGGTCACTGCCCTGACCTTTGCCGTGGCCTGCTGGCTGGAACGCCTTTGGGCGGTGGACACCGCAGGGGACATCACCGGCTTTACCCTTTTGACTGCGATCACAAGCCTTGCCCTGCTGGAGCATTGGCTGATGGTCCTGCCTCTGCCTGACGAAAAACTCTGGCGTTGGATGTTGCCCGCGCCAAAACCCGCTCACCCCGAAACACTCCCTTACGAAAAACCATAAGAAACGAGGACGCCCATGGACTTTGACGCCCTTTTCCAAAGCCAGCTTGACGCATT
>JAMWZG010000561.1:0-511 GCA_024304855.1 Paracoccaceae bacterium
TTTTCGTCGGCATGCTGATCGTCGGGATCGCGGCCACGGGCCTGCGATTGGGCACGTTGCGTGCATGGGTCGTGGCGGGATGCCTTGGATCTGCAGGATGCCTTGCCCTGCTGACCCTGCTGGGTCCGCTTGGCCCCGGCGCGCCATTGGTGCCCGTCGTCGTGGCGCTGGGGTTCTTCAACGGAATGTTCGCTGTCGCCGCCATCGGATCGATGATGGCCTTGGCAGGCGATGGCCGCGGTGCACGTGAAGGCACACGCATGGGTCTATGGGGGGCCGCTCAGGCGATTGCCGCTGGATTTGGCGGTTTGTTGGGGGCCGCATCGGTCGATGCGCTCCGCGTGCTTTTTGCTGACGACGCCCCGGCGTTCGGGACCGTTTTCATCGCTGAAGCCGCGCTGTTTCTGGCCGCAGCCTTCATGGCCACACGTATCATGGAAAACCGCCGCGGCGGTGCGCAACTGGTTCCGGGAGAATGAACATGTTTGATGTCGTCGTCGTGGGCGCAGGC
>JAMWZG010000561.1:521-950 GCA_024304855.1 Paracoccaceae bacterium
CGATCTGCGAGTCAGGGATATCGAAATCCGCAATCAGACGCGGCGGCGCCATTCCGCCGCGTCTGATTGCGGATTTCGATATCCCTGACTCGCAGATCGTGGCGAAGATCACCACGGCGCGGATGATCTCGCCCACCGGACGGGCCGTCGACATCCCCATCGAGAACGGCTTTGTCGGCATGGTGGACCGCGAGCATTTCGACGAGTTCCTGCGCGCGAGGGCGGCAAGCGCAGGTGCTACACGGCTGACCGGCACTTATCTGCGGATCGAGCGTGACACGACAGGCACCCATGTCATCTATCGCGACAGGGCCAGTGGCGAAGAGATGCGTCTGACCACAAGGCTGGTGATCGGCGCGGATGGGGCACGGTCAAAGGTCGGGCGCACAGAAGTGCCGGGCGGCGACAAGATCCCTTACGTTCTGGCCT
>JAMWZG010000561.1:960-1367 GCA_024304855.1 Paracoccaceae bacterium
AGATGTGTATAAGAGACGGGTCTTCCCACATGGCAAATCCGCCAGCGTCGGTATGGGCACCGAAGTGGATAGTGTTGATCTGAAAAAGGCGACCGCCGATTTGCGTGCGGCGGCCGGTTTGACAGAGTGCAGAACGATCCGCAGGGAGGGGGCGCCAATCCCGCTCAAACCTCTGGATCGCTGGGACAATGGCAGCGATGTGGTGTTGGCAGGGGATGCCGCCGGCGTCGTCGCCCCCTCCTCGGGTGAGGGCATCTATTACGCGATGGTCGGCGGACGGGTTGCCGCCACAGCAGCCGCTGCTTGTCTCGCCTCGGGCCGCGTGCGCGACCTGAAACTGGCACGACAGTTGTTCATGAAGGAACACAAGATGGTGTTCCGGGTTCTTGCTTCGATGCAGAACGCCT
>JAMWZG010000562.1 GCA_024304855.1 Paracoccaceae bacterium
TTATGGCTTTCTGTCCGAGAACGCGGATTTCGCGGCTGCGGCCGAGGCCGCAGGGGTGCCGGTGCTGCCCGGGTACCGCGGTGCCGATCAATCGGATTCACGCCTGCTGCAAGAGGCGGGCGCGCTTGGGGTGCCATTCCTGGTCAAGGCCAGCGCCGGCGGTGGCGGACGCGGGATGCGTCTCGTCACCGACATGGCCGACGCGCCCAAGGCCATCGCCTCTGCCCGGGCAGAGGCGCAGGGTGCGTTCGGCGATCCGGCGGTATTTTTGGAACGCTATGCGCTCCGCTCCCGCCATGTCGAGGTGCAGGTGCTGGGCGACACGCATGGCAACCTGGTGCATCTCGGCGACCGGGACTGTTCGCTGCAACGCAATCACCAGAAGCTTATCGAAGAGGCCCCCGCGCCGAATCTGCCAGACGATCTGCGCGAGCATATGCGCGCTGCCGCCGTGCGCCTTGCACAGGCGATCGGATACCGCTCTGCCGGAACGGTTGAATACCTATATGACCCCGAGCGCCGCGCCTATTACTTCCTTGAGATGAATACCCGCCTTCAGGTCGAACATCCCGTCACCGAGGCGATCACCGGAATCGACTTGGTCGAATGGCAGTTGCGCATCGCGCGGGGCGAGCGGCTGACTTTCCAGCAACCCGACGTACACTTCGAAGGCCACGCCATCGAAGTGCGCGTTGCCGCCGAAAACCCGGCCGAGAATTACCGCCCCGAAACCGGCAGGATCACGCTGTGGGTGCCGCCTTCGGGCGTGCGGCTGGATACGGGCGTCGGGGAAGGTTCAACTGTCGGCCATCACTACGATTCCATGTTGGCCAAGCTGATCATCCATGCGCCGGACCGGGCGCAGGCCATCCGCAAGAGCGTGGCCGCAATCGACGGCTTTGCCGTGGGCGGGCTGGGGCTGAACCTGGCGTTTCAGCGCGCCTTGTTAATTCATCCCGACTTTGCCGCGATCCGGCATCACACCGCCGGGCTTGGCGAGATGTTTGTGAACGGGTGGGCACCCCCCGCACCCGATGCGCAAAGCCGCGCGCTAGCCACACTGGCCCTGCATTTGCATCTGGTCCCGACGGCCGGGAACACCCCTTGGCAAGGTCTAGGTGCGTGGCGTCTGACCGCGCCCGCAGGCCGGCCCGGCGCTGCCTTCTATTGGGCCTTGGGCGACGAAGACCCGACCAGCGCGGCGGGCGATAAAAGGCATCTGACGATCAGATTGCCGGACGGCACCCCTGTTACCGTCGAAGCGCCCGGCCTGACCGCCGACCGCCTGACAGGGCGCGTTGGCGGCGTGCCCTTTACCCGCGCCGCGCACCTGCGCCGCACGAAAAAACACTGGCAGGTGT
>JAMWZG010000563.1 GCA_024304855.1 Paracoccaceae bacterium
ATTGGCTCGGTGCAGGTCTTGCAACTCTCCGGCCTTGGCCCGGCCGCAGTGCTCGCGCAGCATGGCATCCCCGTGATCCGCGACATCCCCGGCATCGGCGCGAACCTTCAGGATCATCTGCAACTGCGCTGCGCGTGGAAGCTGACGGGGGCCAAGACCCTGAACACCATGGCAAGCTCCCTCTGGGGTAAGGCGATGATCGGCCTTGAATACGTCCTGCGCCGCTCCGGCCCCATGTCGATGGCGCCCAGCCAGCTTGGCGCATTTTCCCGCTCGCGCCCGGATCTGGCGACCGCCGATCTGGAATACCACGTCCAACCCCTCACGCTCGAGGCGTTCGGCCAGCCGCTCCATGACTACCCCGCCATGACCGCCTCTGTGTGCAACCTGCGCCCCGAAAGCCGGGGCACGGTGACGATCACCAGCAATGACCCGCGCGACGCGCCGCGCATCGCGCCCAATTACCTCTCGACCGAAGGCGACCGCCGTGTCGCGATTGATGCGATCCGGCAGGCGCGGCAGATCATGGCGCAAGCGCCCATGGCGAAATACGCGCCCGAGGAGATGAAGCCCGGCCTCACCGCCCAATCCGATGCCGAACTGGCGCAGGCGGCGGGCGACATCGGCACCACCATCTTCCACCCCGTCGGCACCGTCCGCATGGGCACCGATGACGCGGCCCCGCTTGACGGGCAATTGCGCCTGCGCGGGATCCATGGGCTGCGTGTGGTCGATGCCAGCGTGATGCCGCTGATCACCTCGGGCAATACCAATTCACCCACCATCATGATCGCGGAAAAAGCCGCCGACATGATCCTTGCAGGGGCACATCAATGAGCGGAAATGTGGCAATTCCCTATGATACGGGCCGGGGCCATACGCGCCGTCTGGCCGAAGTCATCGCCGCCGCCCTTGGCGAAGGCGGCTGCGACGCCCGCCTGATCGACGTGACCGCGATGCAGGACACGGACTGGCAGGCCCTCGACGCCGCCGATGCCATCGTGATGGGCGCACCTACCTATATGGGCAGCGCCTCGGCCGGGTTCAAAACCTTCATGGATGCCAGCGGCGACATCTGGGCCGCGCAGGGCTGGGCCGACAAGCTCGCCGCAGGGTTCACCGTCGCCACCTTTCCGGGCGGGGACAAGCTGAACACGCTGATCCAGCTCAGCATCTTCGCCGCGCAACATGGGATGGTCTGGGTCGGTCAGGACCAGATCGGCGCGCCCGCCAACAAGGACAACCCCGGCATCAACGCCAGCGGCGTCTGGCTGGGTCTGGGGGCACCTCCTCGCGCGACAAGTCGCTGATGGTCGAAACCGGCGACATCGAAACCGCCCA
>JAMWZG010000564.1 GCA_024304855.1 Paracoccaceae bacterium
GCGCCCGTGACGGCAAGCTCTCCATGGCCGAGATGCAGGGCGGTTCCTTCACCATCTCGAACGGCGGCGTCTATGGCTCGCTGATGTCCTCGCCCATCCTGAACCCGCCGCAGTCGGGCATTCTGGGGATGCACAAGATCCAGGACCGCCCCGTGGCGATCAACGGTCAGGTGGTGATCCGCCCGATGATGTATCTGGCGCTCTCCTATGACCACCGCATCGTCGATGGCAAAGGCGCCGTGACCTTCCTCGTCCGCGTCAAGGAGGCGCTGGAAGATCCCCGCCGCCTGCTGATGGACCTGTAATCCTGTATCCGAAGGGCGCGTGACCCGCGCGCCCTTCCCTCGCTCCCCCGTGGTGCGCCCCTTTTGTCCCGGTAATCCCCCATGACCGTCGCATCGGACCAGACAGCCCTCGTCTCCTGTATGCGCAACGAGGGGCTCTTCATCCTCGAATGGCTCGCCTATCACCAGACGCTCGGCTTCGATCATGTCGTCGTGGTCAGCAATGACTGCACCGATGGCTCGGATACGCTGCTGGATGCCCTGGCCGCCAAGGGCCACCTGGCCCATATCCGCCAGACCGTCCCCCCCGGCACCCCGCCGCAGGACAGCGGCATGGCACTGGTCCTTGACTGGGCGCGACAGAACCATGTGACCTGGCTTCTGCATATCGACAGCGACGAATTCCTGAACATCACCGCAGGTGACGGGCGCCTGCCCGACCTGATGGCGAATGCCGCAGAGGCCGATGTCGTCGCGATCCCGTGGCAACTCTTCGGTGATGCAGGCATTCTGGAATGGACCCCCGGCATGGCGGTCCTGCCCAGCTTCACCCGCGCCGAACCGGCCCCGGAACCGCGCGTGACGAAATCCAAATGCCTGTTCCGCGCCGCCAGCTTTGCCGCCGCCACCGATCACAACCCGCGCGAACCGCTGGTCGCCGATCCCGTCGTCGTCAACCCCGACGGCACACCGCTCAAGGCCGCCAGCCTCTATCAGGACCGCTCCAGCCGCTTCCGCCCGCATGATCTGGCCGCCAGCAACGCGACGGCAAGGATCAACCATTACGCCGTCAAATCCCGCGACCTCTTCATGATGAAGAACGACCGTGGCGACGGGCAGGGCAAGCAGGGCGAGACGAAATATCACCTCGGCTCGAACTGGCACCGCTCGGCCAACAAGAACGATGTCGAGGACCGCACCATCCTGCGCCACTGGCCCGCAACGCAAGCGCGCCTGACCGCCCTGCGGCAAGACCCCGCCATCGCCGCCGCAGAAAATTCCTGTTTCGACTGGTTCACCGCGCGCAAATCCGCCATCCTGACGCCCGAGGCTC
>JAMWZG010000565.1 GCA_024304855.1 Paracoccaceae bacterium
CCTCCACCCCGCTTCATAGAACGATCTGGTGACGCTATCTGAATCGGGTGACCATGCCCCTACATCTATGTAGAAGCCCTTCTCGACGTGTTTCAATGCTCGCCACAGCATGACGTCTTCGTAGTTCTGAGCATGGGAAATGAAGGGCATGACTGAAGTGACCTGCTATGCCTAATGGTTTGAGAGATTTGCATGGCTGCTTAAAGTACACATTGTCAAGACTTTGACGCCTGCGGATGGACTTGTAGATACGCTAGCGGATTTCACAAGAACTGCTTGCTCAAACTTCTTTCTAAGCTGCTCCCCGGGAACGGACAGTGGCGGTAGCTACGATCTGACTTTTGATGGTCTGCAAGTTCGAGAAGATCAGAACATAGAGAAACGCATGAACCATGACGCAGGTTTCAAGGCCCGCGTGGCCCTGGGAACAGTGAAGGGCGAGCGAACAGGATCGGAACTGTGTGGCTTCTACGGCGTGCATCCGACGATGCTCCATCAGTGGAAGAAGGCATTGCTGGACGGGGTGGCAGATATCTTCGAGCGGGAGAGCAAGAAGGCCCCCAAGGTCGATGAAGATACGATGCGGGCGCTGCAGGCGAGGAGCGGGGAACTCGCTGTGGCTATCGATTTTCTCGTTTAGAAAGCTCAAGCCTTGGACCGCCAAGTAAGGGGCGGGAGGATCGACAAGAACCACCCGAGCATGTCTGTCGGGGCACAATTTCTCCTGCTGTCGATTTCGCGGTCGTTTGTCCTACTATGAACTGATGCGCGAGACGATCATGAACCTCGATCTCATAGTAGGAATGGACAAACAGTTCCTCGAAACCCAGTTTACGGCGTGCGGCAGATGACGTGGCAATTGCAGAACGAGGGCCATGTTGTGATCTACCAACGCATCCGGCGACTTATGCGGCTTATGTGCCTGATGCCAGTCTACATGTATCAGCCGAGCATGAAGGACCGGATGGCGGACCTGGAGGGCGAGAAGCGCGCACTTGAGACCTACCTGGAGCAAAGCCCCGAGCCTCCTGCCCTGCGGCTGCACCCAAGCCTGTCGGACCTCTACCGGACGAAGATCCGCAACCTGGCCTCTAACTTGCGGGACCCGGATCTCAAGACCGAGGCAACGGAAGCGTCGCGCGGCTTGATATCGGAGATCCGGCTGGTGCCTGACGTGCGTGCCCCGAACGGCCATCATATTGAACTGGCGGGCGAATTGGCGGGTATTCTGGCGTTGGTGGACGCGCAAACGACCGAGCCCGCGCTTTTGGCACGGGCTTGGTCGGAAACGTTGGTTGCGGGAGTAGGATTTGAACCTACGACCTTCAGGTTATGAG
>JAMWZG010000566.1 GCA_024304855.1 Paracoccaceae bacterium
CGGTCCTCGGGTGGGACGCAAAAAGGGCCCAACATTTGGTGAGGTCGCGGGCCACTCTCTCGATATCCTATTTAACGACAATCTTGAGGCAGACCAGGAGCGCATGCTGCGCATCAACCATACCGTCGCGCTCATTCCGGAAGACCAGAGGGACAAGACGCCACTACGCGTCATCGACAGCATCCTACTCAGCCCCACAAAGGATCTGAGAACGATTGCCCAAGCACATGCGTCCGACCTGCCTCGCACCGTGCGGATGCTGTTGCGCAGCGCCGGGGCGTGGGGCGGTGATGGACGGCTGGAGAGTTACCTCTTGTTTGAACCCGGATATGTCGGGGATCTGATCGACTTGGGATATGCGGATACCATAGCGCAAGTTGAAACCATCGAAGGCTTCTTCGAAACCGGATGACAATGGGAAAGCGGTCTTGGCCTGACGAGGTCGTCCGTCGAGTTTGCCGGATAAGGAGCATTTTTTTGGCCAGTTGAGTGCGGCGAACAATTCAGTCAAGTTTCAGGGAAGATCCCATACGAGTTCGTGGCGCAAACATTGAAGGGACCTGATCATGCCAGACATCAATATTACCCGCTCCGACACAGCGACCAAGGCGCGGATTGTTGGCAGAGTGAAGGGGATCACAGAGGAAGCGGAACTCACGCTTTCGAAATTGTCCGCGAGGGTTGTCATTGCAGATCACACCTCGGTTCCTGATGCCATGCGGGGCTTGGGTGTTGGTGCTGCACTTGTCGAGCGCTTGATTGCCGATGCCCGTGCCGCGCAGCAGCGCATCGTGCCGCTATGTCCATTTGTGCGCGCCCAGGCCCAACGCAACAGAGAGGAATGGGCCGATGTCATTCAGTGGTAGAAAATTGAACTCACTATAACTGATGGGAAGAAAGTAGATTTCGGACCGGCCGGCTTTGACGCCGCTGTGAGCTTCGAGAAAAGCCTTAGGACGCGGCGGCTTCCAACCCTACTTGTTCCCGTCGATCCACTTCGACATCAACCCTTTGTCTCGGAAACACTCTTCAGGCACGGAACGGCGCTTGATGCGCGCGAGGCGCTCGGCGAAAGCCACTTGCCTGGAGGTTGGGCGACTGTCTGATGTGACCAAGGGTTTCAGCTTGGACTGTGCGTCGATCCACTCGCTGAGGGATCTTCGATCCTGCAAAACGTCCCAAGGCAACAGTGTCTGGTTGCGCATGGCCAGCGAGCGCGCATAGGCGACCTGTTTCGGTGTCGCGGGAAGGTTGAATGTGGCGTTGTTCATCGTAACCATGCCATTGAGACCGCAGCTTATGCGGCTTGATTTTCCATTGCAGTGGCCAG
>JAMWZG010000567.1 GCA_024304855.1 Paracoccaceae bacterium
GCGCGGGTCGACCCTTCCAAACCGAACAGAAAGACATCCCCATGGCTATTCTCAAGTTCTCTGCCTCCGCAGTTGCGGCGCAGATCGCCCATGCGCGCGCCTGCAAAACCTTCCTGCCCAACTGGAACGGGCCCGTGGACAGGCCCGCCCTGATCCTCATCGTCGGCAATGGTGTGCATCTGCGCTCGAACGGCATCGATGGCACGACCACCCGCATCGTCTCCACCGAACAGGCCGATCCCTCCTTCGCCTTCGCCGACGGCATGAACCCGTTTCGGGACACCGACTGGATGGCGCAGCGCCGCATGGCGTTTCGCGATCTGATCGGCCAGTTCTATACCGACATCCTGGATGACGTGCAGGTGCTCATCGACCGGGGGCAGGGGACGATCCGGCTCGCCACCGATGGCCACAGCATCCGCGTCTTCGTGCGCCGGGCCTCGGATTATCTCATAGGCGGGACCTACGACGTGCCCTCGGGCCTCGGCGGCACCTTCCGGGTCATCCTCAAGGATGCCTGCGACACCTTCGCGATCGTGCAGAACTGCGGCAATTGCGAGGATTTCGACGCCATGCAGCCCTACCGCGTGCCGCTCGATGCGCTGATGGAAATCGATGACCGGAGGGCGGCGTAACGCGCCCTTTCTCAAACAAGCATCGCCAATACCCTGCCGGGCCTGCGGCCCTCTCGGGACATTGGCGACAACAATTTCCCCAATGAGAGAAAGGACTCTGAGATGGGATGGCTCTTCTACACCGACGGCCGCGTCCAGACCTACGCGGATGAGAAAGCGGAAATCGCCCGGCTCTGCACCTCTCATGGCGACACGCGCAAGACGGAACTGGTCAAGGCCTGCAAGGTCGGCTCAACCTGGTATGCGGCGGCAAAGGTCACCAATCTCGACGGCACCCCTGTCGAAGACACGACCTATGTCACCGATGCGGATGGCTCCATCACTTTCGGGGCTGTCTTCCTCACCCGATACGATGACGGGTGCTGGGGCTACAAGGACATGGAGGAAAGTGCTGGCCCGAACGAGTCGCGTGCTCCCCTTGGGCTGATCGAGCTCCTCTCCGACCTGAAAGACCCGGACAGCTACGCCCAGGACTGGCGACAGCGCTGCCGGGATTGGGCTGCGATCCCGGACTACGAGGAAGGCGACAAGATCAAGCTCGCAGCACCTGTGACGCTCACCGATGGCAGTACCTGCCAGATTGTCACCGCGACCCACTACAGGCGCGGGCGGCAAAAGCGCCGCTGCTACCGCATCGAGGAAACTGGTGGGCTCGTACGCCTGTCGAAGGCCTCGCTTGCGGGCTCGGAGCTG
>JAMWZG010000568.1:0-536 GCA_024304855.1 Paracoccaceae bacterium
GTTCGGCACTGTCGCGAATGGCCGCGACCCGCGCCTCACGGGTCGCGTCGGCGATCCTGATCCCCAGAAGGGTCGAAACGCCGATCGCGCCAGTCATGACTGCGCCGCGTGGGAGATTGACTCAGGGCTGACTGGAGGCGCCGCATGTGCCTGTCCCATATCCATGGCCGCGGATGTTTTCAGGCGCTCCAGGATCTCTTCCTCGTGCCGCATCACGGGGCGCAGGGCGCGTAGCGCTTTGTAAAAATCTCCGATGCTGACGAAATTTGCGGCTTCGAAGATCTGTGCGATGCTTCCACCGGCAAAGACAGTCGCCAGAACTGCCAACTGCTTCTGGATCGGCCCCAGCAGATCCTCCCGCAGATCAGCGCGTGTGAGAGCGGTCTGGATCAGGAAGTAGACCCGCCGCACGGGAGTTGCGATGCCTTCGGGGTCCAGCAGATCCTGCCCACGAATGACATCCGCCTGACTTTCAATGGTCAATACATGGCGGCGGCCCGAATTGCGCATGGCGCACCCATTCACAATGATCCGCT
>JAMWZG010000568.1:546-1322 GCA_024304855.1 Paracoccaceae bacterium
GCTCGTCAGGCTTCAAGGTCAGTTTCAGTGCCATCCTGTCACCCTCCCTGATGCACGACGTGAACGGACGCCTGAGGATCCGTGGGCGCAGGCGCGCCGGAGCGCGGCATCGCGGAAAGTCCCCCAACAATCGAGCGGTTCACCTCGACCAGCGCAAGCACGCCCGGCTGGCCACCCAATATCGCTGCGGTCTGCCTGTCCACCCAAAGCGCCAGCGACAAAAGCCCTGCGCGCAGGTCAGGGGACAGTGCGTTTTCGGGCAGGGCAAGATCGTATTTCAGTTCTGCCCAGAACTTCTGGTTCTCTGTCAGCGCGTCGCGCAGACCGCTGGACAGGATTTCGATGCGGGAAAAGGTCGACTCTGTCGTGTCAAAGGCTGCGTGGGCCTCGAGCGCACCGGTCAGTCGCGACAGGATGCGGCGTTCGATCTGGCGGGGCGATTCACTGTGCCGGATCGTCGTTTTGTATGCGTTGATACTCATGCGTTCTGCTTTCCTGGTGCCCCGGTCTTCTGACCGGGATGGGATGAGACGGTCTGTGTCCTTCCACGACTCCAGCGCGTTGGCCGTGACGTCTTGGGATTGCGGGGGGCCGAAATGACGGCCCCCCGCCTTGCCTGCCTGTCTGCCCTAGGTCAGATCAGCGTCCTCAGCGAAAGAGGCTCAGGATGTTCTGCGGGCCTTGGTTCGCGATGGACAGCGCCTGAGTTGCCAACTGCTGCTGGACCTGAAGCGCCTGCAGACGCGCGGCCTCGGACTCCATGTCCTGTCTCTTAT
>JAMWZG010000569.1:0-260 GCA_024304855.1 Paracoccaceae bacterium
AGAGACATGTTGTTCGGCAATGCCGACATCAAAGATCCGCGCGGGAAAGCGCTTCGCCATGATGTCCAGGCCCGTCCCATCAGGCATCGCCGCCGTCACCGCCACAACCTTGGGATCGCGCGCCGCTATGTCAGAGAGGGCCTGACCGAATACCGAGGTATAGCTGGGCGCGTTCGGCTTTGACTTCACCTGCGCGCCCGATGGCACGTCGAACTTGGCAACACCGTGATACTTGTCCCGCGATGCCTCTGCCGGCGCAT
>JAMWZG010000569.1:269-1306 GCA_024304855.1 Paracoccaceae bacterium
CTGTTCGTGATCCTGAACGACAACGAGATGTCGATTGCGCCGCCCGGTCAGAATCTTGTGCGGATAGCACTGATGCCCGACATCCCAGACCAGCTTGTCCATCGGTGTGTTGAACACGGCATGGATGGCCACGGTCAACTCGACCACACCCAAAGATGACCCCAGATGCCCGCCCGTCTGCGCCACCGAGCGGATCACCTCGGATCGCAACTCATGGCTCAGACGTGTCAACTCGTCATCAGAGAACCGCTTCAGATCGGCAGGGCCTGCCACGCGGTCCAGAAGAGGAGTGTCGGTAGAGTCATGGGACTGTGTCATCAGAGCCTCCCGCTCGATAAAGAAAAGGCGCCACACCAGGTGTCCCCGGTGTGGCGCCCAGGTCCTGTAGCCAACAGGAAGGGAACCGGGGTGTTGAAGCCCCGTGTCCGGATCACGTGGCGCGAACGACGCGATCCGAACATGGCTAAGGACAGGGCGGAGGGGAGTCCGCCCGATCCTTATTCGTAGACCGGCGTGCCCGAGGTCGTGGCCAGTTCGGGCCAGTCCGCGATCACGTTGGTGCCTTGCAGCGGCTGCTGATAGCCCTGATGGCAGGTCTTGCAGGCGGCTTTCGGCGCGTCGGCATAGATCGGACCAAGGCGATGCTCAGGGTATTGGTCCTGCAACGGCACAAGGTAGTCGTTGTTCAACTCCTGAACCATGGCGATCCCAAGCGAGGCAGTGCCCCACTGCGGTGTCACCTGACCGGGGTCATAGAATGCGCGGCTGTTGTGACAGAACACGCAGTTCACCCCGAGCGAGTTCGAGAAGTAGTTCATCAGCGAATAGGTCCGCTCGGTCTGCTGGATCAGCGGATCGCCGGGCTGGTTGTCCACGCGGCTTTCCAGATCGTGAACCTTGATGCTTTCATATTCCAGCAGGTACTTTTCCAGCGCATCCGACGGCAAGGACGTGGACTGGCTGATACTTGTCGCACGGTTCTGGTTGGCTGACCAACCGGCCACGGACTCGTTGACCGGCGTGATCTTGAACCAGAT
>JAMWZG010000057.1:0-14347 GCA_024304855.1 Paracoccaceae bacterium
ACGCCTTTGGAGGCGGCGAGGTCTTGCTCATAGCGGCTGGCGTTCATGCGGTCGCGGCCCCGGCGGTAGACCAGGGTGACGTTGAGCGCGCCCAGCAGTCTGGCCTGCACGGCGGCGTCGATGGCGGTCATGCCGCCGCCGATGACGACCACGTCGCGGCCGATGGGGAGTTGCGCGAGGTCGGTGGACTGGCGCAGTTCGGCGATGAAGTCGACGGCGTTGGTGATGCCCGCGCGACCCTCGCCCGTGACGCCCAGCGCGTTGACGCCGCCGAGGCCCATGCCCAGAAAGACGGCGTCGTGATCGGCTTGCAGTTCGGCCAGGGTCACGTCACGACCCAGGGCGGCATCGGTCTTGAGGGTGATGCCGCCGATTTGCAGCAGCCACTCCACCTCGGCCATGGCGAAACCGCCGGGGGATTTATAGGCGGCGATGCCATATTCGTTGAGGCCGCCCGGTTTGGGGCGGGCGTCGAACACCTTCACGTCATGGCCCAGCATGGCAAGGCGATGCGCGCAGGCCAGACCCGCAGGGCCGGCGCCGACCACGGCCACGCGCTTGCCCGTGGGCGCGGCGCGGGTGAAGGGATGCACGCCCTGCGCCATCAGCGTATCGGTGGCGTAGCGCTGCAACTGGCCGATCAGCACCGGCTTGCCCTCGGCCTTTTCGCGCACGCAGGCCTGTTCGCAGAGGGTTTCGGTGGGGCAGACGCGGGCGCACATGCCGCCGAGGATGTTCTGCGACAGGATGGTTTTCGCCGCCGCCTCGGGCGTGCCTGTGGCGATCTGGCGGATGAAGAGGGGGATGTCGATGTCGGTGGGACAGGCCGTGATGCAGGGGGCATCGTGGCAGAAATAGCAGCGATCGGCGGCGACCAATGCCTCGTGATGGTCCAGGGGCGGGTGCAGATCCGAGAAATGCTCGGCATAGGTGGCGGGATCAAGACGTCCCGCGACGATCCCTTCCGCGAGGGCTTTTGACGACATCTGGCCTCTCCTGTTGGCTTTTGAATGGCTGTTTTTTGAAAGCAGTATTCCACGATTCCTTTTTTTATCAACTGGTAAAATTTAGGCAGTTTGCGAACGATGCCTAAGGCTGAAGCGACGCTTCCAGTTAGGGAGCGGCCTAGCTGGATGCGGGGCGTTTCTTGAGGGATACGCTGTGCTTGAGGCGGAGAGCCTTCTTTTCAACCAGATGCCATGATGCGAAGGCAAAGATCATTGAGATGCCGAGGGAGAGGATAATATGGGCAAGGAAAGACATGTCACGCCCGAAGGCCCAGGACAGAGTCTGCGCTACCGGAAACCCATAAAGATATACGCCGTAGGAGAGGTCTCCAAACCGACCGGCCTTCCGTAGATAGGGCGTTGAACTGGTGCCGAAAACCACAATCGCATAACTAAGGATCAGAATGTTCAAGACCCCGAAGACGACAAATACACCTGTCAGCATATAGCTTGCCAAAACCAAGATTGCAGCCGCCGCAAGCGAATGAGGAATGATCCCTGCAAACAGAAAAAGCCCACCATGAAATAGGGAGCGACATCCAGAAATGCCGTGACGAGCATTCCCCAGATGATCTGGCTTTGAAACAGGTCCGGCACGAAATGAATGCGGATGACTGCGGTAGCGAGAAAGATCACGGTTAAAAGAAACCATCCGGCAGTGAACATCCGACTAGAGGACCAGAATGTCACCACACCCAGCAGAAGGACAAACAGATACATCGTCGCTTCAACAGGCAAGGTCCAAAGCGAGCCATTGACGGCATGAGGGTAGATATTGTCCTCAAAAACGCCCGGGAGAGAGTAGCGGATATTGAGAAGTATGTTGCGCAAATATCCAAGAAGAACGGGACTCGCAAAATACTCAGCCAGAGACAAGTTTGAAACCAGCGGTCCCAAAACAAACGCAGAGAGGATGACGACCACAAAAAGTGCCGGCAGAATTCGCAACCCCCGTTTCATCGTATAGCGCAAAGGATCGGGCTCTCGGACCCAGCTGGCCACAATCAGATAGCCCGACACAACAAAGAATACCTTGACGGCAAAGGTGTGAATGGAACTGCCCATCAGTGCCGGCAGGCCAGGCTCGTCCAGCAAGGGATAGGCATGCCCCCAAATAACCAGAGAAGCAGCGACAAGCCGCACAAAATCGAATTTATTCGGATGTGTGCTCAAAGTAACGATCCTTGATCGCTGGCGTTCAGGTCTTGTCAAATGTGTAACTGTCCGACTGTTTCCGGACAAGCACGTTGCAGTCACTCTCTTGCGGACGTGCGACTTTCAAAATGTTCGGCGTTCTTCTTTCGCACAGCATCCTCGGCGGCAAGCATCACCCGGGTTCTTTGTGCCCGAAAGGTCATATCACCAGGCACCCTATACATGGACGTGGTCTTGGGCACGTATTGAAATGCGCCCGCTCTGGAATAGCGACACCAGAGGTTCCAATCTTCAAGATGGTCAATCTCAAGATCAAAACCGCCAAACTGCTCATAAAGCTCGCGGCGGAATAGAACGCATTGGATCGGGAGGAAATTGATCTTCTTGAGTTTCTTGACGCTGAAGGGTGTTGCATGACTGTGGACATTGATCGGAGCGCCTTCCCGATACCTGCCATTCTGATCGTAGAAGGTCGGAATTTCCCAACCCAGCGCATAGGCGGCAGGCGCGTCCTTGTTCTCAAGCAAGGCTTTCACAAGAATTTCAACGTGATCCGAAAGAAGTAGGTCGTCATTATCCAGAAACATCATGTATGCACCACGAGCGCGCTCCAAACCAGTATTCCCGGCGGCAGATCGGCCGTGGCCCTCGGACTTGATATAACGGATGTTTTTCCTGTAGGCGTCGCGCAATTCCTCTGTCAGATCTTCCGCAAAATTCGTGCGATCCTCGATGATCACATGTTCGATGTTCTGATAGCTTTGATTGCAGACCGAAAGAATTGCCTCAGCCAGCAGCGGAGTATTTGGACCATGTGTTCTTGTGATAATGGAAACCAGTGGCCCGTCAGCAGCATCTTCACTTTGCAAGGGAACATCGAAACCCATCCGGGTCACATCGTAGTCAAACCCGTTGAATGGAAAATAGGCTGATACTTCGGGCTGTTTGGTCGCCTGGAAATGTTCGCGATTACGGGTGACAATCGCTTTTGCTTTGGAAAACCCCTCCCGCCGCTTGCTGTCAATCTCGTTCACCATCAGCGTTTCAAGAAGACGATCGCCTTCTCGCGCAGTTTCCAAAGATCCATACCTGTGCCGCAAAAGGATATTAGAGGAGACGGACCCTGCGAACTGATCGGGGCGCAACTCTTCGTCCTTGAAATCGACATGGTGCGTGACAGTTACCTGTGGCAGATACCTGATCCGATACCCGGCCCCGCGAAAGCGAAAAGACAATTCAACATCTTCACCATACATGAAGATCCGCTCTTCATAGCCGCCCACTTTCTCATAAGCGCTGCGCCTGATCAGAATGCAGGCATGGCTTGACCAGCTTGTTTCCAAGGAAACCGGATCATAAAACTTGGGATGCTCGTAGGGGCATTGCCGAAGTTCCCAGCTGGCGACATCCTCCAGATCGACCAGCGCCACTTTTACGGCCTTGAGAATGGAACCTCTGTGAAACCGAAGGTCAACATTCGACACAAGAACAAACTCGTCAGCGCTGTTTTTGAAGGACACATCATGACCAGCGCCGAAACCAAGATTGTCCTGCCTTGTCAACGATACTCCGGCAAAGGAAGAGGTATGGAGTTCCTTGAAGCCTTCGATCAGATGGAGGGTGTCATCCGATGAGCCATTGTCAACGAAGGAGATGTTGAGTTTCGAGCAGGGATAATCCTGCGCCAGAAGCGTCAAGAATAGCTCACTCAGCCACTTTGCACTGTTATAGGTAACAAAAGAAATGGTCACTGTCGGTAAATTGGCTGTGTCACTGTCGAACAACGCACGATTTATTGCCGCACTCCAAGTGCTTGTCGTTGCCTGTCGTCGGGTCGCCTGCAATTCACCACCAAAAGGCGTTGGCAATTGGTTAGCCACAGAAAGGCCTGAGGACGTTTGTGCCTCGAGAAGTTTCCGTGACAACCACTTGTAATCACGCTTGGAGGCGGATTCAGCAAATTTGGCGCGACGGCGCTCAGAAAAGAATGGCGCACCGGACATCAGACGCGCGAAAGAGAACTTCAGGGCGTTCTTAATTGGTTTGCGTAGAAATCGAGAGGACAAGTCTACCGGATTGAAGTGAACCGGCTCAGTTGGAACAGATTTCCGAACTGAGGGCGCAGTTGCCGCTGGCGGGTCTATCGCATCATCATCGTTAACAGCCATTTACCTTGCCCTAGCCATAAAACCGCTCGCATGAGTAATCAGAAAACGCTGCACTTGCAACGGGCGTCAAGACAGGAAGATCTTAAACGACGGATTGAAGAGAGGCGATGGCCGTATCTTGCTGATTTCAACCCGAGCCAGTGAGCACAAGCCGATCTTGACGACAGGCCGGGCGCCTGACTAGGGTTTGCCAAGGTCGATCGTCGGACCGTCCGAGACCCGCCGGGCTTTTGCGGGTAGCGTTGGCTCAAGCCAACTTTTTGGATAATGAGTGAATGTCAGCCAGCGTTTCGCCAGCAGCAACGGACCAGTCGCAGATCCTGTCCTTCACTGGTGAACGATACACGCCCGAGACGGAGGGCAATATTTATCTGGAGCATATGCACCGCTACCTGATGGTGCGCGACCTGGTGTCCGGAAAGCACGTATTGGACATTGCCAGCGGCGAAGGGTTCGGCAGCTACTTCATGGCGGGTCACGCGGCATCTGTCGTGGGTGTGGATATTGACCAGCTGTCTGTCGAACATGCCTCAGCCCGTTACCGGCTGCCCAATCTGGCGTTCCGGGTAGGGAGTTGTGACGATATTCCGTTGGCGGACAACAGCGTGGATGTTGTGGTGAGCTATGAAACCATCGAGCATCACGATGCGCATGAAAGGATGATGCTGGAGGTCCGCCGGGTGTTGCGTCCAGGCGGGGTGATCGTCATCTCGAGCCCCGAGAAACACGCGTATACGGATGTACCGGGGACGCGGAATCCATATCATGTCAAAGAGCTCTACCGGGCGGAGTTCGATGCGCTCATGCGGGCGCATTTCCGGCATGTCGTGCTCTATGGGCAGAGGGTTGTGTTTGGGTCAGCGATTTTTCCTGAAGGCCATCCGGGACTGAGCAAAACGACAGACGCCCGGACGTTGGAGGAAACGGAGGGGGTGGCGCGCCCTCTCTATCTGATTGCGATCGCCAGCGATGCCGCCCTGCCTGCGTTGCCGGCCAGCAGCCTTTTTGAGGAAGATCTCTCAGAAGCGAGGTTGTCGGGGTCAGATTCCGTAAACGTGAAGCCGAGCTCGAGGCCGAGAGAGAGCAGCTCCGGCAGGCAGCGGCGCATTTCGAGCAACTGGCAGCTGCGCGTCAAGACGTGATCGCGCATCTTGAGTTGCGACTGGCGCGCTCTTGGCGGCGACGGCTCAAGAAGGGCTTGCGCCGGATGATCGGGGGCCAGATGTCCTCGCCCGGGCACGCCAAGGAAGTCGAGGTGCCTGCCGCCCTGCCGGAACCGTTCGCGGAGCGGCCACTGGAGGCGGTGGAGTTAGCCGAGGTGGCTGCGCCAACGATTGATCTGCTTTTCCCGGTGGGGCATTTCTATTCGCCCATTGCGGACCCGACCGGCATTGAAAGCCGCCGCACAGCAATCTTTCGCCCGCGAGACAGCAGTCCGGGTATCGACTACAGGATCGAAGCTCAACTTGCCTTGCTGGAAGCCTTGCAGCCCTATGTCGCAGAGATCGACTATCCGATTGACGATCCTCTGGATGGGACTTTTCTACACAAATCCAACAACGACTATACTCTTTCCCTGCCTTCAACCGTTTCGCTGTACCATTTGGCAAATGGTTTTCTCACTTTGCCATTTTTCTTAAGCACGACAAATTTCATAGAATGGCGAAGCGGTCCACTTTTCGTTTCCAACAACAACGCTCGCAGCCATCCCCGCGGTCGGCCATTTCTGTGAAAGCTGAGACGGCGAAGCATTGTGCTGCCGTACCACTTTCGTGACCAGTCGGCCAATTCGGTTTCCATATTATTTCTTTCCAACTGGAGCTGGTGGACTTTGCGCTCCAGTTTAAGCAACCGATCATCGTGACTAACACTTGTCGCTCTAGGCGTAGATACATGCTCCAATGCAGAATTAACGGAAGCACCGTGTTCCTCGAAAACAAAACGCCAATGAAGATTATTTGCACCCGCAGGATTTCCCCTTACCAAATCAACTTTCACAAAAGGAAAACCTCGATAAATAAGGTGATCCCAGTAAGTATGACTTACATTCATGTCACAAATTTCACGCACTGCCGCTTTCGGAAAAATATTTTCCAACGAGAATAAAATAGAGGCTGACAGCCCAAAATCATCCTTGATCTTTGACAACAGAGTGACTTCATACTCTCTTATTATGTCATCTTTATTCTTCAAAAGCGGCACAAAACTTATATACTCTTGGAGATCTTTGTTCGAAAGCGCCGCACCCTGCATCATCCAGAAATAACTCTGGGAATGATAATTTATCTGATGTGAATCTGTGAGCGCAACAAAATCGGCATCTTGGGATCTCATTTTCGCAATAAATTCTGAAAATATATTCGGCAAAACAAAGACACTATCATTTGCCATAAAGACTCGTCGAGCACTCCAAACATCTGGAAGCAATCGAATTGCACTACTCCAAGAACAGAAATCGTATCCGCCATTTCTTCTAATTACAACACCTGTAGAAGATGGAATGTTTGAGAGGTCAAACTTCCGAATGGGATCATCTAGAGCCAAACAGATCACAACTCTAATGCCATTCTCCTCTAACTGCTCAATATACTTCACCACAGAACTTGTTAACTTTATCTGAGATGAGTAGGCGGCAAAAAGACACACGTCTCTTCCAAGAAAGTCTCCTGGATGACGTAGGATATATGTTTGATTTGGATCACGAGTGAAAAAACCAGCACTTGACGTTTTTTCATATACCTCTTGATGCTTCTTTTTTGCAAGATCAATAAAGTGCGCTGGCTCACCTGCAAATTGCGCGGCCAACTCAATTTCCTTCTGCATCACCTCAATCGACAGCGACAGAAGCGCTAACTGCTTACTCAGATTCGCGCCTGCTCTCTCTTCCATAAAAGCTGAGTACATCAGGCCACAGCCGACCCAAGACGGAAAGACTTCATTGTTTAACGTTTGCCTAGACCTCAAAGAATTAGTTGATCGCTCGATAGAATCAAAATCTAGATCATAGCTTTCGCGGGCCAGCAACTTGAACTTTGAGTAGAATCTCGAGGCCCTGTCGAAGTCACCCAAATTGAAGGAATCTTTCAGCCCTCGATAGAGGGCACCACCGGCCACATGAAAATCACTATTTTTACTTAGCTTCTCAAGATACTCCAAATATATAGACCAATCCTTGAAGCCGGATCGAATTTTGGGAAGAGACTTGTGTGATGCCCATGCGAAAAGTCTATGACCAGAATCATAGACCATCACATTTTCGAAGCCTACTTTTGACAACAAATCTCTGAGCGACTTCTCCGAAGCAATAAAGTAATGAAACCCTGGCGAAAGCGTAGCCAACATCAAATGATAGTCTGCGCCGCGCTTTAATGCGGAACAACTCGGAGTTGTCAAAATCAGAATACCATCGTCAGCTACGGCTGCGGAAATTTCGCGCAAAAACTCCTCTGGATTTTCCACATGCTCAAGAACCTCACTGCTGTAAACGTACTGAAATTTCCTTCCCTTGATTTCGTCAGCCTCTGAATAATACTCAGAAATTATATTTATCCCTAATTTTTCTGAACCTATCTTGCCATAGCCACTCACCTCTAAACCAATCGCTTCGTTCCCTGTCATAACCTTCCAGAAATGAGGAACAAAACCGAACCCACATCCAACATCTAGAAGGTCTCCATTCCTCCCTTGCTCCAAGGCAAAAATTGGCTCGAGCATAGCGCTAATTCCCGCACCATTTTGAACATAATTAAACCAATAGTCGTTTTCAAAGCCATCATAATTATAACCAACGACTGGAACATCATTTACAAAAAAACCAGTCCCGCAGCGAACACACTGGTGCATAACCAAATCTTCTGTTATGTAATCTGGTCTATCAATCTTCAGAAACGACTTACTTTCCTCAGATTCACACATCGGACACTTCTTCCGAGGGCCAGTTGTATCTTGATCAATAAACTTTATTTCAAGCATGTCACTCACCGCAAATGTTTGTGTTGGCTTCTTGTTTGTAAGAGTATCTGCTATCTAATCAGACGTCAGATCAAGTGATAATTTCAACAGTTACCCGGCGATTGGCAATCCGGTTGCCGTCCGCAGGAAGGGCCTTCACCCGCCTCACCCCAAGCGCGCCTCAGCCGCGAAGAAAGCCCGGACGTATGGCGAGGCAGGCGCGAGGGTCGCGACACGGTCACTGCGGTAGCAGTCGTCGCCTGCACCGCAGACGATCAGATCGTGTCGGGCCAAGGCGAAGACCTTGTTGAAATGCGCCATCAGGCCAAGATTGGTGCGATTGACATTCAGTCGGACAGAATGCGGCCCATCATATCCGGCAACCAGTTCCCTGAGGATGTCTGTGGTGCCGTCGGTCGAGGCATCATCGGACAGCAGGATATCCAATGGTCCGTCATAGTGTTGATCAAAGACGGTCCTGACAGTTTCCGCGACAAATCTGGCCTGATTGTAGATCATGACCATGAAGGTCACGGGAGGAGAGAACGGATCGTCCGACATTCCTTGACGCTTTCGCGGAGGTGGTGAGCATGACGGCCATGCCCTCTGAGCAGCGCGATTATTAAGCCTCGCGATGACTGATGACCAGAGCGATGGCAAGGGAATAACCCCTTGGGCTGAAATACCTCCGGCAGTTGCACTTGTTGCCCCTCGTTCGGGATCAGGCGGCGGCTTGGTCCTGGAGTGGCAGGCTGAAGGTGAAGCTGCTGCCGACGCCGGGGGTGCTTTGCACGGTGATGTCGCCGCCCTGAAGTGCGACGAGGCGTTTGGTGATGGCGAGGCCGAGGCCTGTGCCGCCCTGACGGCGGGTGCCGGAGGGGTGGAGCTGGGAGAATTCCTCGAAGATGGCGTCCAGTTTCTCCTCGGGGATGCCGTCGCCGGTGTCGGAGACCGTGACCTTGACGCAATGCGGGCCGGGGCTGGCGGTGACGCGGACCGCGCCGCCGGCGGCAGTGAATTTCACCGCGTTGGAGAGCAGGTTTTCCATGATCTGCGCCACGCGGACAGGGTCGGCGGCGACCTTGGCGGTGCAGGGTTCGGTTTCGAGCGTGATGCCCTTGGCCTCGGCCATGGCCTTGAATTCGGCGGAGCTGCGGGCGAGCACGTCGGACAGCTCGAACGGGGCGACCTGCTGGCTGGGCATGGCGGAGGTGAGGTTCACATAGTCCAGCATCTCGTTCACCAGCTTGAGCAGGTGATCGCCCGATTGCACGATCCGGTCCGTGGCATCCGCGACAAAGGCATCCTGCGCGGGGTCGCCGGTCTGGGGGGATCTGGCCTTGAGCAGGCGGCCGAAGCCGAGGATCACGGTCAGGGGTGTGCGCAGTTCATGGCTGAGGACGCTGATGAATTCGGATTTCGCGGTGCTCATCCGTTCGGCGGTCAGCTGCGCGCGTTTGAGATCGGTGATGTCGAAGCGCACGCCGACCAGATCGCCTTCCTGTGTGCGGCGCGAGAGCATCTTGATCCAGCGGCCGTCGGCCAGTTCCACCTCGGCGGATTCCTCGCCGGCGCGGTGGCCGCTCATGACCTGATCGAACCACGTCTCTTCCTGCCCGGTGGGCACGCGGTAGATCCCGTGTTTCATGTCCAGCCGCATCAGATCGGCAAAGCTCATGCCCTTGCGCAGGACCGAGCCCTTGTTGAACAGCTTTTCATAGGTATCGTTCCAATGCACCAGACGATCCTCATCGTCGAAGATCACGAAGCCGCTGGAGAGGGCGTCGATGCCTTTCTCCAACCGCTCGACCACGACGCGGCGCTGGTAGTTGCGCTGATAGTTGGCGTGGCCCGACCAGAGCAGGAGCAGCATGGCCAGCAGGATGCCCAGACGGGTGGGCGTGACCAGCGGAAGCTGCGGCCAGCCGCCATCGGGCAGCACGGCGATGGAGAGGTTCATCCCCATCGTGTTGATCGCGAAACTGCGATGCGGATTGTCGAAGACACCGGCATCCCCGAAGACGCCCACATCCTGCGCGACGATGGCGATGCGGTAGCCACGCGCCAGACGCGCCTCGGTGATGATGGGATCGAAGAAGGCTTCGAGGTCCACGGCGATGGAGGCGAGGCCCCAGAAGGCGCCATCGGGAGTGTCGATCCTTTCGCGGATCGCGATGGCGCGCTTGCCCTGCACGGACATGAAGGGGCGGGAGGTGACGGCTGTGCCGACGACGATGGCGCGTTCGACATCGGGCAGTTGATCCGGCAAGTTGCGGTAATCCAGCCCGAGCAGCATGGCATTCCGAGAGCGGGGATAGGCATAGCCGATCACCAGATCGGGCGCGACCGTCACGCTCATGATCGCGGGATGGTCGTTCAGCACACGGAGGGCGACTTTCTCGAACTCTCCATCTGTCATGTCGGGGGCGATTTCGGCCGTCACGGCCAGAGCGCCCAGCGCCAGCTCCTTGCTGTGCAGGCGGGTCTGCACCGCCTGTTGCAGGGTCATGGCGAGGCTGTCGATGTCACTGGTCACAATCGCCTCGAGGCGGTTGCGTTCCATGCGGTCCAGCAGCACGCCCAAGAGAAGGCTGAGGCCGATCACGGCCAGCAGAAGGGGCGCCTGCCCGATCAGGAATCTGAGGAATCGTTTCTTGGACAGCACGCGCGCAACCCGGTTTTCGCAAATGACCCTGTTCAAGTCATCGCGTTGCGGTGTCTGCGGGCGAGGGTCTGTTTGAGGGTGTCCAGAAACTGGGCGTGGTCATAGGGTTTGGACAGTTGCGACCCCTTCTCGCACAGGTTGTTTGCAAGCGAGGCGGCGCCGTCGATGCTTCCGGCCAGCAGGACAGGAATATCATGGCATTCGGTCCTGACCCATTGCGCGAAGGCAAAGCTCTGCGCGCTGCCGATGGAGGCGACATCGCAGAAGATGATGTCCACCGCGACGTCGCGTGTCGCAAGCACTGTGCGCGCCTCGGCCGTGTCACTGGCCTCGATCACCGTCAATCCGCAGTCGCGCAGATAGGTGGCCAGCGCGGCGCGGACGAGAACATCCGAATCCAGAAGGAGAAGCGCGCGCAGCCCTGCGTTATCGTGATCCGTTTTCATCCGTCTGCCTGTCCGACAAGCTGGAGATCAGATCGGCCACATGGGCCGGTTGATACGGTTTCGGGACAAAGGGCACCGTGCCGCTGCGTGCCTCGGTCTTGGCCTCGGCCGGCGGGTCTTGGGCCGAGGTCAGGATGAAGGACGGGCCCGGAAATTGCCGCGCGACAGCCTTGCGCAACTGCCATCCGTCCAATGGACCCAGCAGGCGGAAGTCGCTGAAGATGACATCGACCTGCAAGCCCGAGGCGAGCAGTTCCAGTGCCTCTTCGGCGGAGGAGGCCTCGAACACGGCGAATCCGGCCATGCGCAATTCCTCGGCCACATCCAGACGGATCAGCACCTCATCCTCCACAACAAGAACGATCGCCGTGGCCGCTGACACTTGCGTGTCGCGTTCATGCAGATGTCGCAATTTCCTGTTCTGATCCGGCACTGTGCTGACCTCGGTTCAAGGAAGGTTAGGGGGAGTAACGCCGCAAAAAGCATCTGGTTCCCCTGTTTCGAATTGCGGTTGCACTTTCCCGGTGTCGATGAAAAATTGTGCAGACGACACATCTGCGAGCATCATTTGCACATTCTGCGATCACTTGGACCCGCCGCCCCCCATGCCTCTGCGACCGAGGCGGTGAGAGGCGGGATAGGGGCGCTGGTCGGTTTGCTGCTGACGGGCCTGTTCGTGCTGTCGCCTCAGGTCGATCTGTCGCTGGGCCTGTTCCTTGTCGCGCCCTTCGGGGCCACGTCGGTTCTGGTCTTTGCCGTGCCCAACAGCCCGCTTGCGCAGCCCTGGCCTGCGATTGTGGGAAACACGCTGGCCGCGCTGATTGGCATTGCCGTTTGCAAGCTGGTTGCTGACCCGACCTTGCGGATTGCGCTGGCGGTGGGTCTGTCCATCACGGTCACGACGCTGGCGCGCGCCCTGCATCCGCCGGCGGGGGCCGTGGCCATGACCGCCGCCCTCAGCCCCGAGACGGTGGAGAACCTCGGCTTTCTGTTCGCGCTGACGCCCGTGGCGGCCGGCACCACCGTTCTGATCGTGATCGCCGCCCTCTATGCCAGGCTGACGGGACGGCGCTATCCGTTGCGCCGCTTTGACGATCCCAGCAAGCATGGCACCGCCGATCGCAACCCCTCGGAACGGCTGAACCTGTCCGAGGCAGAGCTGACCGCCCTTCTGGAAAGGTATCGCCAGTCGTTCAACCTGGGTGTCGAGGATCTGGCCCGCCTGATTGGTGCCGCTGAATTGCAGGCCGCTGCGCGCACGACCGGCCCCTTGACCACAGGCGACATCATGTCGGTCAACCTGATCACGGCCGCGCCCGATCTGCACATGACGAGGGTGGCCGAGATTTTCTGCCAGCACAGGTTCACCTCGCTGCCCGTGGTCGGGGCGGACGATGCGTTTCTGGGGATCATCTTCCAGATCCATCTGATCCATCATGCCAGCCGGGATGCGCGGAGCAAGGCGCAGGGGTTTCGATCCTCATTCCGCCGGTTGCTTGACAGGCGCCGCGACGCCCCGCTGCGCGCCGGTGACATCATGGACAGCACCGTGCCGCGCGCCGGGGTGGACACGCCCATCGGCGCGTTGCTGCCCCTGATGGCGGATGGGGATGTCGATGCCGTCCCCGTGCTTTCGGATCAGCGCCTTGTCGGGATCGTGACCCGCACGGACCTTGTCGCCGCCATGGCGCGCGAAACCGCCCGACGGCAGGGCGAGCCGGAGCCGTGGCGCGAGGGCCCCACGCTCTGACGGGACGGACGGGGCCGGCGATGCAGGCCCGGCAACCGCCTATCTGTGCCCGACCCAGCCGTGATCATCCGTGAAGGCGCGGCCCTGCGCGACCTGCACCCGCGTGTAGTCATCGGGCAGCCCCCCGATCGGGGCCAGGGGCGTCATCGAGGCGGCCAGCACGATATTGGTGCGCCCTGCACCCTGAACCGGGCCTTGCACAGCCTCGACATGCGGATAGATCCCGCGCAGGATGGCATGGACACCGCGCACAAGGCGGCCGTCCGGCAGGTCGATCAGGTTGACATAGACCGGACCATCCACGATTGCGGCCAGCCGGGCATAGGTTTCGCGTGTCGCCAGATGGGCGGGCACCGATTCGGACGAAAACGCATCCATCACCGCGGCATCGAAGCGACGATCCGTCTCGTTCAGGAAGACCCGCCCATCCGCGTGGACGATCCCGAGGCGTGCCGTGTCGCTTGCCCGTCCGGACGTGTCAGCGCCCACCTCGACCCCCGTTTGCGCGATGGTATCCGCCGCCCAGGGCAGATGCGCGCGCACGACCTCTGTCACCAGCGGATCAATCTCGACCGCGACGGCGCGCGCGGCGGGGCGGGCCTCCAGCAGCTTCGCGGGCAGGGAATAGCCGCCCCCACCGATGAACAGGACCGAGGGTGCAGGCCCCAGATCGCGGTCCATCCGCGACCAGAGCCATTGGGTATAGGGCATCACCAAGGCACGCGGGGTCTTGTCCTGCGGCGCGGTTTCTTCCGCCGCCTGCAAGGTGCGGTCGGCATAGAGATAGATCACCCTGCCCTGCCGCACCACGTCGATGCAGGAAAGGCCCGACTCGTAGCGGCAGACGGCGCCGCTGGCCATGGTCGCCATGATCAGGACGGCGGCCACGGCGACAGAGGCGATGGTCTTGTGTGATACGCGCCCTGCCATCCTTGCGCCCGTGCCGCCCGCATCCGGTGCCTTGCCCGTGATGAAGGGGATGCAGAGCAAGGCGGCAAGGCCGCAGCCCGCGAAAGTGGCGACCGACCCGACAAGAGGAAGCGCCACGAAGCCTGCAAGGATCGCGCCGACAATCGCCCCCAGCGATCCTGCGGCGAGAACGATCCCCAGCGAGGAACCTTCGCGCCCCGGTCGCGCCTCGACCGCCATTTTCGCCAGAAAGGGTGACGGGAAACTGACCAGCACCGAAGCAGGGAAAAAGGCCA
>JAMWZG010000057.1:14357-14858 GCA_024304855.1 Paracoccaceae bacterium
GAGACAGCATGTGCCCCGCGCGCCCCAGGCATAGATCAGACCCAGCACGGTGGGCGACAGCGCCATCAACACCGCCGTCGCAACCAGCGCCTTGCGCAGGGCGGCGGCAGCCACATGGCGCTCGCGTTCGGCCACCAGCCCGCCCAGCGCGCTGCCCAGCGAGAAACCTGCCAGCACCACGGCGATCACCGTGGTCCATGTCAGAAGCGAGGTGCCGAAGAACGGTGCCAGCACGCGCCCCGCCGCAATCTCATAGGTCAGGCCAAGGGCCGACAGGACAAGGATCAGGCCGATGGTTATCCAGAACTGCATGACAGCCTCCGGGCTTTGGGCACAGATGACATGACGGCTGCCGCCTGCCACCGCATCAGTTTGCAGGTGCAGGGACCACGCCCAGCAATCCGGTCCGGATACGGTCAAAGATGGCAACGCCGGTCGGGATCAGGGCATCGGGAAAATCATAGTCGGGATTGTGCAGCGAGGCGCAAGCCTCGCCCGCGC
>JAMWZG010000570.1 GCA_024304855.1 Paracoccaceae bacterium
TTCCTTTCCAGTATCATACCGCGATCCCAGATCCGAGCCACTGTTGAAGTTTAGATCAGCGCCGCCGCCCGGAGATATTCTTGATCACGATGGCCGCCGCTTTCTTCTGCCCAGCGAGGATCACCAGTTTCTTGCCCGCGCGTCACATCTATGGAGATCAGGTTGCACTGCAAGATCGGCATCAAGGGATGCGGTGATCCTGCTGTGTAGACATTCACTAATCTACTTTGGCACATCGATGCCGTCGAAGGGCGGTAAAATTATAGGAGCTAAAAGGCGCCATAAGATCGCCTAATTTCTGCGCGATATGTGCGTTTCTTGAGCTTGTAAATCCTAATCTGGAGGCGAAAACCGTGCAGCAGAAACGAACATCCTGCAGCGACCAATCTCCCGCAGCTTCTGACGATGTGATTTCAAACGTATTGCATCAGCTTTCACTGGTCGACAGTCCGCCCGAACCCGGTTTCAACCGGTTCACCCGTTTGGCGTGCTATGTTGCAGAGGTTCCAATAGCATTGGTCTCATTTGTTCAAGAAAGTGCTGACCGCCAGTATTTCAAAGCAGCAAGAGGTTTGGCCGACGGGGTAAACCAAACAACTCTGGACCGATCCTTCTGCAAGATCGTAACACGGACAGGAAAAATGCTTGCCGTGTCTGATGCTCGGACGGACGCGCGCGTGAAGGATAACCCGATCATCGAAGAAATGGGACTGATAGCCTATCTCGGCGCACCGATACTGGGACCTTCCGGAGAGCCACTTGGCTCACTTTGCGCACTAGACCGTGTGCCGCGCGAGTGGAGCGAGAAACAGCAGCGGGCTATGACCGATCTCGCCGATTGTGTAAGTGATCATATTGCGCTGCGAAAGCTGCAATGTAACTGAATTTAGCCATTGGATTCGCATTGTGCTGTCTAAAAGGACCACAGTAGTAAAGAAGCGGCCAAGAGGTTGCTTCTTTCCCAAAAACATTAGTTTTAACCAAGCCAAAATCGAAGTGTATGAGCTACTCCCCATCTCTTGGACAGATTTCCGGCTGATTTTAGCTACTGCCTGCACCTGCTGATCGGTTTAATGCGGGTAAAATAGACCACGGCGGGCGGTTGTCCTCCATGGGCAATGTGAGGGCGTTGGTGGTTGTAGAAGGTGATCCAGCGCCCAATGCCGAGCCGAGCCTGGGACCCGTTTTCCTAGGCGTGCAGATAAACGCATTCATACTTCAAGGACCACCAGAGACGCTCAATGAAGATGTTGTCGATGCAGCGACCTTTGCCGTTCATCGAGATCCGGCTGCTGACCCGTTTCAG
>JAMWZG010000571.1:0-227 GCA_024304855.1 Paracoccaceae bacterium
GACCTTCACGTCTGGCGACATGCTGGCAGATACGTTGGGCCGGTTCGATCATGTCATGGCGATGGACAGTCTGATCTACTATGGCGACAGCGACATCCGCAGCGCTCTTGATCGTCTTGGTCAACGCACGTCGGGTTCGGTTGTCTTCACTGTTGCGCCGCGCACCACGCTGCTGAT
This sequence comes from Paracoccaceae bacterium, assembly GCA_024304855.1. Taxonomy (GTDB): domain Bacteria; phylum Pseudomonadota; class Alphaproteobacteria; order Rhodobacterales; family Rhodobacteraceae; genus Seohaeicola. The sequence continues at coordinate 178 of JAMWZG010000571.1, forward strand.
GGGCATGTGGTATGCCGGAAAGCTTTTCCCGCGGTCAGACCTGTCTCTTA
>JAMWZG010000571.1:237-984 GCA_024304855.1 Paracoccaceae bacterium
ATGTCACAGTTGTTGCGCCTGTCGCTGTTTCAGGTTTCGGTCGGGATGGCTTCGGTCATGCTGTTGGGAACGCTGAACCGGGTGATGATCGTCGAACTCTCGCTGGCGGCGATGATCGTTGCCTTCATGATCGCACTTCCCGTGCTGATTGCACCATTCCGCGCGCTTCTGGGATTCCGCTCGGATACACATCGCAGTGCGATCGGATGGAAACGTATCCCTTACCTGTGGTTCGGATCGCTCTGGCAGTTTGGCGGGCTGGCGGTGATGCCCTTTGCCCTGCTGGTGCTGGGCGGTGATGTGGTCCACGACGTCCCCTTCGCCGGTGAGGTTCTGGCGGCGCTGGCCTTTCTCATGACCGGCCGTCTGGGTCATGTGCAGGCCAAGGCCGGTCTGGCGCTGGCCAGTGACAGGGCCACGGAAGAGACCCGCCCCCGTGTTGTTGCGCTTCTTTATGTGATGTTCCTGCTGGGCATGGGGGCCTCGGCCCTCATCATCGGGTTCCTGCTGCAGGAGTTCACCAGCCTCAAGCTGATCCGAGTTGTCCAAGGCGCCGCGGTGGCCGGTCTGGCGCTGAACATTCTTGCCCTTTGGAAGCAGGAAAATGTCCGCCCCATGAGCCGCGAAGAACGCGAGGCTCCCCGTCCGAAGTTTGCCGATGCCTGGGCGGATCTGATGGCCGGTGGCACGGCTGGTCGTTTGCTTGCGGTGGTCTTTCTGGGCACCGTCGCCTTCAACATGCAGGAT
>JAMWZG010000571.1:994-1305 GCA_024304855.1 Paracoccaceae bacterium
GGTTGCGGCGACGACCACGCTGACAGCGATGTGGGCGACCGGGGCGCTTCTGGGTTTCGCGCTGGCGGGCCGTATGCTGGCCCGGCGCGCCAACCCCTATCGCATGGCAGGAAGCGGCATTCTTGCGGGTATCATGGCTTTTTCGGTGGTGATTTTTGCCGCCCCGATGAATTCGCCGACGATCTTTTTCGCCGGTGCGATGATGATCGGATTTGGTAGTGGGCTCTTTGCTGTCTCGACCTTGATGGCCGCCATGGCAATGCCTGCGCGCGGTCTGGCCGGGCGCGGCCTGGCGCTGGGGGCCTGGGGTG
>JAMWZG010000572.1:0-990 GCA_024304855.1 Paracoccaceae bacterium
CTCATTCGCCAATGTCTTGGACCAACCCACAACTGCCGACCGTATCCCGTTCGACAGGGCAAGGTTGGGGATCGGCTGCTCCACACCCGATGACGTGACCGAGATCACACGCCCCCAGCCCCGCGCCTTCATCTCGGGCAAGAGCCGCGTTGTCAGATTAAAGATATTCTCCGCCACCGCCGCGAACTGAGACAGCCAAGCGCCCCGATCCGCATCCTGCGCGGTGCCGGGGGGTGGGCCGCCACTGTTGTTGACGATGATGTCAACGCCACCCTTGGCCAACAGATCGTTCACCACCGCATCCACTGACGCCAAATCGGAGAGATCCAGAGTCATTGGGTGGACATTGTCCATTCCTTTGGCCCATGCCTCGATCTTGTCCCGGCTGCGGGCGGCGGCAAAAACGGTTGTGCCTTCGGCGGCCAGCGATTTGGCAATCGCCATGCCAAGGCCACGGCTGGCCCCCAGCACAAGCGCGCGTTTTCCAGTCAGTCCAAGATCCATCAATCCAGCTCCTTCAATCTTTTTTCCTGTCGCGCGATCAGCAGATCCACTTCTGCCCGGCTGGCTGCCGACAGCGCCGCACCTGGTTTGCGCAGCGCATCATGGGCGATGATGCCCCGCTTCGCCAAAGTGTATTTGCGGATGGCAAGGCCCATGCCCGGCTGCTGTTCGAAGCGTGCCAAGGGCAGATAGGCATCAAACAGGTCACGTGCCCGGTCCATCTGTCCTTTGGCGTGATGTTCGACCACGGCCACCATCATTTCGGGGTAGGCAAAGCCGGTCATGGCGCCGTCTGCCCCGCGTTCCATCTCTTCGGGCAGGAACACGCCGCCGTTACCACACAGGATCGAGATCCGCCGGTTCAGCACGCCATCCCGCCGCAGAGCGGTGATCTTTTCCAGTCCCGGCCAATCTTCATGCTTGAGACAGACGCAAGTCGGCAGGTCGTTCATGATCCGCGCGATGACGCCGTTCGACATCTGCACC
>JAMWZG010000572.1:1000-1303 GCA_024304855.1 Paracoccaceae bacterium
TCCTGTCGTGTCTTTTGCAATGCTACGCGGCCAATCGCCATCGCGGTTGCGGCCTGACATGGTTCCACCACGGGCAGGCCAAGGTAGGTCTCAAGATCGGTGCGGAATGCGGTCATCCCGGCGCAACCAAGGATCAACACGTCCGCCATCGCCTCGTCGCGCAGACGGGTGCCGACAGTCTTGAGTCGGTCGAACGTCCGCCCGGCATCGGCAAGGTCCAGCACGCCAAGTTCCAGCGGCATGTCGGCGGCCAGACGATCCATCACACCCATCGCGCCGACATAGCGCATATGGCGGGGGGAG
>JAMWZG010000573.1:0-246 GCA_024304855.1 Paracoccaceae bacterium
ATGGCATGGCGGATGAGCAACCCTTCGACAAGGTGATCGACGTCTACATCTGCAAGATCCGCAAGAAGATCGCATCCGCAGCGGGCGGCGGCCATCGCTATATCGAGACGGTGCACGGGCGCGGTTACAAGCTGTCCTCACCAGACATCATGCAGTCCACATGCGATCAGGACCTGCCTCTTCTTCGAGAGGATGAGCAAAGCCGCGATCAGACCAGGCGTTTACATGAAGTTCAGGAATGACAGC
>JAMWZG010000573.1:256-968 GCA_024304855.1 Paracoccaceae bacterium
AACAGGTATAGGTCGCCTCAAGCTGTGTTTGCAGGTTGGTCAGGCGTGTCGCCGCCTCGTATGGATCAACGCCTTCAAGCGACAGAACCTGGCTGTTGTAGAGAACGTCACGCTCTCGCTGCATCCGCAGGGTTTCGTCGACCGTCTGCTGCTGCCCGCCGAGGCGGGACTCGGTGTCGATCAGTCCGGTAATCCCCATCGAAACCGCATTGACCGCATTTCCCACCCAGACGCGATAGGCCTCGGGATCGGCGATTTCGGCCGGGTCGGTCGCCGCCAGCATCGACAACCCGCGCAACAGATCGGTGAAGGCGGGGTCATTGGCCTGAATGCCATGCGGCAGAACCGTCGTCTCGTCGATCCGCGCCGTCACGCGCGTTTCGGGAACACCACCAGCCGTCAGACGTGGCGTGCCGTTGAAGAACGTGCTTTCAAACCGCTCCTCGACCGGGAAAACGGTGGCAGCGCTGGCAAAGATATCGGTCAGGCGCGCCGCTTTGGCGGTTGCATCCGCCGCGTCACCGATCCCGGCACCAATGGTTGTCGCCAGCACGTCACGGGGGGCAAGCCCTGTCACCGGATGGGCGTCATCCCAGCGCTGCAAAGGCAGCTCTGCACTGTCCGTGCCTGCGAAAAGGGGCACGCCCCGAAAGGTCGTGTTGATATTGCCGATCAGACGGTCCAGCGCCATTTGCGCCGCCCGCTGCAATTC
>JAMWZG010000573.1:977-1300 GCA_024304855.1 Paracoccaceae bacterium
CGGCTTGCCAGCATCTCGTTCGAGGCGATGAATGTCTCGTTCCGCGCCATCCCGGCCCGGAGGGTCAGCGCTTCCGATGACCGCAAGCCAAGCGACCGGAAGATATCCGATTTGAACCCGGTCGAGGCTTCCTGCCCGGCCTGCGCCAAACGCTGGCTCAGATCAGCGGCAACCCTGCGCTGAGAGACCATCGCGTCTTGGGTCGACATGGTGCGAACGGTTCCAATCATCGTATAGTCTCTCCCTGTCAGAATGCGGCGAGCAGCGTGTCCATCATCTCGCCCAGTGTCCGCATCATCACGGCATTCGCCGCATAGCTTTGC
>JAMWZG010000574.1 GCA_024304855.1 Paracoccaceae bacterium
GGGCGCGTGACGGAATACAGTCTCGATTTCAGCCAGATCGAGGCAGATACCCAAGCAGTCTGGGGCGAGGTCGGCTCGGATTTCGATCAACGGATGCGTGGTCTTCCTGAAACCGATGACCGGATCGTGTCGTTGCCTTTGCGCGGTGTGGATGTGCCTGCCCCAAATCTGTCCGAGGGCACGGAATGGGCGCTGGCGCAATCCGTGCTGCACCGTGAGGATCCGGCGCTCTACGGTGCATGGTTGCGTGCCTTGACGCGCACAGGCCGGGCAGGGGGGCGGCTGGTTCTTAAGGCCCCCAGTCGGTTTCACGCCGCCTATGTGCAAACTCATCTTGCAAGCCGCGTTCTGGCGGCGTGCAGGGTTGTCGATCCGGATGTCACTGAAATTTCCCTTGAAAGCTGAACAGGGTCTGCTCAGGCAGGCTGAACAGGTGATGTCGCTCTCGTAGATACATGTGTGGTGAAGAGGGCAGGGGGCTTTCCAGTTCATCACGTCAAATGCTGTGGGTCTACTTGCAGCGAGGGTGAGGGTGAAATATACTCCCGCACCATACGTATGGCAGAAGAGGGTGTGATGGGACGTGTAAAGGTGAACCTGACGCTTGATTCTGATGTCGCGGAAACTGCGCGGGCGCTTGGCCTGAACATGTCTCGCCTTGCCGAAGCGGCGATCATCGCGGCCGCCAAGGTCGAGCGCAACCGTCTATGGCGCACGGAAAATCAGGCGGCGATTGCTACTTATGCAGACGAGGTTGCGCGGGATGGTTTGCCCTTGGCGCGTTTCAGAAGTTTCTAGGGCACCATCCAGATGGCCCAGTTTGATCTTTACCGGCTTGCCGATGGGCAACTTGTCGTCGATCTGCAAACGGATCTTATCGGTATCGACGCTTCGCGGATCGTGGCCCCTTTGCGGGACGCTCGACGATACGCGGCTTTCCCAAGCCTGACGCCTTCTGTGGATCTTGACGGGGTGACGTGGATCGTCCGGGTTCAGGAGCTTGCAGCCGTGCCTGGCGTGGAACTGCGTGAATGTGTCGGATCTCTTGCAGAGCATCGTGATGCGCTGAAGCGTGCGCTGGATATTCTGATCGACGGTATCTGACCCGGTTTCTGGTATGCTGCCGGTTTCCGGCAACCGGAATGCTGACCGTTCGATCCGGCGATGGGCAGCGGCCACATCGCCGGAACCTCGATCAGGTATCCAGATAATGCTGCGTCGTCACGACCTTTGCATAGCTTCCGTTCAGCGCGCCCATGATTGCGGCATGGACCTGTGCCTGTCTCTTATACACATCCT
>JAMWZG010000575.1 GCA_024304855.1 Paracoccaceae bacterium
GCCAAGCCGTTTCCGCCTTGCCCGAGGGCACCGGCGCCGAGGCGATCCTGCGGGCAGCGATCGGGGCGCACCTGCGCGCGCTTCTGGACGTCAGCGATTATTCCTCGACCAATGTGCGCATTTTCGGGCAGGTGCCGCAATCCGTCCGCGATGCCAATCTGCACACGCGCCGGGCCTATGAGGCCGAATGGGACAACCTGTTGTCCCGGCTTCAGGCAGACGGCGCGCTGAAACGCGAAGTGGACATCCGCCGCCTGCGCCTGATGTTGATCGGTGCGCTGAACGCCACGCTTGAATGGTTCGATCCGCACCGCGGCAGCGCAGAGGCGCTGTCACGCACCTATGCCGATGTGTTTCTCAACGGAATACTTGAAAGACAGGAGACCTGAGCCATGGCGCGCCTTGAAACAGCAGTGCTGACCGCATCAGAGATCTATGCGCGGAATCACCAGGCGCAAAGCGCGCGGGTCGGGACCTTGCGCGCGCGGATGGCCGTGGCCACCTCGGGCGGGCGCCTCGACATGGTCGAGCGCCACCGCAAGCGCGGCAAGCTGCTGGTACGCGAGAGGATCGACTTGCTGGTGGATCCGGGCACGGCGTTTCTGGAACTGTCGTCGCTCGCGGCCTACGGGCAATACGGCGGCGAGGTGCCAGGTGCGGGAATCGTGACAGGCATCGGCATCGTTCATGGGCTGCCCTGCATGGTGATCGCCAATGACGCGACGGTGAAGGGCGGGTCATTTTACCACGAGACGGTGCAAAAGCACATCCGCGCCCAGGAAATCGCGGCGGAAAACCGGTTGCCCTGCCTTTATCTGGTGGATTGCGGCGGGGCCTATCTGCCTGAGCAGGACCGGGTCTTTCCCGACGCCCGCCATTTCGGCAATTCCTTCTATCGCCAGACCAACATGTCGGCCAGCGGCTTGCCGCAGATCTCGGCCGTGTTCGGCGGCTGCACGGCAGGCGGGGCCTATATTCCCGCGCTGTCGGACGAGGTCATCATGGTGCGCGGCAACGCGCGCATCCATCTGGGCGGGCCCTCTATCGTCAAGGTGGCGATCAACGAAGTGGCCGATGGCGAAACGCTGGGTGGTGCCGAGATGCATTCGCGCGTCTCGGGCGTGTCCGACCATCTGGCCGAGGACGAATACCATGCGCTGGCGCTGATGCGCGACATCGTGGCCGAGTTGGGCCAGTCGCGCCCGATGCCGCCCGACGCAGCCCCCGCGCCGCCCGCGCATGATCCGTCAGAATTGCTCGGCATCATCAGCGCCGACCGCAAGCA
>JAMWZG010000576.1 GCA_024304855.1 Paracoccaceae bacterium
CCCCTCAAACCCCCAACCTTTTCCTCTCTTCGTCAGTCTTGACCGCGGTCAAGACGTGCAAGTTGGTTGCTCTATGCCTTCATGATCGTTTCAAAGTATGCCTCGGGCTGCCTGATCGCTTCGCCTTTTCCCAACAGGTAGTCCAAGATCAGCAAAAGCCGTCCAGCCCCAGCTTTCTGAAGGCCACGCATCAGTTTTTCTTGGCGTATTCTAAGCAATCGACCGATGTCGAAGAGAACGCGGTTGAGGGCTTCGCTTGTTCGTGGAGGGTCTGGGAAGAAGTCCGCGACATGTGTAAAGTCCGTCCATGCCATTTTTGCCGGGTCCCGGTTCATGGTTGGTGCTCCAACGCTTTGGGAAGCGTTGGTCTGGTTCATGTGCGTGTCTTTCTTAATATGTTCTTTTTTTACAGACTCTATCTGCCGGTCATTTTGTCCGTTCCTGGCGGACATTTCGCTCGCGCACTCACGGCCGAGGGTTTGGTCTTGCGATTGCTCTCGGTCCGCACGGGTGTTTGAATCGTGGCACTCTCCGTAGCCCGGTTTGGCATTGGCTCCGAGCTCGCGGAGACCAGCGATGATTTGCAAGACTGTGTCGGCAGTCAGGGTTGCTCGCCGAAGCAGGTTTCGGATCGTTTCCAGTGAAGCCCGCCGTGCGTCATGGAGCTGTTCGTCCTGTAGGAGGGACGCGCGCAGCGCTAGCGCTTCTGCCTTGAGGGAGCGCAGGCGTTCACGCTCTTCCGTGACCTTCGATGCTCTGGCTGCAAGAGCGTCGTGGCTCTGCATTAGCGGACCCAAGTCGATCCCAAACGCATCCCTGATGATCCCTCCGTAGCGGAGAGGGAAGCGTTTCCCGTTCGCTGAACTCTTTCGCTGGATGAGTCCCGCAGCCTCAAGGCGCCCCAGGCAGCGGCGAAGCGTTCTTTCATCAATGCCGTTTGCGCGCTCTGATAAGGAGGCGTTTGAAGGAAACACAACGGTCAGCTTGCAGTGTGTTTCACCAGAGTTGGGGCTCTGATCGCGCGGAAGAAAGCTGATGAGCGCTGTCAGTACGGTGACGTCGTTGCTCGTGAGGTTCAGGTCTTTCCGAAGAACCCGCACCGGCCCCAGAAGCTCGTAGGGGTTAGGGCAGGCATTAGCTGCCTGTTCCGCCAAGGCGGTTCGTGCTTGAGTGACATGTCTCATGGTGTTTCGGAAGAAAAAGCTTCCCCGTTCACCGCGAGCGGTGCTTCCGAAGGGCCTCAATCAGTCTCGACACCTGATTGATACCCCCAAA
>JAMWZG010000577.1 GCA_024304855.1 Paracoccaceae bacterium
CAGCAGGAGTTGCAGAGCCGGGGTGTGGCCGCGAGTGCCACGCTGGAGGCGACGCAGGCGGCGTTCCGCGCCGCCGAGGCGCAGGTGGCCCGCGCCGAGGCGGTGGTCGAGCAGCGGCAGGTGACGGCCCCTTTCGCGGGCACGATCGGCCTGTTGCGGGTGGATCTGGGCCAATATGTGCAGCCCGGCACGATCATCGCCACGTTGCAGGATCTGGACACGATGCGGGTGGATTTCAGCCTGCCGGAGCAGAGCCTGCCGGATCTATTCATCGGCCAGACGCTGCATCTGAGCAGCGACGAGGCGGGGCGGAGCTTTGAGGGCGAGATCAGCGGGATCGACCCGCGGGTTGACCCGTCGAGCCGTCTGGTCGCCGTGCGCGGCACGGTCGAGGGGGCGGGCGGCGCGCTGACGCCGGGGCAATTCGTGCGGCTGCGGCTGGATCTGCCGGTCGAGGAGGGCGTGATCGCCCTGCCGCAGACGGCGGTGATCAGCAGCCTTTACGGGGATTTCGTCTATGTCGTCACCCCGCGCGAGGACGATGCCGAGACGCTGGAGGCGCGGCAGGTCTTCGTGACGCCGGGGCGGCGCTCGGAGGGGATGATCGAGATCCGCGACGGGATCGCGGCGGGCGACCGGATCGTGACCACGGGGCAGAACCGTCTGTCCAATGGCGCGCCGGTCACGCTGGCCGAGGCGGCTGCGGCGGATGGAGCGGCACCGGCCGAAGACGCCGGGACGGCGGATGAGGTGACGGAATGAGTATCTCGGAACTTTTCATCAAGCGGCCTGTCGCCTCGACGGTGCTGGGTCTGCTGATCGTGCTGCTGGGCTTGCAGGGCATGGTCAATTTGCAGACGCGGCAATACCCTGAGGTGGATGAGACGGTCGTGACTGTCACCACGGTCTATCCCGGTGCCTCGGCCGAGTTGATCCAGGGCTTTGTCACCTCGCCCCTCGCGGCGGCGGTCGCAACGGCCGAGGGGGTGGATTACGTCACCACGCAATCGCGGCCCTCGGCTTCGGTCGTGACGGTGCAGATGCGGCTGGGCGAGAACCCGGATACCGCGCTGACGGAAGTGATGTCCAAGGTGCAGCAGGTGCGGTCGCAACTGCCGCAGGATGCCGAAGACCCCAGCATCGTCAAGGGCACGGGGCAGACCTTTGCCACCATGTATCTGGGCGTGCAGAACCCGTCGATGACGCCCGAGCAGATCACCGAATATATCGAGCGGGTGATCGTGCCGCGCATGTCCACCATCGAGGG
>JAMWZG010000578.1 GCA_024304855.1 Paracoccaceae bacterium
CCGGAGGCTGCAACATGTCGAAACTCGTCACCATTTACGGCGGATCAGGCTTTGTAGGCCGCTATATCGCCCGGCGTCTGGCGCAAGCGGGTTGGCGCGTCCGTGTTGCCGTGCGCCGCCCGAACGAGGCGATGCATGTCAAACCCTATGGCACGCCCGGTCAGGTTGAACCCGTTTTGTGCAACATCCGCGATGATGCCAGCGTGCGCGCCGTGATGCAGGGTGCCGATGCTGTGGTCAACTGCGTGGGTATTCTGGCCGAAGCGGGCAAGAATCGTTTTGACGCCGTGCAGGCCGAGGGACCGGGGCGCGTCGCCCGCATCGCGGCCGAGATGGGGATCACCCGGATGGTGCAGATTTCTGCCATTGGCGCGGATGCCGACTCGAAAAGCGACTATGCCCGCACCAAGGCGCTGGGCGAACAGGCGGTGCTGGAGCATCTGCCGACGGCCGTGATCCTGCGCCCCTCCATCATTTTCGGCGCCGAGGATCAGTTCTTCAACAGGTTTGCCCGCATGGCGCAGCTTGGCCCCGTTTTGCCCGTCGTCGGTGCCGAAACGCGGTTCCAACCCGTTTACGTGGACGATGTGGCACGCGCCGCGGTTCTGGCTGTCGAGGGCAAGGCCGCGCCGGGCATCTATGAACTGGGCGGGCCCGATGTCTCGACCTTCCGCGAATTGATGGGCCAAATGCTTGATGCGATTCAGCGTCGCCGGATGATCGTGAACATTCCCTTTCCTGTCGCGCGCCTGATGGGATTTGGCTTTGACATGCTGAACAAGATCTCGCTGGGCCTGATCCCCGCACAGATCACGCGGGATCAGGTGCGCAATCTGGCGCGTGACAATGTGGTGGCCGAGGATGCCAAAGGCTTTGCAGATCTGGGTCTGACCCCGATTTCGCTCGAGTCGGTTCTGCCGGATTACCTATGGCCCTATCGCCCGTCCGGTCAGTATGCCGCCATCAAGGCATCGGCCAAGAACCTGCGCCAGCACTGAACGCGCTCAGGAATAGGCATAGATCAGCAGGACTATGCCCAGAATGACGCGGTAGAAGACATAGGGTGTGAAGCTGACGCTGCGCAGCAAACGCATCATCACACTCAGCGCCAGCAGGGCTGCGAAGAAGGCAAAGACGGCGGCAATCGCACCATCTCGGGCGGCGGCCAGGTCTGCGTTCATCGCGACCTCAGCCCCCAGAAGCAGGCCTGATGCCATGATCGTCGGGATCGACATCAGCATGGACAGACGGGCCGCATCATGGCGGG
>JAMWZG010000579.1 GCA_024304855.1 Paracoccaceae bacterium
GAGTTCATGGAGCTGTGCGAATTCTCATTCTCCGAGGAGGTGACGCTATGAACGTCCATTCCGCAGATGCCCTGACCGCCGAGGAAGCCCTCGCCACCCAGGAAGCCCAGCAGGAGAGATTCGACAGCGAGGCCGCGACGCAGGTGGCCATGCAGGACACGCTGCTGACACCGCGTTTCTACACGACCGATTTCGATGAACTGGACGCCGTGGATGTCACCCCGGTGCGCGAGGACTGGGACAAGCTGATCGCCCAGATGCAAAGCGACCCGAACCGGGGCCATTTCAAGAAGAACGAGAATTGGGATCACGTCGATTGGGACGGGATGGAGCCGCAGTTGAAGAAGGAATTTCTCGATTTCCTCATCAGTTCCTGCACCGCCGAATTCTCGGGCTGCGTGCTTTACAAGGAAATGAAGCGCCGCGGCAGCAATGACGACATCACCACGCTGTTTCAACTGATGGCGCGGGATGAGGCACGGCACGCCGGTTTCATCAATGACGCGCTGCGCGAGGCGGGTGTCGCGGTGAACCTCGGGTTCCTGACGCAGAAGAAGAAATACACCTACTTCCGGCCCAAGTTCATCTACTACGCCACCTATCTGTCGGAAAAGATCGGCTATGCCCGCTATATCACGATCTTCCGCCACCTCGAAAAACACCCCGAGTTCCGCTTCCATCCGATCTTCAAATGGTTCGAAGAGTGGTGCAACGACGAGTTCAGCCATGGCGAGGCTTTTGCCCTGCTGATGAAGACCGACCCCAAGCTGACCTCGGGCATCAATGTGCTCTGGATCAAGTTCTTCCTCACGGCGGTCTATTCGACGATGTATGTGCGCGATCACCAGCGCCCGGCCTTTCACAAGGCGCTGGGTGTCGATCCCGATTGGTATGCCCATGAGGTCTTCATCAAGACCTCGGCCCTGTCCGAGCAGATCTTCCCGATCACGCTGGACATCGAGCATCCCCGTTGGCAGCGCGGACTGGTGCGCTTGCAGAAAGCCAACGTCGATCTGGCGCAGGCCAAAAAGCAAAGCGGTCCGGGCGCGGCGCTGCGTCGTCTGACCAGTCAGGCCCGCGCGGCGGCGGCCTTCGTGTCGCTGTTCACGATCCCCGCGAAAAAGCATCGCGTGCCCGTCTCCACCCGGATGGAGCCCGCCTACTGATGCTGGACAATCCCTGGATCGCGGCCCTGGCGGCCCTGTTCGTCTGGTGGTTCTCGACCGGGGTGATCCTGATGGCCGTGCGCTATGCCGACAGGC
>JAMWZG010000058.1:0-2386 GCA_024304855.1 Paracoccaceae bacterium
GACAGCAGGATCAGCCAGGAGGTCACGAAGATCGACCAGGCAAACAGCGGCACCTTGAACAGGGTCATGCCGGGGGCACGCATGTTCAGGAAGGTGGTGATCATGTTGATCGCGCCCAGAATGGACGAGGCGCCCGAGACGTGGACCGCGAAGATCGCGAGGTCGAGCGAGAAGCCCCCCTCATTGGTCGAGAGCGGCGGGTAGAGCACCCAGCCCACGCCCGACCCCAGCTGATCGTTGCCACCCGGTGCCAGCAGCGAGGCGACGCCCAGTGCGGTGCCGGCCACATACATCCAGTAGGACAGGTTGTTCATGCGCGGGAAGGCCATGTCCGGCGCGCCGATCTGGAGCGGCATGAAATAGTTGCCGAAACCGCCGAACAGCGCCGGGATCACGACAAAGAACATCATCAGGACGCCGTGATAGGTGATCATCACGTTCCACAGATGGCCGTTCGGCGTGCATTCCGCCGCGGAATCCGCGATGAAGCGCGCGCCTTCAAGGCACATATACTGGACACCCGGCTCCATCAGCTCCAACCGCATGTAGATGGTGAAGGTGACAGAGATCAGCCCGACCAGCGCCGAGGTGATCAGGTAGAGGATGCCGATATCCTTGTGGTTCGTGGACATGAACCAACGGGTAAAGAACCCGCGATGGTCCTCGTGTCCGTGGCTGTGAATGGCTGCGTCGGCCATGCGGTTGCCTCCTGTAGGTGGGTATTCATCGCGGAAAGGACTCCTCCCGCGTCGTTCCTGCCCTGTTTAGAATGACCGCGCCACAACGGCAATCCGCGAAATTGATCTGAATCAATGTATATTGTCGCACCTTTGAATGTGTCAGGTGGCGCTTACATTCCGTGCAAGGTCTTGTGAAGCAAAGAAAAAACCCGGCGCTTGGCCGGGTTTTCCTGATCTTGTGAGGGTGAGGGCCGCGCCCCCGGCTGGTCAGTTGGTCGCAGGGGCGACCGAGGCCAGATAGGCAGCCACATCCTCGGCCCCCTTGGCCAGCTTGAAGCTCATCGAGGAGCGCGCCTTGGGATCGTCATTGTATTCGACAAGGAACGCCTTGGGGTCTTGCACATAGGCGGCCAGGTTTTCTTCATCCCAGACCAGACCAGCCTCGCCTGCGGCGGCCAGGCTTTCGCCATAGCGGAAACCTTCCTGAGAGCCTGCGGCGCGGCCGATCACACCATAGAGGTTCGGGCCGGTCTTGCCGCCCTTGACGATGTCGGTGCCGTCAGCCGCCTGAATCATGTGGCACGCCTTGCATTTGTTGAACTCGCGCTCGCCCTTGGCAGCATCGCCTGCGGCGAAGGCGGGGACGGACAGCGCCAGCATGGCGGCGGAGGCGGTAATCAGAAGTTTCATAGTCAGACCTCTTGGTTTTGTTGGGTAGCAAGGCATTTCCTGCCCCTAGTGATACTCTTACAGCTAGCCCGTGCAACAGTCATTTCAACTTTATGCGCTGTCTGCGACTATTCGCCGAAGCTGCGCCGGAAGCTGGACCGAAGCGCCGCGTCCAGATCGGCAAGGCGTGTGTCATGGCCCAGATCGCGCAGGCTGGTGACGCCATGTTCGCTGATGCCGCAGGGCACGATGCCGGAAAAATGCGTCAGATCCGGGTCGAGATTGATCGAGATGCCGTGAAAGCTGATCCATTTGCGCAGCCGGATACCGATGGCGGCGATCTTGTCCTCGGCCAGCGCGCCGGAGGCGGTGCGGGGCTTGTCGGGCCGTTCGACCCAGACGCCGACACGCCCCTCGCGGATATGGCCCTGCACGCCGAATTGCGCCAGCGTGTCGATCACCCATGCCTCGAGCTGCTGCACGAAGCGGCGCACATCATGGCCGCGCCGACCCACGTCCAGCATCACATAGATCACCCGCTGACCCGGCCCGTGATAGGTATATTGCCCACCGCGTTTGCTGGCATAGACGGGAAAACGGTCCGGGTCGGTCAGATCGGCAATCCGCGCGCTGGTGCCTGCGGTATAGAGGGGGGGATGTTCCAGCAGCCAGATCGCCTCGGCCTCGGTTCCGGCGGCGATTCCCGCCGCGCGCGCCTCCATCCACAGCTCGGCCTCGCGGTAATCCGTCAGGCCGGGGGTGGTGATCCATTCAACCATGGCGCGAAAATCCTGCATTAAACTTGCCAAAAAGGCGTTTGCTCGGGCCGCTTCACCATAATTTCTTTGGGAAACGCCGATCCTGAGTTACGCTTTTTGGCATATTTAAGCATCTTGGGGAGATTTTGAAATGACGAGTCATCGCTTTAAACGCGGCCTTGTTGCCGCATTGTGTCTGTCAGTATCGGCCACGCAGGCCAGCGCCGACAATCTGGGGGCGGCGATCATGGGTGGCATCATCGGCGGTGTCATCATCAA
>JAMWZG010000058.1:2396-7300 GCA_024304855.1 Paracoccaceae bacterium
AGCCCAACAAGAACCGCCAGCGCACCACCACGACGCGCAGCAGCCAGCCGCGCAGCACCATGAGCTCGGCCACGCGCGAGCAGAACCGTCAGGTGCAGACCTCGCTCAATTACTTCGGCTTTCCGGCCGGCTCGCCCGATGGCGTCATGGGACAGCGCTCGCGTGCCGCCGTGGCGCAGTATCAGGCGCATCTGGGCTTTCCGGCGACAGGGCAGTTGACGCCTTATGAGCGGGATTTCCTTGTGTCGTCCTATAGCCGTGCGCAGATCGGCGGGCCGCAGGTGATCCGCGAGATGAACACGAATCCGCAGGGTGTGAAGGGGCTGCTGGTGGTCTGGCGGGATGAGGCGATGGGCGGAGCCTCTGGCACGCGCAGCGCCGGCTATGGCGGGATGCCGCCCGAGGTCTCTGCCGCCGTCGATGAAATCGCGGCCAGCTCCGAGCCCACGGCAGAGCAACTGTTGCAGCGCTCGGGCTTTATCCAACTGGCCGACATGAACGGGGACGGGCGCACGGATTACCTGATCGACACGTCGGTGACGGGCAGTTCCTTCTGGTGCGGGGCCAGCAATTGCTCGGTCATGGTCTTTGCCTCGACCCCGCAGGGCTATGCCCGCAGCGATTTCCTGGCCTATGGCGCGACCCCGGCGATGTTCACCTGCCGGCAGGCGACCTGCGAGTTCGCGGGCGATGGCGGAGCACAGGCAGGCGGCACGATGGCGGCGACCCCGGCACCCTTGCCGGTTCCGCCTGTGACGGCCCCGGTGACAGTGATGGCAGCGGCACCCGCCCCGGCACAGGCCGCGGCACCGCAGGCCGTCCCGGTGACGGCGGCAGGGCTGGGCGGGATTCAGGCCATCCCGATGATCGCGGCGCAGGCGCCCGAGGCCCCGTCGCTGGCCAGTCATTGCAGCAAGGTCAGTCTGCTGACCAATTCCAATGGCGGTTTCGTGACGCAGGCCACGATGACCGATCCCGGTCTGGCGCTGAGCGAGCAGTTCTGCCTGACCCGGACCTATGCCATCGGCAAGGGCGAGGATATGGTGTCCAAGGTGCAGGGCCTGACACAGGCGCAGGTCGATCAGCAATGCGACGCTTTCGGCCCGGCGCTGGCCCCTTTCGTGGCGATGCTGGACGGTTCGGACAGCGCGCAGGTGCGGGCCGAGGTGCAGAAATTCGTGCTGGGCGCGGCCATGACGGCCGAGCAGTTGCAAAGCACCGCGGAGATCTGCCTCTATACCGGTTATCGGCGTGACCGGATGGAGGTGGCGCTGGGTTCGGCGCTGCTTCTGGTGGGAATCGGCAAGGCGCCCTATGCGGAGCTGGTCGGGCACCATCTGGCGCAGGGCTTTGGCGTGACCCGTTCGGCCGAAGGAGCGCAGGACTGGTATGCGGTGGCGGTTGACGCGGTGGCCGGCGGGGCCGAGCCGGTCTTTGCCCCCGGCCAGCCCGAGCGGATGGAACTGCTGCGCGCGGCCTCGACCGGGTTGACCGGGGCGGCGGAGCCGCAGCCGCAGAAGGCGGCCCTGCCGGCGTTCAAGCTGGATTGAGCCGAAACCCCAGCGGGTTACGAGAGAGTGCAGGGGCCAGGTCGGAACAGACTGGCCCCTGTTGCATTTATCCCCTTCACAAGGGGGCGGGCTTTGTCTATACGGCCCCTCGTCACCACATGACGTGCGGTCGTGGCGGAATGGTAGACGCGCAGCGTTGAGGTCGCTGTGGGGTAACTCCCGTGGAAGTTCGAGTCTTCTCGACCGCACCAATTACCCGGCGGATGGTCGTGCAACGCGCTTTCGCGTTCCGGCACGCCCTAGCGGTTCAGATGAAGCCTTTGCTTGATCTTGCCGCGCCACTCCTTGAACAGGCCCCGTTTGTCCAGAGGTTCGAGCATTTCCTCGGGTCCATGGGGATCAAGGATCTCATTCTCGGCAATCCAGTCCTCGATCTGCGACGTGTCGGGCAGCTCATAGGGCACAAGGCTGCGCCCGTCGCCGCGCAGCCGGTCGATGGTGCGGATCAGCGAGCCTGTCTCGGCCAGACTGTCCGTGACCGTCTGCGGAGAGACGCCGAGATGTTCCGCCACCAGATCGTCGCGCAGGGCGGTGATCCTGGCGCGTTCGGCGGCATTGCGGGCGGTCAGGATCACGTCGCATTCGGTATCCATGCGCATCGAGCGATTGTTGAAATTCGACGAACCGACGCGGAAATGCAGGTCATCCACGATCATGATCTTGGAATGGACATAGATTTCGGCCCTGGCTTCGGTCACGGGGTGGAAGATGCGAAAGCGGCCGTGGTGATCGACCCGGCGCAGCGCATCCACCAGCCGGGCGCGGGCCGAATCCATCACGATCGGTTCCAGCCACCCCTCGGCGGCCTGCGGGTTGATGATCACCACCTCGGGGCCGTTCGCTTCGGTCAGGCGCTGTGCGATGGCCGCGATGATGCGGCGCGAGGCGAAATACTGGCTTTCGGCATAGATCACATGCTGCGCCGAGGCGATCAGGTCCAGATAGGCGGTCTCGATCTCGTGGCAGCCGGTAAAATCGCCATAGGCCGGCAGTGTGCGCGCGACGGCGAGGCGGTTGTCGCGGAAATCCGGTTCAAGCCCGTCGGGCCAGCAATCATGGGCATCGGGGCAGGGCGTCAGGTCTTCGCCCGTGGCCGCCTTCCAGCGTTGACGCGCCATATCGCCCATGACGCGCGCCGCCGCCCCGTCAAAGGCGCTGGTCGCATCATGCCAGGGGCCGTGATCCTGTCCCGAGGGGCGTTTGCGCGTCGGTTCGACATCGCGGTGAGCGCGGGTGTCCCAACGGTTCTCGGTCATGTCGATGCCGCCGCAGAAGGCCATGCAATCGTCGATCACCACGATCTTCTGGTGATGCGAGGCGGCCATCGGATGCGCGCTGTCCAGCCGCAGGGTGATGCGCGGGTGACGTTTCCAGCGCAGAATCCACAGCAGCGTCCGCCCGCGGAACACGGATTTGAGCGCGCCGATGTCCCAGCGCAGCAGGCGGATTTCCAGCGACGGGGTGCGGTCGGCCAGCCAGAGGATGAAATCACCCAGCTGTTCGGGCCCGTCATCAGCGCCGCCCCGCAGGTCGATGCGCGCATCGAAATCCCAGCCGATCAGCATGATGGAATGCTGCGCCTTGAGCATGGCCGCACGCGCCGCCACGAAATAATCCGCCGCATCCACGATCAGGGTAAAGCGCCCCGCATCCGCGATCTTCCAGCAGTTCCGGCCGGGGGCCATCAGGGGTGTCGATGTCACGTTCACTTGCCTCCCGGCGATGCAGCCACGTTTGCACAGGTCCAACGCGGCCCGCGTCATTCCGTTCCCCTGCGACGCGGCGTCCTTGCGCGTTTTGCCCGCTTCCCATCCTGTCGCTGACGTGATGTTATCTCGGTGGAATTGTTTTTCGCAGAGAGGAAATCGGCATGGACATGAATTTTGGGATGCGCCCGGAAAACCGCAAACTTCTGGACCGGGTGGCCGCGATGATCCGGGATGAGGTCATGCCGCTGGAGGATGAGTATCACGCCGAGATCGCCAAGGAAGACCGCTGGCAATATACGGCCCGCCAGACCGAGATCCTGGAGGGGCTGAAAGCCAAGGCCAAGGCGCAGGGCCTATGGAACTTCTGGCTGACCGACAGCGAGAAGGGCTTTGGCCTGACGACGGTGGAATATGCCTATTTCGCCGAGGAGATGGGCAAGACTCCGCTGGGCGCGGAAGTGTTCAACTGCTCGGCCCCCGACACCGGCAACATGGAAGTGTTCGAGCGCTATGGCACGCCTGCCATGAAGGCCGAATGGCTGGCGCCGCTGCTGGAGGGCAAGATCCGCTCGGCCTATCTGATGACCGAACCGGATGTGGCCAGTTCGGATGCCACCAATGTGGCGATGTCCTGTGTGCGCGACGGCGACAGCTATGTGCTGAACGGGCAGAAATGGTGGGCCTCGGGCGCCGGTGATCCGCGCTGCAAGGTCTATATCGTGATGGTGCGCACCGGAGGCGAGGATGCGCCCAAACATGCGCGCCATTCGATGATCGTGGTGCCCGCAGGCACGCCGGGGATCGAGATCCTGCGCCCGATGGAAGTTTACGGCAATGACGATGCGCCGCATGGTCATATGCATATCCGCTTTACCGATGTGCGCGTGCCGGCAGATGCGCTGCTGCTGGGCGAGGGGCGCGGGTTCGAGATCAGCCAGGGCCGTCTGGGGCCGGGCCGTATCCATCACTGTATGCGCGCCATCGGGCAGGCGGAATCGGCGCTGGAACTGATGTGCAAACGCTCTCTCGCACGCGAGGCCTTTGGCAAGAAACTGGCACAGCTTGGCGCGAATTACGACATCATCGCCGAATGCCGGATGGAGATCGAGATGGCGCGTCTGCTCTGTCTCAAGGCGGCCTGGTACATGGATCAGGGCGACAAGCGCGCGGCCGCTCCCTGGATCAGCCAGATCAAGGTGATTGCGCCGCGTGTCGCTCTCAAGGTCATCGACGAGGCGGTGCAGATGTTCGGCGGTCAAGGCGTGAGCCAGGACACCCCGCTCGCGCATAAATGGACCCATGTGCGCACGCTGCGACTGGCGGACGGGCCCGACGCGGTGCACCGCCGTCAGGTGGCGCGGGCCGAGTTGAAGAAATACACGCAGGAAAAGGTCTGATCCGGCAGGTCAGGACCAAGCCGGTTGAAGGGGAAGGGGGCTGCGCGCCCCCTTTTTCATATCTGGCCCATGCGCGGTCTGACGGCTTGCGATATGAGTATTTCCGGCAAGATGAAGGTGCGGCCCCCCCTGCTTTTCATCTTGCTGAAAATACTCAAGAAACACCATCACGGGCGCGGTGCGCCGCTGCGGTCACGCCGCTGCGGTCACTCGGCAGGTTGGAAACC
>JAMWZG010000058.1:7310-8925 GCA_024304855.1 Paracoccaceae bacterium
CCCTCGATCAGTTGCCGCAGGCCGAAGGCGGCACCCGCCAGGATCGACAGAAAGACCACGGGGGCCGAAAAGGCCAGAACCGAAAAGGCCGAGATCCCCTGGCCGATGGTGCATCCCAGCGCCAGCACCGCGCCCACGCCCATCAGGGCCGCGCCGGTGATCTGACGGCGCAATTCGCGCGGGTCTTCGCAGGCTTCCCAGCGGAAATGGCCTTTGAAGAGCGAGCCGATGAAGGCGCCGAGAATCACGCCCGCGACCGACCCCACCGCGAAAGAGGGCGCGCGGGCCGATCCGGTCATGGCGTAGAGCAGGCTTTCGCCCACGGGGGCCGAGAAACTGTGCGAGACCACGGGCATATCCGTATAGCCGGTGGTCGCCACCCAGTAGCTGCCCGCCCAGCCCGAGACGATTCCCAGTGCCACCACCGCCGCCCAGAAGATCGCGCGCGGATTGGACAGGAAGCGGCGCGAGGCCAGCGCGCCCAAGGTGATCAAGAGGCCGATGCCGATCCCGATCAGCGCCACCGGGCCGCCGGTCATGTCGGCCAGAAGATGCGCGAGGCCGGGCGGCATCTCGCCGGGGACCACATCCTGCTGGTTGATCAGCGCCGCGCGCAGCGGGGCGAGCGGGCCGGACATCACGAAATAGGCCGACAACCCCATCACCAGCACGATCACGAAGGCGCGCATGTCGCCGCCGCCCAGCCGCGCGATGGAGCCGAAGCCGCAATTGCCGGCCAGCGCCATGCCATAGCCGAACATCAGCCCGCCGATGATCGACACCAGAGGCATCCAGCGGATCGAGAGGTAGAAGGAGCGTTCCGGTGCGAGCAGGCCCATGGCCATGAGG
The DNA here is from genome assembly GCA_024304855.1 of Paracoccaceae bacterium. Classification (GTDB taxonomy): domain Bacteria; phylum Pseudomonadota; class Alphaproteobacteria; order Rhodobacterales; family Rhodobacteraceae; genus Seohaeicola. The sequence continues at coordinate 8,160 of JAMWZG010000058.1, forward strand.
CCGAAGCTGCCCATCACCGACAGGCCGATGGCCAGCACCCACATGCGCATCCGCGTGTCGTTCTGGCCGTAGAGCATGTCCTCGATCGCACCCATGGTGCAAAAGCGGCCCAGCCGTGCCGCCAGCCCCAGCAAGAGGCCGCTGGCCATGCCGATCAACGCGACGAGGGCGCTGTCGCTGATAGTCTCGAACATGCCCGATCCTCCCCGATCAAACTCGTTCCGATGCGTGTCTAGCCCTTGTCCCCGGCGTCATCCGCGCAGAACAGTTCATAGACGATTTCAAGTATACGCTTGGGGCGATCATCGGCCAAACGGTAATAGATGGCCTTGCCGTCGCGGCGCGGGATCACCAGACCCTCGAGGCGCAGGCGGGACAATTGCTGGCTGACGGCAGCCTGGCGGGCCGAGAGCAGGTCTTCCAGCTCGGTCACGGATTTCTCGCCCGAAACCAGATGGCACAGGATCAGCAACCTGCCCTCATGGCTGATGGCCTTGAGGAAATTGCTGGCGGTCGTCGCATTCTCAACGAACTGATCCATCTCGGCATCCGAGATGCCGCTCTTGAAGACCGGAAGGGGCACCTGCCTGTTTCCTTGCCTGGTTACGGTTTCACAGGCCCGTTCTGTGCGGGCATTCACCGGCGCATCGGGCATGGCTGAGACCGCCTCGGCCTTGCGGCCAAACCCTTTGAAGGCGCCGGCGAGGCTGCGGATATCAACTGGACCCGACGAAATCGGTAGTCTCCTTTAGCATCTTTTCCAGCA
>JAMWZG010000058.1:8935-9816 GCA_024304855.1 Paracoccaceae bacterium
TCACGCCATCCGGGGCGCCGTCGCGGATATTGACCACGCGCAGGGGCGCGAACTGTCCAAGGTCGGTATTGGGATAGGCGGGGCCGATCTCTTTCTTCCAGGCCAGGCAATAGGCGCAGCCCTCGCGGTCGATCATCACCAGCTCTGCCGCCATGGCCGGCAGGGCCAGCACGAGCATCGTGGCGGCGCAGGCCAGGGAACGCAGAAAGGGCGCGACGGGACGCATGGGCAAACCTGACACCGGGTGCGCGCGCGTCGCAAGAGGCTGATTGACGCGCGGCAAGATTGACGACAACAGTATACAAAACGTAATCTGAATATGTGAATAGATCAAGGAGTCCCGCACATGCTGGACATTTCCTATGCAGGGGCGGCGCTGGCGGGGCTGTTGTCCTTCTTCACCCCCTGCATTCTGCCGATGGTGCCCTTCTACCTGTGCTACATGGCCGGCATCTCGATGTCCGAACTGCGCGAGGATGGCGACATTGCGCCCGGCGCGCAGAAGCGTCTGGTGATCTCGGCCATCTTCTTTGCGCTGGGTGTCAGCACGATCTTTGTGCTGCTGGGCATGGGGGCCACCGCGTTGGGGCAGACATTCGCGCAATGGCGCCAGCCTCTGTCCTATGTGGCGGCGGCGGTTTTGCTGGTCTTTGGTCTGCATTTTCTGGGCGTGATCCGCATCGGCCTGCTCTATCGCGAGGCGCGGATCGAGAGCAAGGCGGAGCCGACGACGATCATCGGGGCCTATGTCATGGGGCTGGCCTTCGGGTTCGGCTGGACGCCTTGCGTCGGCCCCGCGCTGGCGGCCATTCTGATGGTGGCCAGCGGGATGGGCGATATCTGGCAGGGAGGCAGCCTGCTGCTGGTTTACGGTCTGGCGA
>JAMWZG010000058.1:9826-11821 GCA_024304855.1 Paracoccaceae bacterium
GTTCGCCAAGCCGTTTCTGGGCTGGATGCAGCGCAACCGCCGCTATCTGGGCCATGTCGAAAAGGTGATGGGTGTGATGCTGATCATCTTTGCGATTCTGATCGCGACCAATGCGGTCAATCTGATCGCGGATGCGATGATTCGCTGGTTTCCGGGGTTCATGTCGCTGGGTTGAGGCCCGGCAGAGGGAGGTTGGAATGAAACGGATGTTGTCCACGGTCGCCGCGGCGGCCACGGCGCTGGCCCTTGCGGTGATGCCCGCCATGGCCGCAGAGATGGGGGATGACGGGCTGCACAAGGCCGCCTGGATGCGCGATACATTCAAGGATCTGCGCGAGGATCTGGCCGAGGCCAATGCCGAGGGCAAGCGGCTGGCGATCATCTTCGAGCAGCGCGGCTGCATCTACTGCAAGCAGATGCATGAGGAGGTCTTTCCCGATTCGGAGGTCGATTCGTATATCCGCGAGCATTACTTCATCATCCAGATGAACATGTTCGGCGATGTCGAAGTCACCGATTTCGACGGGCAGACCCTGCCCGAGAAGGAAATGGCGCGCAAATGGGGACTGCTGTTCACCCCGACCCTGATGTTCTTTCCGCAGGAGGTGCCCGAGGGTGTGACCGCGCCGCAGGCGGCGGTGGCGCAAATGCCGGGCGCCTTTGGAAAAATGACGACTTTGTCGATGTTCCGCTGGGTTGTCGAAAAGGGGTATGAGGGGGACGAACCCTTTCAGAAATACCTGGCCCGCATGATCGGCCAGTAGGGCGGGATGCGGAACGGGCAGGGTGCTGCGGTGGCCTGCCCGTGGGGTTGTCTCAGATAAGTAAATTCGTTTTTATGAATTTGTTGTTGCACAAAACCTGTGGCGTGGACTACGGTATACAAAGCTAACTCAGCCAGAAGACCTGGTAGCTAAGGGAGGGAACATGAAGCTTTCAACACTGACACTGGCGGCGTCGCTTGTGGCAACCGGCGCTTTTGCCGCCGAGCCTGTGGCACCGGCCGATGTGGTCTATACCGATGGGGCGATCGAAGCCTCGCTGACCGGCACACCGGGCAACCCCGAAGAGGGGCAGAAGGCTTTCACCAGCCGTGCCATCGGGAATTGCGTGGCCTGTCATGAAGTGACCTCTCTGGATGCGGCCTTTCCGGGCAATGTCGGGCCGATGCTGGACGGCGTCGGCAGCCGGTGGAACGAGGCAGAGCTGCGCGGGATCGTGGCGAATGCGAAGCTGATGTACGAGGGCACGATCATGCCGTCGTTCTACAAGGTGGATGGGTTCACCCGTCCGGGCAATGGATACACGGGCAAGGCGGCCGAAACGATCGAGCCGATCCTGTCCGCACAGCAGATCGAAGATGTGGTGGCGTTCCTGATGACTCTGAAAGACGAGTGATCGGGTCGCGCTGGATATAAGGAGATAACAGATATGGACTTCACAAGACGTGATACTCTGGCGCTGGGCATGGGGGCTGTCGCGCTGACCGTGCTGCCCTTCCGTGTGAACGCAGCCGCCGATGACGCGATTGCGGCCTTCACCGGCGGCGCCGCGATGGCCGACAGCGGTGTGACCCTGACCGCCCCGGAAATCGCCGAGAATGGCAACACCGTGCCGATCTCGGTCGAATCCGAGGGCGCCGTGGCGATCATGGTTCTGGCCGCAGGCAACCCGACACCGGGTGTCGCGACCTTCACCTTTGGCGAATTGGCCGGCGCGCATTCCGCATCGACCCGTATCCGCCTGGCCGGCACGCAGGATGTGATTGCCATTGCCAAGATGGCGGATGGCAGCTTTGCGCGCGCCAGCTCGAACGTGAAAGTCACCATCGGCGGCTGCGGCGGCTGATTCCGCGTCCTCGGCCCTGACGGGCCTGCATCCGCTTAGGCAATTCAAGATTTAGGAGAGACAAAATGGCAGAAGGCGTAAAACCCCGCGTCAAGGCCCCCAGCTCGGCAGCGGCCGGCGAGGCGGTCGTTCTGAAGACCCTGATCA
>JAMWZG010000058.1:11831-12375 GCA_024304855.1 Paracoccaceae bacterium
TGGAGCCCGCGATCTCGACCAACCCGTATTTCGAGTTCGAGGCCGTGATCCCCGAAGCCGGTGATCTGAAATTCACCTGGTATGACGATGACGGCTCGGTCTACGAGGACGTCAAATCCGTCGCCATCGCCTGAACCGGGCGCATCAGCGAGATCCCCGGGCGCGGCCGATCAAGGAGCCGCGCCCAGGGCAGCCAAAAGGGAGGGCATACCATGAAATTCAAGGCAATGACGGCGATGGCCGCACTGCTTCTTTCGGTTCCGGCACTGACACTGGCCGATCCTGACGAGGATCAGCTGGTGTTCAATGGCGAGACCGAGTCGGTCACGGAAACCGAAGCACCCGCGCATCTGTCGGATGTGCTGGACACGATCTATTCTGGCTGGCGCTTCCGCGAGGATGAGACACAGGCGCTTCAGATGGACGATTTCGACAACCCCGGCATGATCTTTGCCGATCTTGGTCTGGACCAGTGGAACAAGGTCGAGGGCGAGGCGGGCAAATCCTGCGCGTCCTGCCACGAGGATGTGACGGAAAGCATGAA
>JAMWZG010000058.1:12385-14473 GCA_024304855.1 Paracoccaceae bacterium
CGCGGTTTACCCCAAGTGGAACGAGGCGGCGCAGGAAGTGCGCACCCTTGCGATGCAGATCAATGACTGCCGCGAGACCAACATGAAGGCCGAGCCCTATAAATACACCAGCACCCAGATGACCAATATGGAAGCCCTGATTTCCGTGCAGTCGCGCGGGATGCCGGTGGATGTGGCGATCGATGGCCCGGTGCAGGCGACATGGGAAGCGGGCAAGGAAATCTACTACACCCGCTACGGTCAGCTGGAACTGTCCTGTGCCAATTGCCACGAGGACAACTATGGCAACATGATCCGTGCCGATCACCTGAGCCAGGGGCAGATCAACGGGTTCCCGACCTATCGTCTGAAGAATGCCAAGCTGAACCAGACGCATGACCGTTTCCGCGGCTGCATTCGTGACACGCGCGGTCATACATTCGACGCGGGCAGCCCCGAATTCGTGGCGCTGGAGCTTTATGTGGCCAGCCGCGGCAATGGCCTGTCGGTCGAAGGACCGTCGGTCCGCAACTGACCCTATGCCGGGGGCGGCGTGTTCGCCCCCTGGCCCTTCTGCTTGCACCTGAACGTCAAGAATGGCCCCTGCGGCCGGATCACTGGCCCACCGGGGCAGTGGTATGGAAACACTCAAACTATCGGAGCCTGGGTCACATGATCTCTCGCCGTGATTTTCTTCAGGCCGGCATGGCCGCATCCGCGCTGGTGGGCGCATCGGGTTTCGGCAACTGGTCCCGTCTGGCCGCGCAACAGGCGCTGACACAGGATCAGCTGTTGCAGTTCGACACATTCGGCAATGTCTCGTTGATCCATATCACCGACATCCATGCGCAGTTAAAGCCGATCTATTTCCGCGAACCCGAGGTGAACCTTGGCGTGGGGGCCAACAAGGGCCATGTGCCCCATATCACCGGCGCCGATTTCCGCAAACTTTACGGGATCGAGGATGGCTCGCCCTCGGCCTATGCGCTGACCTACAATGATTTCACGGCACTGGCCCAGACCTATGGCCGGATGGGCGGCATGGACCGTGTCGCAACGGTCGTGAACGCGATCCGGGCCGAGCGGCCCGATGCGCTGCTGCTGGATGGCGGCGACACATGGCACGGTTCCTATACCTGTCACCAGACCGCCGGGCAGGACGTGGTCAATGTGATGAACGCGCTGAAGCCGGATGCGATGACCTTTCACTGGGAATTCACCCTTGGCACCGAGCGGGTGCGCGAGATCGTGAACGGTCTGCCCTTCGCGGCCCTTGGGGCCAATATCTTTGACGCCGAATGGGATGAGCCCTCCGAGGATTTCAAACCCTATGAGATGTTCGAGCGGGGCGGGGTCAAGATCGCCGTGATCGGGCAGGCCTTCCCCTATATGCCCATCGCCAACCCCGGCTGGATGTTCCCCGAATACAGCTTTGGTATCCGCGACCAGCGGATGCAGGAGGTGGTCGATGAGGTGCACGCCGCAGGGGCGGAGCTGGTGGTCTGTCTGAGCCATAACGGTTTTGACGTGGACAAGCAGATGGCCGCCCGCGTCACAGGTATCGACGTGATCCTGACCGGGCATACCCATGATGCGCTGCCTGAGCCTGTTCTGGTGGGCGAGACGATCCTGATCGCCTCCGGGTCGAACGGCAAATTCGTCTCACGCGTCGATCTGGACGTGCGCGATGGCCGGATGATGGGCTTCCGTCACAAGCTGATCCCGATTTTCAGCGATGTGATCACGCCGGATGCCGATGTGGCCGCCGTGATCGACGAGCAGCGCGCCCCTTATCTGGACCAGTTGACCGAGGTGATCGGCAAGGCGGACTCGCTGCTGTATCGGCGCGGCAATTTCAACGGCACATGGGACGATCTGATCTGCGACGCCCTGATGACCGAGCGCGAGGCCGACATCGCCATGTCGCCCGGCGTGCGCTGGGGACCGTCGATCCTGCCGGGGCAGGACATCACGCGCGAGGATATCCACAACGTCACCTCCATGTCCTATGGTCAGGCCTATCGCACGGAAATGACGGGCGAATTCCTGAACGTGATCCTGGAAGACGTGGGCGACAACCTGTTCAACCCCGATCCCTATTACCAGCAG
>JAMWZG010000580.1 GCA_024304855.1 Paracoccaceae bacterium
GTGATCGGCTGCGCGATGGTCTGCATCCCCTCGGCCACCACGCCCAACTGGCGGAAAAACGTGGTCAGCGCCCACATGATCCAGCCCGTCATCGCATTCAGCCGCAGCGTCAGGGCGGTCGCCGCCGCCACCGCCCCCACGCTCGCCTGCCCCTGCATCCACAGCCAGATGGCCCAGCCCACGACGCCCACGATCAGCAACCCGTTCAGGAAGACCAGCCCGAAATCCATCTTCGAATACAGCCGCATCTCGGCCTGAAAGGTGATCCGCGCCTCCTCGATCGCCTCGCGGGCAAAGGCCAGCTCGCGCCCGTGCTGGTCGAACATCTTGACCGAATGGATATTGGTGTAACTGTCCACCACCCGCCCCGTCACCGCGCTGCGCGCATCCGACGCCGCCTCGGAGGCAGGCTGCACCCGCCGGATCGCCCAGCGCATCAGCGCGGCATAGGCCACCAGCCAGACCAGCAGCGGCAGCATCAGCCGCGCATCCGCCTGCCCCAGAATCACCACCGCGCCAACGATATAGGCAATGGAGAAGGTGATCGCATCGAACACCTGAAACACCGCCTCGCCCGCCGCAGGTGGCGTCTGCATGATCCGGTTGGCGATACGGCCCGCGAAATCATTCTCGAACCAGCCCACCGATTGCCGCAGGACATGGGCATGGGCGCGCCAGCGGATCAGCGTGCCGAAATTGGGCAGGATCGTATTGTTCAGCAGCAAGACATTCGCCGCCTGAATGGCCGGGCGCAGGATCAGGATGAACACCACCAACGCGATCAGCGTCACGCCATGCATGTCCCAGACCTCGGCCGGATCACCCTGCAACAGATCGACGATCCAGCCCATCACCCAGATCAGCGCAATCTCGACCGCCGCCACCAGAACGGATGTGATGCCGGTGATCCAGAACACGCCTTTGAAGGGCTGCGCATAATCCAGCATGAACCGCCAGAGCGTCTGCGGCGGATGGTCCTTCTGCGCATAGGGACCATAGGGATCGACAAGATTTTCAAAGAATCGGAACATGGAAGATGCCTTAAGGATTTGGATACACGAGGACAGGGCACGCAAGCGCACCCGCGAGGCCCGGCAGCCGGGCTTATGTGCTCAGGTAAACCAGATCCCGCGATACATGGGGCGCATCCTCCATCAATGGCGGCACGCTAACCCGCCTTGGCCGGAGTGTCACGCCCTGCATTCCGAAAATGCGGCAAAGCCCCGCGCAGGGACAGCGCCATCCCCCAGCGCCAAAAA
>JAMWZG010000581.1:0-615 GCA_024304855.1 Paracoccaceae bacterium
TAAGAGACAGGTCGAGGCCGAGGCGCTGGACGGGATCGAGGAGGTGGCGACCTCGCTCACCTCGACCTTTGTCCGCTTCGATCCGCTGCATCTGGACCATGCCACGCTGCGCGCGCATCTGGATGCGCTGCTGGGCGCGCAGGACTGGACCCGCGCCGATCTGCCGGGCGGGCGGCGGCATTTCCGCATCCCTTGCGTCTTCGGCACCGACCTTGCGCCCCAGTTCGACGAGGCGGCGCAAGCGGCGGGCCTGTCCGCGCAGGCCGCCATCGACAGCCTGACCGCCGCGCGCCCCCGCGTGCTGACCATCGGTTTCGCGCCGGGCCAGCCCTATACGGGCGAGTTGGGGCCGGAATGGGACATCCCGCGCCAGACCGCGCTGACCCCGCGCGTGCCCGAGGGGGCGCTGGTGGTGGCGATCCGGCAGCTCATCATCTTTTCCGCCCCCACCCAGACCGGCTGGCGGCATATCGGCCAGACCGCCTTCCGCTGCTTCCGCCCCGAGGCGGAGGATCCCTTTGCGCTGCGCCCCGGCGATGAAATCTCGCTGCGCGCGATCACCCCCGCCGAGCTGGAGCGTATCCGCGCCGCAGATCAGACCGGCCAGGGCGGTGC
>JAMWZG010000581.1:623-1256 GCA_024304855.1 Paracoccaceae bacterium
CCCCCCCGCCGAGCTGGAGCGTATCCGCGCCGCAGATCAGACCGGCCAGGGCGGTGCGGATGTGGAGGTGATCCGATGACACGGCAACTGATCATCCACCGCACAGGGCCGCAGGTCACGGTGCAGGACCGGGGCCGTCCGGGGCTGCTGGGGCAGGGCCTGTCGCAGGGGGGCGCGGCCGATCCCGTGGCGCTGGCCGAAGGGGCGGCGCTGCTGCGCCAGCCGGCCAGCCATGCGGCGCTGGAAATGGCCGGGATGGGCGGCACATTCGAGGTGACGGAAGATACCCGCATCGCCCTGACCGGCGCGCCAATGCAGGCCAGCATCGACGGGCAGGCGGTCGCGTGGAACGCCAGCCACCTGCTGCGCGCCGGTGAACGGCTGGAGATTGGCGCGGTCCTGCGCGGCCTCTATGGCTATCTGCATCTGGGCGGTGGGGTTGCAACGGAAACAGTGCTGGGCGCGCGCGCGGCGCATCTGGCCGCAGGCATCGGCCGCGCGCTGCGCCCCGGTGACAGGCTGCCCTTGGGCGATGACACCCGCGCCGAGGTGGGCATGACGCTGGACCCCGAGCCGCGTTTTGCAGGCGGTTTGGTCCGCATAACCCGCTCGATGCAGACGCATCTCTTCGCG
>JAMWZG010000582.1 GCA_024304855.1 Paracoccaceae bacterium
TCGACCAGAACCTCGTCGATCTCGCGGCTGTAAAGATCGCGGATCGAGCGTTTGATCAGATCGCCCTCTTCATAGATCTTCGCAGGCGCCACCGATTTCAGCGTCAACTCCCGGATCTGCTCCCACAGGCGCAGCAGGTATTCATAGTCGCGCTTGATCTCGGTCTTGGTGCGCTTGGCACCGGCCGTGCGCACGATCAGACCCGCGCCGCGTGGCACGTCGATCTCGGTCGCGATTTCCTTGAGCTTCTTGCGATCCACCGCATTGGTGATCTTGCGCGAAATGCCACCACCGCGCGCGGTGTTGGGCATCAGCACGCAATAGCGGCCCGCCAGCGACAGATAGGTGGTCAGTGCCGCACCCTTGTTGCCGCGTTCTTCCTTGACCACCTGCACCAGCAGGATCTGGCGCACCTTGATGACTTCCTGGATCTTGTAACGCCGCGCGCGCGGTTTGCGCACCGGGCGAATATCCTCGGCATCATCATCATCCGAGACGGATTCGATGCTGTCGTCGCGTTCCATCGTCTCGACCGCGCCATCGTCATCATCGTCATTGTCGTCAGACAGATCGGCCGGTTCCTCGACCGGCGTTTCGGTCACGATCTCCATCGGAGAGGTGCCCTCGGACACGTCCCCCTCTTCAAGATCAATCGTCTCCATCCCGGCGATCTCATCGCCCTCGGCCTCGCGGGTGGCGACAGCATCATCGCTGCGCACCGATTCCGACCGGCTGCGAGAGCCGGAACGCGAGCGGGAGCGGTTGGAGCGGGGCTTTTCTTCCTCGTCCTCGCGCCGCTGCGCATCGGCATAGGCCTGTTCTTCCTCCATCAGCGCCTGACGGTCGGCGACGGGGATCTGGTAGTAATCCGGGTGGATTTCCGAGAAGGCCAGAAAACCATGCCGGTTTCCGCCGTAATCCACAAAGGCCGCCTGAAGCGAGGGTTCGACCCGCGTTACCTTTGCCAGATAGATGTTACCAGCAAGCTGGCGTTTGTTTTCGGATTCAAAATCAAACTCTTCGACTTTGTTTCCATCCACCACGACAACGCGGGTTTCTTCCGCGTGTGTGGCGTCGATCAGCATTTTCTTGGCCATGTTTTCCAATTGCACAGCGGCGCAACCCAAGCCCCGGAGGGTGGAGGTCTTGCGGCATGTGACTGTCAGGGGCGAGGGGAATGGCACGCGCGAACCGTCCGGTCATCAGACATGCCACCGACAGGGGCATGTGCCCCAAAGGGGGCATGATGATGGG
>JAMWZG010000583.1 GCA_024304855.1 Paracoccaceae bacterium
GACGCGGCCGCCCTGAATGCGCAGGTCGTGGCTTTCCACCAGTTCGGCGCCCATCTGATCGGCGAGGAAGGCGTGTTCGAAATAGGCCGAGTTGTGGATGCCCGGCGTGAGGACCGCCACCTCGGGTTTGTCGCCGTCAAAGGCGGGGGGGGCGCAGTCCGAGAGGGAGCGGCGCAAGTTTTGCGGGTAGCTGGAGACGGGGCGCACCTTGAGCCGGGTGAAGAGTTCCGGGAACATCTGGAGCATGGTTTCCCGGTTTTCCAGCATATAGCTGACACCCGAGGGGGTGCGGGCGTTGTCTTCCAGCACGTAGAATTCGTTTTCGCCGGTGCGCACCAGATCGGTGCCGACGATATGGGTATAGACGCCGCCGGGCGGGTTGACGCCGATCATCTGGGGCAGGAACGCTTCGTTCCGCGCGATCAGGTCCACGGGGACGCGGCCGGCGCGCAGGATTTCCTGCCGGTGATAGATGTCATGCAGGAAGGCGTTGATGGCGCGGACACGCTGGGCGATGCCATCCTCGAGCCGGGCCCATTCGCGGGCGGAAATGATGCGGGGGACCACGTCGAAGGGGATCAGCCGCTCATCCGCTTCCTGCTGGCCATAGACGTTGAAGGTGATGCCGATGCGGCGGAAGAACGCCTCGGCCTCTTCGGATTTGCGCCGGAGGTGGCGGACATCCTCGGTCTGGAACCAATCGTTGTAGCGCGCATAGGGCTGTCGGGCCTGACCGGCGCTGTCGAACATCTCGTCAAAGAAACGGCTTTGTTTGTCCATGGGTCCACGTTAGAGGAGGGAGCGGTCTTTGCAAAGATGGCCCGTCAACCTTCTGAGCGGCAAATGAAAATCGCAAAACAGGGGGTTTGGGGCGCGTAAAGGCTGTGCGCTGTGCCTGTTTTTTGGGCGCTTCAGGTCTGATGATGGGCGCAGACGGTGATTTCGGTGCCCCAGTCGGCGCAGGCGCGGGTCAGGTCGGGCGGGAAGGGCTGGTCGGTATAGACGCGGTCGATCTGGCGCAGCGAGCCGATGCGGGCGGGGGCGGCGCGTTGCAGCTTGGAGTGATCCGCGACAAGGCAGGTGCGGCGGGCCTGCCGGATGATGGACTGGCTGACGCTGACTTCCTGCACGTCGAAATCCAGCAGATCGCCGTCGATGTCCATGGCCGAGCAGCCGATCACGGCCAGATCGACCTTGAACTGTTCGATCACGCTGGCGGTGAGGGGGCCGACGAGGCCGCCATCGGTGCGGCG
>JAMWZG010000584.1:0-980 GCA_024304855.1 Paracoccaceae bacterium
GTAGGTCACTTCCTCACCATCTGCATGAGCGTGAAGATCGAAGTTGATGCGCCCGCCTGTGGCGACCCATGCGTAGTTCATAGTGGCACCTTCCTCCATCGTGGCCTTGATCTCGGTGGATGCGCCGGGAGCGAGGGTAAATGTGATCTCGTCCTGCCAGGCTTCTTGCGCGTGTGCTGCCCCGACAAACAGGCCGAAGATATCATTCATCAGAGATGAGCTGTCATCGTTGCCATGAAGCGCTTCGTCCGCCGCCGCTTCGGCGGCAAGCTGCTGCTTGATTTCGCCCATTTCCGACAGGCCAAGAATGCTCCCTACGCCTGTGGGGTCGGTGCCGTATTCGGCGGGCAGGTAGACCATGACGCCGATGGCCACTGCCGTCAGGCTGGCAATGATCGTGGACCGGCGCAGTTGAGCCGGGGTTGGCAGGTCTTCGATATTGGGTTTTGGTGCGTTGTTCATTGTTCTTTCCAATCTCTATGTGCTGGCGATATAGCCTGCGATCTGCTGGTAGGTGAGCAGAAGGCCAAGGCCGACCATGATGATGTTAGCGACAGAAGCCTGACGCATGAAGTTGGGGCTGCGGCGCCAGTATCCCATGACGATAAGGATCACGAAGAGCGCCAGAAGCTGACCCACCTCTACCCCTAAGTTGAAGGCCAGAAGGTTCGCGAGCAGCCCGTCTTCGGACAAACGATAATCCAGGATTTTTGACGCGAGTCCGGTGCCGTGGAACAAGCCGAAGATCAGGGTTGCGGCCTTGGTGTTCGGCTGAAACCCGAGCCATTTCTGATAGAGGCCAAGGTTGTCGAGCGCCTTGTAGACGACTGACAGGCCGATGATGGCGTCGATGATATACGCGTTGATGCCCCAGCCAAACCAGACGCCCGCGATCATGGTGACGGAGTGGCCGACGGCAAAGATGCTGACGTAGATCGCCACGTCCTTCATGTGGTAGAGGAAGAAGACGACGCCGAGCA
>JAMWZG010000584.1:990-1244 GCA_024304855.1 Paracoccaceae bacterium
GGTCATATCCAGTGATCATGTGCTTTGCGCCCAGATAGATGAACGAGATGATATGAACCCCGAAAATCTCCTGGATATAGCCGGCGTCGCCGGGGGTGACGGCATGCGCATAGGCAGAGGTCGCGAATGCGATCAGCATAAGCACGATAGTGGTGAAGAGGATCAGGGACTGCCGCAAAGCATGCGACGTGCGCCCTGACCGATAAGATCGGTTGGGTATCATTTTGATTTTCCGTTTATTGAGTTTGATGGGG
>JAMWZG010000585.1:0-1022 GCA_024304855.1 Paracoccaceae bacterium
CGGCCTTGGATTCGGCGGCACCGATGAACCCCACCGGGCAACCGATGATGGCGGCGGGGCGTGGGCAATCGGGATCTTCCAGCATGTTGAGCAGGTGAAACAGCGCCGTCGGCGCATTGCCGATGGCGACCACCGCGCCCGCGAGATGCGGCCGCCACAGCTCGACCGCCGCCGCCGAGCGGGTGTTGCCGATGCGGGCGGCAAGGGCGGGCACCGAAGGGTCGTGCAAGGTGCAGATCACTTCGTTGTTGGCGGGCAGGCGCGGGCGGGTGATGCCTTCGCTGACCATGCGCGCATCGCACAGGATGGGGGCACCCGCCTCGAGTGCGGCGCGCGCGGCAAGCGCCATGCCGGGGGTGAACCGGACTTGACTTTCCAGCCCCACCATCCCGGCGGCATGGATCATGCGCACCACCACCACCTCTTCCTCGGGGGTAAAGGCGGCCAGATCGGCCTCGGCCCGGATGGTGGCAAAGGACTGAAGGTAGATCGCCGCCCCGTCCTTTTCATAAAGATGTGGCATCAGAAAAGCCCCTTCAGATCAATCACATCGGCGGGCACGCCCCGCAGGTCGGGTTGGGCGGCGGCAGTGCCGTTGCGGATCAGGTCAAAGCCCGCGGCGGTGGCCACAAGGGTGATGTCGGCCCGCCCCGGATGCGCGCACCCCTTGGCGCAGCCCGAGACATGCAGCCGCTTGCCCGGCGGCACCTGCGGCGCAAGCCTGCGGGCCAGATCGCGCACCGGGGCCAGCCCCTGGAGGCAGGCAGGCGCGCCGGAACAGGCCTCGACCCGGCGGATGGGATCACCCGCGGCGCGGATCACATCGGGAAGGTCCGGCAGCTGGCGCAAGCCCTGCACCAGCAGCATCCGCCAAGGCGTGACGCGCAAGGGGCCAAGCGCGGCAAGGGCGGCCAGCGTTTCGGCCTGCATCCGGCCAAATGCAAAGCCCAGAAGCGCGCCTTCGGCCCGCAGGCCAGGGCCGGGCGGCGCGGCGGCGGGGGCCGGGGCAAGCCTGCCCGCCA
>JAMWZG010000585.1:1032-1239 GCA_024304855.1 Paracoccaceae bacterium
CCACCGCCGCCACCGCCAGATCGGTCACCGGCGCCCCAAGGGCGGCCCCTACGCAGCGAAGGATCAGCTGGCCATCCGCCGCGCGCTCGGCCCGGATATCGGCGGCGATGCCAGACAGGACGGGCGCGGGTCCGGTATCGACGGCAAAGCCGAACTTTCCCGGAAGCGCGGGCATCTGCGCCAAAGCGACCTGCATCTGTGCTGCCA
>JAMWZG010000586.1 GCA_024304855.1 Paracoccaceae bacterium
TGCGCACCCCTGACCGCGAGGCGCTGGCCTTTGCGCAGGAGAAGGCCGACTGGCTGCGGCATCATCTGACGGCGCAGCCGGTGGTGGCGGGTGTCGGCATCGGGAGCGTGGTGCCCTTCGAGGGGCGGATGCTGCGAATCGCAAGCGGGCCGGGGCGGCTGGTGCGGGCCGAGGCGGAGGTGCTGCTGGTGCCGGGCGATCCGGCGCGGGTGGCGGCGCGGCTGGCGGGGTTCATGAAGCAGGCGGCGCGGGATCGGCTGGCGGCGGCGTCGGATCATTATGCGGGGCGGCTGGGGCGGGGCTATGCGCGGCTGACGTTGCGCGATACGCGGTCGCGCTGGGGATCGTGCACCGCCGATGGCGGGCTGATGTATTCCTGGCGGCTGGTGATGGCCCCGCCCGAGGTGCTGGCCTATGTGGCGGCGCATGAGGTGGCGCATCTGGCCGAGATGAACCATTCGGACGCCTTCTGGGCGGTGGTGACGCGGCTTTACGGCGATTACCGCGCGCCGCGGCGGTGGTTGCGCGACAAGGGGGGTGATCTGCACCGCTATCGGTTTGGCGATTGATGGGCGCCTGATGGGTGATTGACCTTGCCGGGGTTTGTGATCACATGAGGGGATGTTGCCCCCTGCGCCCCGCCCTGATCCTTTGCCCAATGCCCATGACCGCGTTTATCGCGGGCTGCGCAGCCGGATCATGCATGGCGATATTGCGCCCGGTCAGGCGTTGACGCTGCGCGGGATCGGCAAGGAATACGGCGTGTCGATGACGCCTGCGCGGGAATCCGTGCGGCGGCTGGTGGCAGAAGGGGCGCTGACGCTGTCCTCCTCGGGGCGGGTGTCCACGCCGGAGCTGAGCAACGAGCGGATCGAGGAGCTGGCCGCGCTGCGGTCATTGATCGAGGTGGAGCTGGCCAGTCGCGCCCTGCCCCGCGCGCATATGGCGCTGATCGAGCGGTTGCAGACGATCAACGCCGCCGTGGGTGATGCGGCGCTGCGGCAGGATGCGGTGGCGTATATCCGCACCAATCTGGAGTTTCACCGCACGCTCTATCTGAGGGCGCAGGCGCCTGCGATGCTGGCGATGGCGGAGACGGTGTGGTTGCAGATGGGGCCGACGATGCGGGCGCTATATGTGCGGCTGAAGCGGCGCGATCCGCCGCATTACCACCGGCTGATCATCGCCGCGCTGAAGGCGGGGGATGAGCCGGGGCTGCGGCTGGCGGTC
>JAMWZG010000587.1 GCA_024304855.1 Paracoccaceae bacterium
TGCGCAGCAGGTAGATGTCGTCGATCCCGCGGGCGTCGCGTTCTTCCAGCAGGTCGTAATAGACCTTGCCCGAGCACATGACGACGCGCTTGATCTTGTCATCAGCCGCCAGTTTCGTGTCGGAGTGACCCTTTTCCGCATCATCCCAGAGCACGCGGTGGAAGCTGGAGCCGGTGGTGAAATCGGCCGCATCCGAGATGGCCAGCTTGTGCCGCAGCAGGGATTTCGGCGTCATCAGCATCAGGGGTTTACGGAAAGTTCGATGCAGTTGGCGACGCAGGATGTGGAAATAGTTGGCCGGGGTCGTGCAGTTGGCGACAATCCAGTTATCCTGACCGCACATCTGGAGGAAGCGTTCCAGACGGGCGCTGGAATGTTCCGGGCCCTGGCCTTCATAGCCATGCGGCATCAGGCAGACGAGGCCGGACATGCGCAGCCATTTGCTTTCGCCCGAGCTGATGAACTGGTCGAACATGATCTGCGCGCCATTGGCGAAATCGCCGAACTGCGCTTCCCACATCACCAGCGCGTTGGGCTCGGACAGCGAATAGCCGTATTCGAAACCCAGCACCGCATATTCCGAGAGCATCGAGTCGATGACCTCATACCGCGCCTGACCCTCGCGGATGTTGTTCAGCGGGTAGTAGCGTTCTTCGGTGTCCTGATTGATCAGGGCCGAGTGACGCTGGCTGAAGGTGCCGCGCGTGCTGTCCTGACCGGAGAGGCGGACCGGATAGCCTTCGAGCAGCAACGAGCCGAAGGCCAGCGCCTCGCCCGTGGCCCAGTCGAAGCCTTCGCCGGTGTCGAACATCTTCTTGCGGGTGTCCAGCAGACGCTCGACCGTCTTGTGCATCGGAAAGCCGTCGGGGGCGCGGGTCAGGGCGGCGCCCACCTGCTCCATCGTCTCGGGCTTGATGGCGGTCTTGCCGCGCTGGTATTTCTTCTGATCGCGGCGGTCCAGATGCGACCAGCGCCCGTCCAGCCAGTCGGCCTTGTTGGGTTTGTAATCCTTGCCAGCCTCGAACTCCTCGTTCAGGCGGGCCTGGAACGCGGCTTTCATATCCTCGATCTCGCCCTCGGGGATGAGGCCGTCCTTAACCAGACGCTCGGTATAGAGGCTGAGCGTGGTCTTCTGCTTTTTGATCTTGTTATACATGATCGGGTTGGTGAACATCGGCTCGTCGCCTTCGTTATGCCCGAAGCGGCGATAGCAGATGATGTCCAGAA
>JAMWZG010000588.1 GCA_024304855.1 Paracoccaceae bacterium
AGGTCTCCAAGGCCATCAAACCTGATCTCGACCCCATCCGTGAGGACAGCTTCGCAGGCGAGGTCGACCGGCGCTGGCGCGCGAAACTCGAGACCAGCGGGCTCCGCGACAAGACCCTGACGCTCACCGTCATTCACCGCCCGCCCCCGAAAAGCCTCTTGCCGTTCCTCAGCCGCAGCGCGCCGGACCGCCTGAAAGAGGAGACCCGCAAACGCCTGCAGCGACTGGGCGAGGCCGTGAACGTCTTTCTGTCTGGCCTCACCGAGCTCAAGCCGCGGGTCCTCTCGGCCGCATCGGGGGAGTTGGTGGGGTTTCTGGGCGCGCTTAACACGGGCACCGAGCTGCCGCTCTACCCGGCCAACACCTACGGCTTTCTGTCCTTCAACGTCGCCAATACCCGCGTGACGTATCACGGCGACCATTTCGAGCTCTCGGAAGGCGTCGTGGGGCATCGCTACGGCAAGAGTTTCACCATCGGGGAATACTCGGAAGGCACCTCCTGCACCATGTTCGACATGCTGAACCTGCCGGTCGACATGATCGTGACGCACTCCTTCACGCCGATCAATTCGAACCTCATGGCGGGCCGCATCAAACGGCAAAAGCGCCAGATGCAGGCCAGCCAGGACGCGGCCCTCTCGCTCCTGGAAGCCCTCGATATCGCCGCCGATGATCTCGAGGCCAAGCGCCAAAGCTTCGGCGAACACCATATGGTCGTGACGCTCTTCTGCGAAACGCTGGATGAGCTGCAGACGCTCAGCGCCGAAATCGTGAACGCCGCCGCGACCGAAGGCGTGAAGATGATCGGTGAGCGGGTCGCCGCAAAGGCCCATTACCTCAGCCAGCATCCCGGCAACCAGCCCAAGCGCGTCCGCGCGAGCGCCGTCACCAATCGCAACTTCGCGGATTTCGCGGCCTTCCACCGAACGCAGCTCGGCAAACCCGCAGCACTTACCCCCTGGGGCCGGGTCATCACCTATCTGCCTACGCCCGAGCAAAGCGCCTACCGATTTTCCTATCACGAGCAGGGATCGCCCGACAAAGAACCGACCAGCGGCCATACCCTGATCATGGGGCGGCCCGGGTCGGGCAAATCGGTGCTTTCGGCCTTTCTGATGACCCAAGCCCGTCGCGCAGGGGCGCGGATCTTCGTCTTCGATTACCGTCTTGGTATGGAGATGGCGGTCCGCGCCAATGGCGGGCG
>JAMWZG010000589.1 GCA_024304855.1 Paracoccaceae bacterium
CGTTTTCCCGGCGGCACCTCATCGCTTGCCGAAGAGGAAAAAAGCATGATCCCCCAGCTCAGACCAAATCCCATACCAATTACGAGATCTCCCAGGACCAGTTGACCAAATAGAGCGCCCAGTGCCAGCCCGGAAAAGATCCAGGCAAGGGACAACGGATTCATGCTATGCTCCCTATGATCAGTATCTGGCGGGCGCATCCTTGTTCGGTAATAAGGCATTGTCGAGGCCATCCGAGAATAGGCAGCGGTGGGTCTGAGAGAGTGTAGAGACGTTTAGGCAATCCTGCTGCATAACTGCTGGTGCCACAGTAAGTGTTGTCAGTTTGTAGCGCGCCATATCCGGTAACGCCCCTGCCCGGTCATTTCGCGGATCAGTCCGCGCGCTTCCATCCAGGCAAGGTTGCGTTGGACAGCGGCGCGGCTGGCCTTGATGAGGGTTTCGGCCATTGGCGCAGAGACTAGCGGCCATTCGGCGAGCACGACGCGCAGGGCGTGCGGGGTCTTGCCTGAGAGCCGAGACATCTCGGTCTCTGCCCGCGCAGCCCATGCCTCGATGTCGTCAAGCTGACGCATCGCGGTCAGACATGCACTCTCCATCCCATCGAGCCATCGCACCAGACGGTCAGCGGGTGGGCCGCCAGCGCGCAGTCCCCCTGCCCCGCCCATCGTCAACGGCGCAAAGACGGCCCCTCGCCCATCACTTGCCGCGATCCGTGCCGCCGTGACGGCCGCTTCCATCCGGTCGCCCTGTTGCCCAAGGCCAGCAAGGCTCCAAAGGTGAAAGCCCATGCAGGCGCGGGTGATTGGGTGCAGATCTGCGGCCTGCGCCATAAGGGTCAGCCAGCTTCCGGCGCGTTCTGCGAAGGGTTCGGATTCATCCGCCATGTTCTCGGGGTCGCGGCGGTCGAGGAAGGCGGACAGGTCAACCTCCGGTCCGGGGTCGCCTGTCAGGCGTCTGACCGCCCATCCGACCCGCGCAAGCGCGCCGGTATCGTCCTGCACTCCGGACAGGCGCAGAGAGATCCAGAGCGCCAGCCGATCCGGACCGATGCGGTCACCGTTGAGCCAACTGAGATCCGCCGCCTCGATTAGCGCCAGCCTTTGCCGCCAGCCCTCCGGGCCGCGTTTGAGCCGGTCATCCAGCGCACCGGTCCGGGCGGCGACACCGGCAAGGCGCGCGGCATGACCCGCCTCGGCCTTTC
>JAMWZG010000059.1:0-13094 GCA_024304855.1 Paracoccaceae bacterium
GCGGAGATGTGGCCGAGTGGTCGAAGGCGCTCCCCTGCTAAGGGAGTAGGCCCGAAAGGGTCTCGTGGGTTCGAATCCCATCGTCTCCGCCACCTTACCTTTTTTGCCGATTTGACTGGGTCGCCTTGGGCGGCCTTTTCTCTTTGTTTTATTGGGTTTTTCTAGCCGTTACGATTGTGCTGGATTTGTTTCGATTGCGCTCATACTGTCCTCTTGAGTGGTATGAATTGTGGTATGAATGATGGCTTTGACAGGCAAGCTGACCAAAAAGCTAGTTGAGAACTTGGGCACCGGGCGGCATGGGGATGGCGGCGGGCTATATTTGGTGGTCGATCCTTCAGGGGCGCGCCGCTGGATCGTTCGCGTTGTCGTCAAGGGGCAACGCAACGCGAAGGGCGCGCCACTTCGCACCGACTTTGGTTTGGGCGGGGCAGACATTGTCACGCTCAACCAAGCGCGGGATCGGGC
Organism: Paracoccaceae bacterium; assembly: GCA_024304855.1. Taxonomy (GTDB): domain Bacteria; phylum Pseudomonadota; class Alphaproteobacteria; order Rhodobacterales; family Rhodobacteraceae; genus Seohaeicola. The sequence goes on from JAMWZG010000059.1 coordinate 469, forward strand.
GTTGGAATACCGCCGCATGGCGAAGCAAGGTTTGAATCCCCGTTTCAATGCGACCCGCGCCATACCGACTTTTGAAGAGGTCGCCAGACAAGTCCATATCGACCGGATGCCGACATGGAAGAATGAAAAGCATGGCGCTCAGTGGATCAACACCCTGCGCGACTACGCCTTTCCCAAGATCGGGCGGATGCCGATTGATAGTGTGAGCCAGCCAGAAGTTTTGATGTGCCTATCCCCGATCTGGACTGACAAGCACGAAACTGCGCGGCGATTGTCGCAGCGGATCAAGGTCGTTCTGGATGTCGCAAAGTCCAAGGGCTTCCGATCCGGTGAAAATCCGGTGACCGCAATTCATGAAGCGCGCGTTTTGCCCAAAGTGAAGGCCAAGCCGAAACACCACAAGGCAATGGCTTGGCAAGACGTTCCTGCTTTCTATGGCGATCTGAAAGCGCGTGATGCAATGGCGGCGAAGGCATTAATGTTCACTTGTCTCACAGGTTCCCGCACGAGTGAGGTTTTGATGATGCGTTGGGATGAGGTGGACTCTCAAGCGCGGCTATGGACCTGCCCTGCGGATCGAATGAAAGGTGGTGAGGTCCATCGGGTGCCGTTAACCGATGAAATGCTGGCAATCATTGAACCCTTGCGCGCGATGCAGTCTGACTACGTCTTCGAGGGGCAAAAGCGGCACAAGCCTTTGTCCAACATGGCAATGTTGATGTTGCTGCGCCGAATGCAAGTTGAAGGCGTTACGGTGCATGGTTTCCGTTCGACCTTCCGAGATTGGGCTTCTGAGTGGGCAAACGCCCCGCGTGAGGTTGCAGAAATGAGCCTTGCGCATAAGGTGGGGTCCGAGGTGGAGCGCGCCTATGCTCGATCAGACCTTTTGGAAAAGCGGCGGTTGCTGATGGTGCGGTGGTCTGGCTTTGTGTTGGGTGATAGCTTTGAGGTCGCATGATGACACTCTCAAAGCTCTGACGTTCGTGTTGTGTGAAAAGATTTATCCGATGCGTCCTGAATTGATCAGGAACGATAGTCTGACCGCGCAAATCGTTGTCTCATACGTGCAGAGTATGTTGCATGCTTATCATTCTATTACTTGGAAAAGCAGGTTTCACCTTACGCAGATTCAAGAAGATGCCCTCAACGCATACAACGAAATCTATCACTTGGAAGGTTCTCAGCCGGAGACGATTCGGAAATACATCTCAAAGCTCTGGGCGCATGACGCTTTTGCCGGAAGACTGAAATTTCGCAAAGTCAAGCTTTCGAGGCGTTGATTTCCAATTTGGAACAAGGTAGCCCCGGTTGTTCCCAACACACCAAATGTGTGAATATTGGGTGTCACCAAACACAACTGATTGTAGGTGACACATGGCAAACCTCTTCGAGCAAAATCGAAACTACGTTCTTGGCGATCCCGAACTTGACCTGATCGGGGACCGCGAAAAGTTGGCGCAGTGGCGTCACAAGAACATGGGTCCAGCGTTCTATCGGCTTGGCCGAAAGATCATTTATCGCGGTGCTGACCTGAATGCATGGGCTGACGCCAACCGGGTTGAACCCGGAAAAGGCGGTCGCGCCTGATGGCTAAGCGGATCTCGCCGCGCAAGGTCAAAATCCACAACCAATACACCTACGAGCAAGCGGCTGATGCGCTGGGCGTTTCGGTTCAGACGGTGCGGATGTGGCGGCAATCTGGTTTGCCCGTCTTGGACAGCCAAAAGCCGCATTTGATCTTGGGCTTTGCTTTGAAGGATTATCTGAACGAGCGGTGGGGCAAGCCGAAGCGTTGTTTGGCCCCCGATCAGTTTCTTTGCATGACCTGCAACGCGCCACGTCGGGCTTATGGCGGCATGGCTGACTATTTGCCTTACACGTCCATGCGCGGCAGGCTGGAAGCCCTCTGCGAGGAATGCCAAGGTGTTTGCGGCAAGTTCGCCAGTCCGACCCTCTGTGAAGAACTAGCCCCGGTTCTGACCATCGCCACGCGCAACAGGAAATGACCCTAAAGGAACCTTCCGAACCTAGCGTGAACCATAACTTCCGCACGCCCACTGAATCCGGCGGAAATATTGGACGAAAACAGGCCAATGGCCAGCGATACAAGGACAAGACAGCATGACCCGATTTGTTGAAGAGAATGAGCGGATCAAACACGAATACGCCACCTACTTGCGCCATGCAAAAGGGCAGGACGCGACTTCGATCGACAAGGCGCGCGCAGCGATCCGGCGGTTCGAGGAAAGCACCAAGTTCAAGCCGTTCAAAAAGTTCCATCGCCAACAGGCGGCGGACTTCAAAGCCTATCTGGACAAGCAGAGGAACGCCAAGACTGGCAAGCCGCTGGGCTTCTCCACGGTCGATGCCACTTTGCGGCTGGTCAAGGCATTCTTTCATTGGTTGGTCAGTCGTGCGGGGTTCAAGCGGGTGCTGACATACGCGGATGTTGAATACTTCAACAACACGCGGAAGGCAGGGCGGGTGGCGCATACACAACGGGCAATCCCCTATCCCTCTGTGCAGCAAGCCGCCCATGCGTTTCAGGCCATGCCGTTCGAGACCGAGTTCCAGAAGCGTGACAAGGCGCTGTTTGCGTTCTTCATGCTGACCGGAGCGCGGGATGGGGCGGTTGCATCACTCAAGCTCAAGCATGTGAACGTCGATTTGGGCCATGTCTTTCAGGATGCGCGCGAGGTGAACACCAAGAACGCTAAAACCATCATGTGTCAGTTCTTTCCGGTCGATCCCGCCTATCGCGACTGCTTCGCCGCCTATGTGACCTTCCTGCGCAACGTCAAACTGTTCGGGCCGGAGGATGCGTTGTTCCCTAAAGCGCGGGTCGGCGTTGTCGAGGGGCAAGGCTTCACCAACCTCGGTCTTGCGCGGGAAGGGTTCGCCAATCCCGCCAAGCTGAACATGATCGTTCGCGGGGCCTTTGCCGCCGTCCAGATGCCCGAATACACGCCCCATACCTTTCGCAAGACCCTGACCATTCTGGGGAATGAGCTGACCAATACGCCGGAAGAGTTCAAAGCATGGTCCCTGAACCTTGGGCATGAGAACGTGGCGACGACGATCAACTCTTATCTTCCGGTTACAACCGAACGCCAGATGGAGCTGATCCGCAACATGGCGAGATAGGCTCACCATCGTCAAAGTAAATATTTTACGTTGGGTTGGAGTGTGGTTTTGGAGGAAAGGTCAATTGTTAAGAAAACGCTACGAGTTCCAGCTTGAACAGCAAAACGTCAAGTCATCCGCGACCGCGCGCAATGCTCGCGACGAAAATACTTGTTCAACAGACCAGATCAGGCGAGTTTGCCACTAAGCTGCTGACCGCTTGAAGAAGGGCGGGGACTTGTTTGTTTTCAGGTAGGTGGGAGATTGTAGTATTTGAAAATCCTGGAACCATTTATTTTGAGTATGGACGATGCACATGGACCCCATTTTTGCTTCGCTTTGGTTTGCCTTCGTTGCGGGCTTTGGTATCGCGGTTCTTTTGGATGCTTGGTCGGCTCACCTCAAGCGCATGGGCCGCGACTCTGCGGCATCATTCCTCTTCGTCGTCAGTCGCGCATGGGGGCTTATACCTGTTCTTTATGCAATGCCTGATCTTCTGAGCGAAAATGGCATTCTGGGGATCTTTGCGGTTGTCCCAGGCTGGAGTCTTGGGATGGAGGAAATTGCGCAGGACATTTTTGGTTTCAGCTTCAGCGAAATCCTCGGGCTACAGCAATCAGGTTCAGGCTCCATCCTCGGTTTGGCGGAAATAGGATGGATCGCACTTGGTATGGTTTTGCTGGGGGTGGCTGCTGGCATCAGTCGGATGGTGAAGGGCGACTGAGGCTTGGCCACTTGGCATTGCGCATTAGAAGGTAATGAACCGATCAATCCGTATCTTCCCATCTTAGCTGAGCGCCAGATGACACCGATCCGATATATGGCGCAGCCATGGCTTGCGATCTGGTTCAGGGCAGCAATGCTAATGCAGAAGCAGTTGGCGGCGAACGGTGGGATCAAGCGCGGCTGTTGATTGCCGCGCTGGAAATCTAGGCGTCGGTCTTTTTTGTCGCCTTCCGGATAGAAAAGTCCCTGCCCCACTTCAAGCCCACAGAGATTGCCGCCTTCTTGACATAACCCCACGATTCCTCAGACCTGTTGTTCGTCGCGACGTAGTAGCCGCTTTTCAGCTTGGCGGAAAACTTCTCGTCTTTGTGCGGATCGTCGTAAAGCCCTCTGTGTGAAGCCGCGATGGGACGTTTGGCGCGGCCTTTCATCTTGGGGTCATTAGCAAGCTTCTGGTGAGCGCCGGGAACCAGTTCTTCTATCAGGTCAAAGCCTACTACCATAAGCTGCGTATAGGAGCCGACACGGTAGATGGCGGACGGTGTTTCTATATCAATTTCTTCCGTTTTCCGGCTCGTCTGGTGGAGCAAGGAGACGAACTTCTTGGGCTGAGGTTGCGATCCTTCACCCAAATCGAACTGGACGAGCTTTTCAGCGCCAAAGTCGAACCATGCGGTGGCTTTAGGATACTGCCCCGTCACTAGTCGATGTTCCTCGTCAATCCATGCATGTGTGTTCGAATGTTTAGTCTTGCCCAACTGTTCGAGCAGAGCTTCCGTCAATGTTACCTGCGCCATGTAAGCCTCCATGCATGATATAAGGCTTATAGTGGATGGAGAGGCTAATTGAAAGTGAAAAGAGTCCTCGTCAGTTCATCGCCAGTCCTGCCACTGGACCCTTGCGGCTTGGGCGTTCCGTTGGTCTAAAGGGGTCAACAACAAAACGCGCAGGGGTGGCCAGATGACCGAGCTGAATTTCAAGGGCAAGGAGTTCGTTTTCAACCATCACCTGGCTGTGCCATTCCGCCCCTTGGTGCCTGATGCCAGCAAAGGGATTGGCGATGTGCGGATGGATGGTAACCTGATCGTTCAGGGCGACAATCTGCACGCGCTCAAGGCGCTGTTGCCGATGTATGCGGGCAAGGTGGACTGCATCTACATCGACCCACCTTATAACACTGGTGCAAAGGATTGGAGCTACAACGATAATGTAAACGCGCCAATGATTAAGGAGTGGTTGGATGCGAATCCGATAGCGGTCGATGACGCCCTACGGCACGATAAGTGGTGCGCAATGATGTGGCCGAGGCTAAGGCTGCTTTCGGAACTGTTGGCACCAGAGGGTGTCATGTTTGTTTCAATAAACTCGATCGAGTATTCTCGCCTGAAACTAATGTGTGATGAGGTTTTCGGCGCAGATTTTTATATTGGAGAATTTATTTGGAAGTCGCGAAACAATAAGGATAATAGAAATGAAGATGGTTTGTCGAATGACCATGAGTTTGTGTTAATTTATGGCGCGCCGCTTGATGGTGAATTGAGATCAGCTGCTGATTATAAGAATCCAGATAATGATATACGTGGTCCTTGGGCTAGCGCTAACATGGTTGGGCTTGCTACCAAGGAAAAACGACCGAATTTGCACTATGATCTGATTAACCCTGACACTAAAACAAACTATGGTTGCCCTGCAAAGGGTTGGCGTTTCGAACCATCTACAATGCAGACACTTATTGACGAAGATAGAATTATTTGGCCGGAAGATGAAAGTGGTCGACCAAGAAGAAAGGCTTTCTTGTCTGCTCTAGATGCAAGAACGAATGTTTCTTCAGTGGTGACTGGTGGTTTTTATACTAGCAATGGCACAAAGCGGTTCGGTGAGGTGTTGCCTGGGGCAGACTTCCCGTTTCCGAAACCTATTGAGCTTGTTCAGTTTATTATTCGACTATTCGAGCGGAAGGATTTTCTGATTTTGGACTCATTTGGTGGGTCCGGCACTACGGCACATGCTGTTTTAGCAGAGAACAGTGTAGATCAAGGAGCGCGTCGCTTCATTTTAGTTGAGATGGAAGAGTATGCTGATACTTTGACCGCGCAGCGAATACGAAATGTAATTAATGGATACGAGTTCGAAGGGAAGCGCAAAACAGAGCTGCTAAGAACTAAATTGACGTGGACAAGATTTAGAAACGCTCAAAGAATTTTAGATAGTATCGAGAAAATCGAAAATCTGCACAGCCATGAATACGACCGGATCAATAAAGAGGTGAAGGACGGCGAGCTGATCGTCACCGGCGAAAAGGCGGTGAAAGACCGAGCCGAAGGGCTAGGCGGCGCGTTCACCTATTGCACGCTTGGCGAACCGGTCGAACTTGACCGTATCTTGACAGGTGAAACCCTGCCCGCATGGGACGCGCTGGGCGCGGTTCTGTTCCACATGGCGACAAGCCAGCCGATGGATGCGGGCGGCGCAGATGAGGCCGCGCATTATCTTGGTCAAACCGACGCCCAACACCTCTGGCTGATCTATCGCCCCGATCTGGAGTGGCTCAAGACGCCAGAAGCCGCTTTGTCCTTGCCCCTTGCCAAACAAATCGCGGCGGACAAGCCGGACAAGCCGCATCTGGTATTTGCCCCGGCGCGGCACGTCAGTCAGAAGATGCTGGATAGCCAGAACATCCCCGTCGAATTTGTGCCCTTGCCCTTCGCCCTCTACCGTATCGGGGGATAAGCCATGCGGACGCTGGATTATCAGGTCAGGGTTCTGGACGCGTTGGACGCCTATCTGGATGCGTTAAAACCTGAAAAAGCAAAGGCTGATCAGGTCGCCGTTGTCGCGGCGCAAAACCCCACTTTGGGGATTCCGATACCAGATTACACGAAAGGCGCATGGGACACATTGCAAGCCGCCGATCGCTTGCCTGCGTCCCGCGCCGCCGTGCCCTTTTCCCCCCGCGCTGATGGCGTAGGTCGCCCGGTGCCCAACGTCACGCTCAAGGTGCCCACAGGTGGCGGCAAGACGTGGTTGGCCGTCAATGCCGTGTCGCGCATCCTTGGCCGCTATCTTGGCCGCAACACCGGCTTTGTGCTTTGGGTGGTGCCCAATGAAGCGATCTATAGCCAGACCCTCAAACGCTTGAAGGACCGCCAAGACCCTTATCGCCAGGTGCTGGATCGTGCTGCGGCGGGGCGGGTCAAGGTCATGGAAAAGACAGACCGCCTTCATGCGGATGATGTGAAGGCGAACCTTTGCGTCATGGTTCTGATGTTGCAAGCCGCCAATCGCCAGACGCAGGAAGCCTTGCGCATGTTCCGTGATCGAGGCGACGTGCACGGATTCTTTCCGCCGGAAGGTGAGCAACAACTCCATGCCGCCATGCTTGAAGAGACGCCCAATCTGGATGGCTATCAGGGCTTGTTCCCGATGGTCAAAGACAGTCTTGGCAATGCGCTGCGCCTCATTCGTCCGATTGTCGTGATGGATGAGGGCCAGAAAGCAACGTCCGATCTGGCCCACAAAACCCTATATGGGTTCAACCCGATTTTCGTCCTGGAACTGACCGCGACACCAAAAGACGTGAGGGCCACTGATACAAGCCCGGCGCGTCATGCGAACTTGCTGGTGGAAGTGATGGGCCGCGAACTACACGCAGAAGACATGATCAAGATGCCCTTGAACCTTGATCCAAGGCAGGGCACGGATTGGCATGGCACCCTGACTGTGGCGCTGGACAAGCTGAAAGAGCTTGCAAAGGCAGCGGAAACCCTGCGGTCCGGTAATGGGCGCTACATCCGCCCGATCCTGCTGGTTCAAGTGGAGCGGACCGGCAAAGATCAACGTGACGGGGTCCACATCCATGCAGACGATGTGCGCGAATGGCTGTTGAAGGCCGGCTTGGACGAGGCTGAAATCGCCATCAAGACCTCTGAACAAAACGACCTGAACCAACCTGAGAACCTGGACCTACTATCACCCACCAACCGGGTTAGGGTCATTGTCACCAAAGCGGCACTTCAAGAAGGTTGGGATTGCCCATTCGCCTATGTGCTGTGTTCCTTGGCCGCGAGCTCCAACCTATCGGGAATGACCCAGCTTGTCGGGCGTATCCTGCGCCAGCCGCATGGCGTGAAAACCGGCGTGGCTGCGTTGGACGAGTGCCATGTCATAACCCATAGGGCTGATACGGCTGCGGTTGTTGGCCAAATCAAGAAGGGGCTGGAGCAAGATGGCCTTTCTGATCTGGTTCTATCGGTAGTTGGAGGTAGTGACGCGAACAAGGACAAGGTCGCGCGCAAGATTGAGAGGCGCGATACCTTCAAGAAGGTGGAAATTTACCTGCCGAAAGTCTTGTTGGTCGAGGGCACCTCGGCGCGCGAACTGGATTATGAAACCGATGTTCTGGCGCACATTGACTGGCGCGGTTTTGACGCTGCGCCCATTGCGGCAAAGATCCCAGATAACCCCCTTTCGGTAACGGCCCAGCTTCAACGGATCACATTGGCCGAAAGCGGCAAACAGGCGATCATTGGAGAGCTTGTCCAAGCGTCCAATGAAGTCATCGCTTTCGATCCTGCCTACGCCGTGCGCGTGATTTCCGACTTAGTCCCTAATCCCTTTGTTGGGCGTGACATTGTCGAAACCATGCTGACTGTGTTACGTGCGCGAGGGTTTGATGAACAGAAGTTGGGTCGGTTCTCCAGTTTGATCATAGACGAGCTACGCAAAGGCTTGGACCTTGAAAGGACTTCCCGGGCAGAGGTGCAATTCAAGGCGGACGTGCAATCGGGGCGCATCCAGTTTCGCTTGCGCCTTGACGGAAACAACTGGCGCATGCCGCATACCGTCGACACGACGGAAGCAGTTGGCGCGCGCGTCTTGGCGGGTCAGAATGGAACGCCGGTAGATAAGAGTTTGTTTGCACCTTTCTATGAGGCTGAACTGAATGGCGACGAGGCAGGCGTTGCCGTCATGCTGGATGGCAATGCCGCAATCAATTGGTGGCACCGGAACGTGGCAAAGGTTCACTACGGTTTGCAGGGGTGGAAGCGGGGCCGAATATACCCGGATTTCATCTTCGCCGTGGAAGGTGAGGGCAAGACCCGTCGGATCGTGGCGCTAGAGACTAAGGGCGATCACCTCCAGAACCCGGACACGGACTACAAGAAGGATGTGCTTGCATACCTTTCAAAGCACTTTGACTGGCAGCAAGCAGTCGAAGCGGGCCAGCTCGAACTTCAGAACACGGGCGAGAAGGTCGAATGCGCTTTGATATTGATGCAGGATATTCAGACGCAGCTTCCTCGCCTCATAGCGCCTACGCATCCATAGTGACTACAAGAATGGATGATGAAGCGATAATTCTTCACCGTGCTCAGTTATGGTCAAAACGGCCTTGATGAATGCTCGATGTGGTAGAGAATGTGGTATGATATTTTCTGATAAATAAAAAATCGTTTATAATCATATCTTAAGGGAATCTTTTAGGGGGACATCGTCTCCGCCACCTTACCCCTCTTTTTCCGTATCCTACGCGCGCCATAGACGCAGCGCGGGAACCAGACTGCGCGCCGTGCGTTTCATCAGCCAGAGCCGCAGAGCAGCGGCCGGATTGAAGGAGTGACATGATGCAGATGACGAAACTGGTTCTGGCCGTTCTGGCCTTCGGCACTTTGGTGGCCTGTGAAACCGTCGAGGGGGCAGGGCGTGACCTGTCCTCGGCAGGGCAGGCGATCACCGAGGAATCGCAGGAAGCGCAGGAATAAGCCCGCGCAGGGCAGGGGCGTGACGGCCGGTTTCCTCCCGACCGGCTGACCGCCCGTTGCCCGTTTCGGGTCGTGCCGCGGGCGCCCTCCCCGTCAGGCGGTCTTGACCCCGGACAAGCCCTATCCGGCCCGTGCGAACGGGCCGGTTTTTTCATGCCGGACGCCTGTGCCGCGCCAGCCTGTGCAGCAGAGGCCTAGTCCGCGACGCAATCCGCGAAATACTGCATCGTCCCATCCTCGCCCACTTCCTGCACCAGACCATGAATATCGGTCTCGAACCCGGGGCATTCGCGGGCGAAGGCCCGGTTGAACTTGAGGTAATCCACGATCTTGCGATTGAACACCTCGCCGGGGATCAGCAGCGGGATACCCGGCGGATAGGGCGTCACCAGGCTGGTCGTGATCCGCCCCTCCAGCTGATCAATCGGCACCCGCTGCGTGGTGCGCCGCGCAATATGGGCATAGGCGTCGCTGGGCTTCATCGCGGGCGTCAGATCGCTCAGATAGATCTCGGTCGAGAGCCGCGCCACGTCATATTTCGCATATTGCTGGTGCACATGCTGGCACAGATCGCGCAGGCCCATATTCTCATAGCGCGGGTGCTTGGCGCAGAACTCGGGCATTGCGCGCCACATCGGCTGGTTCTTGGCGTGATCGTCCTTGAACTGCTGCAACGCGGTCAGAAGCGTGTTCCAGCGGCCCTTGGTGATGCCGATGGTGAACATGATGAAGAAACTGTAAAGCCCGGTCTTCTCGACGACCACACCATGTTCCACCAGGTATTTCGTCACGATCGAGGCGGGAATCCCCGTCTCCTCGAACCGGCCATCCAGATTGAGGCCGGGCGTGATGATCGTCGCCTTGATCGGGTCCAGCATGTTGAAACCGGGGGCCATGTCCCCGAACCCGTGCCAGCTCTCCTCGCCATCCGAGGATTGCACCCCGTCGGCATCGGTCCGCTTGAGCACCCAGTCCTTCGTATTGCCGATCCCTTCCTCGCTCAGATCCTCCGGTCCCCAGACCTTGAACCACCAGTCGTCATCGCCATACTCCTCATCCACCTTGCGCATGGCGCGGCGGAAATCCAGCGACTCGAGGATGCTCTCTTCGACCAGCGCGGTGCCGCCCGGCGGCTCCATCATCGCGGCGGCGACATCGCAGCTGGCGATGATGCTGTATTGCGGGCTGGTCGAGGTGTGCATGAGGTAGGCCTCATTGAACAGATGCCGGTCCAGCGGCGTGTCCTGACTGTCCTGCACCAGGACGTGACTGGCCTGACTGATCCCCGCCAACAGCTTGTGCAGCGACTGGGTCGCATATGTCACCGAATGCTTGGGCCGGTCCCGCTTGCGCCCCATGGCGTGAAAATTGCCATAGAACGGATGGAATGACGCGTGCGGCAGCCAGGCTTCGTCGAAATGCAGGTTGTCCACATAGCCGTCCAGCAGGCCCTTGATCGTCTCGGTGTTGTACAGAACCCCGTCATAGGTGGATTGCGTCAGCGTCATGATCCGCGGCTTGACCGTGTCGGGATCGACCCCCTCCAGCAGCGGGTTGGCGCGGATGCGCGCCTTGATCGCCTCCACCTCGAAGGCGCTTTGCTGGATCGGCCCGATGATGCCCCAATGATTGCGCGTCGGCTTGAGGAAGACCGGGATCGCACCCGTCATGATGATGCTGTGCAGGATCGACTTGTGACAGTTGCGATCCACCACCACCACATCGCCGGGCGCCACGGTGTGATGCCAGACCATCTTGTTCGATGTCGATGTGCCATTGGTCACAAAGAAACAGTGATCCGCATTGAAGATCCGCGCGGCATTGCGCTCGGACGCGCCGATGGCCCCGTTATGATCCAGCAACTGCCCCAACTCCTCGACCGAGTTGCAGACATCCGCCCGCAGCATGTTCTCGCCGTAGAACTGGTGATACATCTGCCCGATGGGGCTCTTGAGGAAGGCCACGCCCCCCGAATGGCCGGGGCAATGCCAGGAGTAGGAGCCGTCCTCGGCATAATCCAGCAACGCCTTGAAGAACGGCGGCTGGATGCCTTCCAGATAGGTCTTGGCCTCGCGGATGATATGGCGCGCCACGAATTCGGGCGTATCCTCGAACATATGGATGAAGCCGTGCAACTCGCGCAGGATGTCATTGGGCAAATGACGGCTCGTCTTGGTCTCGCCGTAAACATAGATCGGCACATCCTCGTTCTTCCAGCGCACTTCCTCGATGAAGTTGCGCAGGTTCACGACCGCCGGATCAAGATCGGGGCCGGGGCTGAATTCCTCGTCGTCGATGGACAGCACAAAGGCGCTGGCGCGCGACTGCTGCTGCGCGAATTTCGACAGATCGCCATAGCTGGTCACGCCCAGCACCTCGAAGCCTTCCTTCTCGATGGCCTCGGCCATGGCCCGGATGCCAAGCCCCGAGGAATTCTCGGAACGGAAATCTTCGTCGATGATGACGATGGGAAAGCGGAATTTCATGGGTCTCTCCTTGGGGAACGTCGGACGGGACAGGCGCAAATCGGGATGGCGCAAATCGGGATGGCGTGAACCCGCGTCGCGCTGCGGGGCAGTCTGCGGCATGATTTTGCGCCGTTTGTTTCTGTTGCGGGCCGCCCCGTCAAGGGAGGGTGTTGCAATCACCCCTGCATATAGGCACAAGGTGGCCCCCGCACCATGGCCGCCGCCCCTCAGGCATAGATCCGCTCGGCCTCGGGCGTCTGGTCGATCTTCTCCAGCAGCCCGCGCAGCAGCGAGGCCTCGGCCCGGTTCACCTGCGCCCGCGGGTTCCAGACCACATGCACGTCAATCGCGGGCGGATCGTCATAGGGCGGCAACCGCCACAGCCGCCCCATCGCCACATCCTCGCGCACCACATGCAGGGGCAGCGGGCCGATCCCCAGCCCCGCCACGATCAGCGGCACCAGCACCAGCGCGCCGAAGAAGCCCACGTAGGGCGTGATGACGATCGCCAGATAGGCGCCGATGGCGAAAAAGGCCCCGTGCGCAA
>JAMWZG010000059.1:13104-14339 GCA_024304855.1 Paracoccaceae bacterium
ATCATCCGCCGCACCTCCTCAAGGTTGGAGGACGATCCGACCACACGATCCTCCAGCCCCGCCGCCGCCCGCATCAGCGTCACCGGGCGCAGCGCATCATTCATGTGATCCGTGACGAAACTGACCGACGCCTCGCCCGCCAGATCCGTCGTGGACAGACCCTTGCGCCCGAACAGCGGATGCGACGGCCCGCAGAACAAACCGAAAAACTCGCGGAACAGCCGACGGTATTCCAGCTTGGGATTGCGGTCCTTGACCAGACAGATCGCAAAGGACGCACGCCGCGCCACCAGCTTGTCCAGCGCCTCGCGGCTGGAACTCACGTCGATGGACAGCGTCGCCGCCGGATGGCGCGCATGAAACTCGCGCAAAGCATCATTCAGCAGCGGGCAGACCACATGGCTTGCAATCGCGATCGAGACATGACCCCGCACCTCCTCCTGCACCTCGCGGATGGCGGTGCCGATCCGCAGGATCGCCCCGGTAATGTCCACCGCCTCGTCATAAAGCAGCCGCCCCGCCTCGGTCAGGGCAAACCGCCCCGGCCGACGGTCGATCAACTGCCGCCCCAGATGCCCCTCCAGCCGCTTCAGCGCACTGGATACGCTGGGTTGCTGCAAGCCCAGCGCCTCGGCCGCGCGGGTGATCGAGCCTGCATCCGCCACCACCACAAAGGTGCGCAGCAGGTTCCAGTCCAGATCGCGGGCCAGTTTGTCAGATGCGCCCTGCATTGATCCAATCTATATTCACTATCTGGACTATCTATTGGATCAATGACCGTCGCTCTGTCAACCTTGTCCCGAACAACGGAGCAACTGGCATGAGCATCGAACGGCGCGAGGCGCGTCAGCCCTGGATACTGCTCTCCCCGGCGCTTGGCGCGGTGGGCCTGCTGCTTGTCGTGCCGCTTCTGTTCATCGTCGTCTATTCCTTCTGGCTGCGCTCGGCCACGGGTGCCGATACGGCGGGCTTCCATCTGGACAACTGGATCAAGGCCCTGACCGATCCCTTCTATCGCTACATCCTGCTCAACACGCTCAAGATTGCGGCGATCACCACGATCCTCTGCGCGGCGCTGGGCTATCCGGCCGCCTATTTCATCGCCCGTTCCAGCGGCAACAAGATGATCCTGCTGCTGCTTCTGATGCTGCCCTTCTGGATCAGCTACATCATCCGCACGATGAGCTGGATCAACATCCTCGGTGCCTCGGGCGCGCTCAACACCGCGCTGATGG
>JAMWZG010000590.1 GCA_024304855.1 Paracoccaceae bacterium
CGCCGATCACCCCTCGCCACCGCCCTCTCCCCCGCGCCCGCGCTTGACTTTCCGGCCCCGATCCTGTGCCTTGGCGCGCATGGATACCACCGGACCCTACCGCCTGCACAGCTCGCTGGGCTATCACCTCTCGGTCGCCGCCCGCCAACAGGAACGGCGGCTGGACGAGGCGCTCAAGACCCTTGGCCTGACCCGCACCACATGGTGCGTTCTGCTAGCCGTGGGCAATGAGGGGCTGTCGCAACCCTCGGACATCGCCGGTTTCGTGGGCATCGACCGCACCGCCACCAGCCGCGCGCTCAGGCAGATGGAGGCGGATGGCCTGCTCGCCCGCTCCAGCGGCACCGAGGACCGGCGCACCCGCCGGGTGGAGCTGACCGAGAAGGGCTGCGCCGCGATCACCGCCGCCACCCCCTTCGCGCGGGCCAATGCCGGGGTCATGGCCGAACAGCTTGCTCCGGGCGAGCAGGAGACGCTGATCCGCCTGCTGGCCAAGCTGCGCCCGGCGGATGACGCACCGCTCAACACCCTCTGATCCTGCGCGGCGGGACGGTCCCTGTCCTCAGGTTCAGGTCCAGTGCATCTGCCCGCCACCCGGCAGCGCCGCGCGCGCCCGCATCGGCGCGTCATAACGCAGCCCCGCCGCATCGCAAAAGGCCATGATCCAGGCATCGTCCAGCATCAGGAAATCCAGCAGCGCGCCCAGAAAGGCCGGATCACCCGCCCCGGCCCGCAGATCGTCGATCGAGGCGCCGCTGGCCGCCATGAACTGCCCCAGCACCTCGTCATTGCCCGCCATCCAGCCCAGGGCCTGAATGGCAAGGGTCTCGGCCTGTTCCTGTTCGGATCTCATTTTCACGCTTTCGGAAAGGGTTTCTTAACCAGTTGAGTAGTAACTGGATCAATCCGGGTGGCAAGTGGCCAGCCGTCGGCTCAGCAAGGCGCGAACCATGCCCGGCAGAATATTGATCGTGGACGACATCCCCACCAACCGCATCCTGCTCCGGGTGCGGCTCTCTGCGGCCTTCTATGACGTGCTGCAAGCCGGCACCGGGGCCGAAGCGTTGGAGGTTCTGGCCCATCACACCCCCGATCTGGTCCTCATCAGCGCCCGTCTGGCCGATTGCGACGCGCTGGCGCTCTGCCGCCGGATCACCAGCCTGACCGGGCCGGATGCGGGTGACGACATCCGCCGCCCCAGCC
>JAMWZG010000591.1 GCA_024304855.1 Paracoccaceae bacterium
GCCGCACAGATGGCCCTTGCCGGGGATGCGGGACCGATGCCCCGCGTCCGAGATTTCCGTGATGGGCAGCGCGTCGAGTTCGCAGCGGAACATCACGGTCGGACCCGGCGCCTGCCCGTTCCAGACCGCCGCAACGCCATGCCCGCCCAGCCCTGTTATCAGCTCTGCGGGATGCAGAGGTGTGAGCGCGGCCACGACCTGCGCGGCGGTCCACACCTCCTCTCCCGAGACTTCGGGATGCTGGTGCAGGTGCTGGCGGAACGCGGTCAGTTCGGCCACGTCGGTATCGGTCAGCATGATCTCTCCTTCGGGCATCAAGAGCGGTGCGCGCAGCAATAGCAGCCGTCAGCCCCTGTTTACAGGGATTGAATCGACCTGAGGCCACTTGTGTCCAGAGCCTTCGTCCATCGGCAGGCGATGCGCGTCCTGTCTGATCATGGCGTGTCGTGCCGCATCCGCCCGGATGGCATGGGCCGGTCTGGACCTGCGTCACCCGGCCCCGAGGAAATCCGTCACGATCGCCTGAAACAGGGCCGGTTTCTCAAGATGCGCGGCATGGGCCGTGCCGGGAATGACCGCAAGCTGGCTGTCGGGCAGACCGCGCCACAGCGCCTCGACCTGTGACCAGCGATAGGATTGATCGCCATCCCCCCAGATCACCAGCGACGGCATCGACAACCCGCATAGCGCGGCGCGGCCATCCCAATGGCTCATCGCATCAAGCCCGGCCTGTGCAGACCGCTGGCTGGCCTTGGCGCCGGTTTCCGCCACGACCTGAAACCCCTGCGCGGCATCGCCGTGACGGAACCAAGTCGATCCGATGCGGCGAATGGTGCGGGCCACGCCATCCTCGGCCAGACGGCGCCGCGACATCTCCAGCGTTTCGAAACGATCCGGCATCAGGCCCAGCGGCCCCGTGCCATAGAGGATCAGCTTCTCGATCCGATCCGGGAACCGCGCCGCGAATTCCTGCGCGATCATGCCGCCCATGGAATGACCCAGAAGGCAGAAACGGTCGATCTTCAACTCGTCCATCAGACCTGCCAGGTGCAGGGCGAACCCCTCGATCCGGTCGATCGCCGAGGCCGCCGCCGCATCGCCATAGCCCGGCAGGTCGGGGGCGATCACATCGAAACGGCGGGAAAGCTGATCAAACTCCTGCTGCCATTGCGCAGCGCCCCCCAGATAGCCATGCACCAGCAA
>JAMWZG010000592.1 GCA_024304855.1 Paracoccaceae bacterium
ATCAATCCCGCCGGGGATGACATAGGCCCCCTCGGCGTCGATATATTCATTTCCCTTCAAGTCCTCGCCGATCTGCTTGATCACCTCACCCTCGATCAGCACATCGGCTTTCCATGTGCGGTCCGCGGTGCAGACCATGCCGCCCTTGATCACCTTGGTCATCTCAACCCTCCTTGTCGCGCGAAACGAGGCTCTCAGGCCCCTGCTTCTTCTTGCTTCAAATATCCGAAAGCGCGGCCTGCCTCATCCGGCAATGCCCGCCGTCTCGACCACCGCGTGCAGCAGCACATCGCAGCCCGCACGCGCCCAATCCTTTGTGATCTCCTCGGCCTCATTATGGCTCAGGCCGTCCACACAGGGCGTCATGATCATCGCGGTGGGGGCCACGCGGTTGATCCAGCAGGCATCATGCCCCGCACCCGAGATCACATCCATATGGCTGTATCCCAGCGTCTCGCAGGCGGTGCGGATGGCCGTCACGCAGCCTTCGTCAAAGGCGGGCGGATCGAAGGCGCCGACCACCTCTGCTTCGAAAGCGCATCCAAGTGCCTCGCAGATGCCGGGGGCTCTCTGGCTCAATTCGGCCACCATCGCCTCCAGCGTCTCAAGGATATGGCTGCGGAAATCGACCGTGAAGACCACCTTTTCGGGGATCACGTTGCGGCTGTTGGGATAGACATCGATATGCCCGATCGCCCCCACGGCGGCGGGTTGGTGCTTCATGGCAATCTCATGCACCAGTTCGGTGATCTGCGCGAGGCCCCGCCCGGCGTTGCGGCGCATGTGCATGGGCGTCGATCCGGTATGCTGGCCCTTGCCCGTGACCGTGCATTGCACCCAGCGCAGGCCCTGGCCGTGGGTCACGACGCCCACATCCTTGCCCTCGGCCTCCAGAATGGGGCCCTGTTCGATATGCAGCTCATAGTAAGCGTGCATCTTGCGCTGCCCCACGGGTTCATCGCCTTCCCAGCCGATGCGTTTCAGCTCGTCGCCAAAGCGTTTGCCCTTGGCATCGACGCGGTCCTTGGCCCAGTCTTCCGCCAGCACACCCGCAAACACGCCCGATGACAGCATGGCGGGGGCAAAGCGCGTGCCTTCCTCATTGGTCCAGTTCACGGCGACGATGGGATGGCGGGTGCGGATGCCCAGATCGTTCAGCGTGCGGATCACCTCCAGCCCGCCCAGAACGCC
>JAMWZG010000593.1 GCA_024304855.1 Paracoccaceae bacterium
CTTGCCCTCGGCCAGTCCCAGCGCAAAGCGCATCGCCGCCGACATCAGCGCGCGCGCATTGCCCGGCCAGTCCTGCGCCATCAACGCGCCGATCACCTCGGGGCCGATGGGCGGCGGCGTCAGACCGGCCTGCTCGCTGGCCTGCGCGACATATTGGCGAAAGAGCACCGGAATATCCTCGCGCCGTTCGCCCAGCGACGGGATGCGGACGGGCATGACATCCAGCCGGTAATAGAGATCGGGATTGAGCCGACCGCGCGCGACCAACTCAGGCAGGTCGGCGCTGCTGCCCGCGATCAGCCGGACCTCGCCCTCCTGTTCCAGATGATCCAGAAGCGCGAATTGCGTCTCGGCGGGCATCGCACCCAGCTCGTCCAGAAACAGGCTGCCGCCGGTGGCATTCTCCAGCGCCAGCGCCAGCCCGGCCGGGTCCAGCCCGGCGGCGGGTGTCTTGATGAAGGGCCCCTTGGCCTGCGCGGAACACAGGTGGATCACCTCGGCCACCTTGGAAATCCCGCTGCCGGGCGGCCCGCTGACCAGCACCTCGGCCCGCGTGCGGGCCACGGCGCGCACCCGCTCGCGCAGCCCCACGGCCAGCGCCGAGGTGCCAAACAGCATCCGCGCCGCCGGATCGCCCGCCTCAAGCTGCGCCTTGAGGCGGCGGTTCTCCAGCACCAGCGCGCGGGTCTTGAGCGCACGCTCCACCTCGGCCACAAGATCGGCGGCGGCGCAGGGTTTCTCGAGAAAGCCGAAAGCCCCCTGCCCCATGGCGCGCACGGCCATCGGAATGTCCCCCTCGCCGGTCAGCAGGATCACGGGCAGGTCCGGGTCCAGCTTCTGCGTGTGATCCAGCAGAAAGAACCCGTCGCGCCCCGGCATCCTGATGTCGGACAGGATCACCCCTTCAAAGGCATCCGAGATGTGATCCTTCGCCTCGATGAAACTTCCGGTCACGCGCGGCGTGAAATCGGCCAGTTCCAGCGTCTGCGCCAGCGCGTCGCGCACGGCGATGTCGTCATCGACGATCAAGACCTGCCGGATCATCCTGCCGCCTCGGAATGCTGCGGCTGATCGGACTGCGCGGGGGTCAGCTCGACGGTGAAGACCGCGCCCCCCTCGGGCCGGTTGCGGCCCCGGATGGCGCCGCCGAAACTCTGCACCAACCCGTAAGAGATCGACAGGCCCAGCCC
>JAMWZG010000594.1:0-288 GCA_024304855.1 Paracoccaceae bacterium
GTTTTCTGCGGTCTGACCGGCATCATCTGGCTGCATCGCAAGATGCAGCCAGATGATGCCGGTCAGACCGCAGAAAACTTCGCGCTGGCCGCGCTGCTTCAGAACGGGCGTTTCGCGGCATCCGGTGGCCTTGGGAAGGGGGCTGTTCAGGGTCATGCGGTTCCCTCTGCCTGCAAGCGTGCGGCCCGCAGTTTGAGCAGGAACTGACCTGCGTTGATGACGTATGCGGCATAGGCGGCAAGAGCCAGGATCATCAGGTCCACGGGGACGAGTGATCCGGTGTAAAGT
>JAMWZG010000594.1:298-589 GCA_024304855.1 Paracoccaceae bacterium
GCAGTGCGACATTCCCGACTCCATCCGCATGCTTCTCAGGAAGCGTAACGGCGTCAGGCTAAAAGTGTCAACTAAAACTTACACAAACGCACTGTAAACCTGACGCTGTAAATCTAGGCTTACTTTTAAGGGGATTTATCCTTAACCATTTAAAAACAGCGATTTACGACAAACCGCTGCCAGATGGCCCGCGCAAAATCGACAAGACTGTCTATTATCTTTGACATTTGACCTCTTAGACTGGACAATGTGTGGAGTCGGAGGTTTACTTTCAGCGCGCTGCGCCCGAAA
>JAMWZG010000594.1:599-1189 GCA_024304855.1 Paracoccaceae bacterium
CGATCTGGCTAACAGGGTCATCTCGGTACTGCGCGAGCGCAGCATCGCTGAAAGGGCACTGTTGTGCGACAGCCTCATCGACAGGCTTCTGACCGCCATCAGCGATCCACGCGGATTTGACGCGGAAGGCGCGCTTGATATGCTGCGGGCTGCGCATCTGTCCGACAAGGACATCATCAGCTGTTACATACCCGAAGCCGCGCGCCACCTTGGGTGCCGCTGGGATCAAAGCGAAATGAGCTTTGCACAGGTCACGACAGCCAGTGCACGCCTGCAGGACATGGTTCGTGTTCTGTCCTCGGATTGGTCCGAACGCAATGCAAGACGGTCATCCGCTGATCAACTGGGCGTTCTGTTGGTGATGGGCGAGAACGATACACACACACTGGGATGCGCCAGTATAGCCGCATGCCTGCGCCATGAAGGTCACTCCGTTCGTTTGATCCTGTCGGCAACACAATTGGATTTCCGCAAGGCTTTGCGGCAGGACTGGTATGATTTGATCATGTTTTCCTGCGCACGCGTTCAGGCACTTGAAACAATTGCTGAATTCGTTACACACGCTAGAACGTCCATTCGCAATGTTCCTC
>JAMWZG010000595.1 GCA_024304855.1 Paracoccaceae bacterium
AAGAGACAGTTTCTGATGTGGCATGTGAGGCGGCGCCGCTGTCGGTTCGGGCCGGTTTGACCCTTGGGCGGGGCGGTTGGCCGGCGCTGGAATGGGGGGAACCGAATGGGGCGGCGTCCTGTTGTTCTGTCACCACATGCAACCAAGAGGTGATGACATGACACTGAAGAACCTGATGACGACGACCGCCCTGAGCCTGCTGCTGGCTACGTCCGTGGCGGCCCAGACCACGCCCACCGCGCCTGCCGATGGCACCGCGCCCGTGGCAACCGACGGGATGGCGGATGCCGATTCCATGGCCCCGCAGAGCCTGTCCGAGATGACCGTGGGTGATCTGAACGGCACCGATGTGAAGGATGCCAATGGCGATTCGATCGGTGCGATCACCGATGTCGTGCAGGGCGCGGGCGAAGGCGAGGCCGTCGTGGGTATCGGCGGTTTCCTGGGGATCGGACAGTATGACGTGGCGCTGCCGCTGAGCGATCTGTCCTATAATCCTGCGGATGAGGTGATCTCGGTCACGCTGACGCGCGAGCAGCTTGAGGCTATGCCGGAATATGACGGCACCAATATGGAGCCTCTGCCGGCGGAAACCCAGCTTTCGACGCTGATGGCGGAGGCGGGGGATGCGACCTCGCCTGCGATGGAGACGCCTGCGGCTGATACTCCGGCGGCTGATGCACCGGCGACGGATGCACCGGCGGCTGATGCACCGGCGACCGATGCTCCGGCGACTGATGCACCGGCGGCGGATGCGCCGGCAGCGGATGCACCGGCGGCTGATGCGCCTGCGGCTGATGCGCCGGAGGCTGATGCTCCGGCGGCTGATGCCCCGGAGGCTGATGTGCCGGAGACGGAGGCACCGGCGGCTGATGCGGAGACGGAAGAGCCCAAAACCGCTGACTAAACCCGTGATCGGCTGTTGCCGCAGTTTGGGGGCTACCTTCGGGTGGCCCCCTTTTGCATGGGCTCACGCTTGCCGTAGGGTGCGTGCGAGCACGCACCCTACGGCTGCCGGGCGAGGTAGTCCATGACTGCGGGGCGGGCGGTTTCCTGGCCTTCGTCGCGGGCGGTGTGGATGATGTCGCGCAATTCGGCGAGGTTGGTGCGGCGCAGGATGGATTTGACCGGGCCGATGGAGGCGGGGCGCATCGAGAGCATGTCGCGGCCAGTGGCGGCAAGGCAGCA
>JAMWZG010000596.1 GCA_024304855.1 Paracoccaceae bacterium
CCTGCGCTCGCACCGTCTGGATCTGCTCTGCCACATCGGCAAGCGGCCCTTCAATACAGATCTCGTTCTGCATGCCAACGTAAGCGCCCCACCAGATATGGTAGTGCGGCATATACAGCGACGTGAAGGCACCGCCTGCATCGAGCATAACCACAACCGTGCCAGACCCGTCCGGCCAGCCACCATCGCGGAGCTGCCGCCCTGTCGTGATCATTACGGAAGCGCCCAGTTCGTTGAGCGGGATCGCATGCGCGGCACAAAGCACCTGGATTGAGGTCAGCCCGGGAATAACATCTAGCACTATGGGTATATCGCGGCCCACACGTGCCGCGATCCGCAGGGTACTGTCATAGAGCGAGGGATCACCCCAAACCAGAAGTGCGACACGCGGCCTGCCGCCCTGCTCCAGATGCGCGTTGATCCGGTCGCGCCAAACTGCCGCAATCGCATCGTGCCAGTCGTTCACGCGTGTTAGATAATCGGGCGTGGCCCGGTCGCGCACGGGCAGATCGAACCCTTCGATCCGCGTGGCGGGATTCGTGACGCAGCTTTCGCAGATCGCCTGACGCAGACCGGCAAGATCCGCCCTGTCATCGCCTTTGAGCGGAATGAGGATCAGATCGGCCAAGTTCATGGCCCTCACCGCTTGTGCTGTGACGTGATCGGGATTGCCGGTGCCGATACCGATCAGGGATAGGGTGATCATCGTCGCCTCGTCGCAAAGAAAAGGCGCGATCCTTTCAGGGACCGCGCCATGTTCGACAGTTTTGTCAGATCAGGACGCGCTGTAAAGGCGCGGTGTGACCAGTGCGGACAGTGTCTTGCCACGCAGAGCTTTCGCACCTGCGAGCACGGCCAGATCGGCCAGCGGCTCGAGGATGATGACAGCCATATAGGCAATCGCGAAGGTACCAACCGGCGCCAGCGCTTCGCTGCCCATGCCGTAGATCGCCCAGAAAGCCACCCATGCTACAACACCGCCCTGATAGCAGGCCGACAGGGCCAGAACCTGGCTGTATTTCAGGTCAACATAGGCGGTGTTCGGCGCGATGATCCGGCGCGCCATCGCGGTCAGCCCGAAGAGCGGCACTAGCAGCGTGGTCATGTTCATCGCGAATTGCGGCAGGTCGGAGGGCGAGAAGAACATACCTTGGATCAGCAGACCCAGTGCCAGACCAATGGC
>JAMWZG010000597.1 GCA_024304855.1 Paracoccaceae bacterium
CTGCCTTGAATCGCTGGTGCTTGGCGATGACATGCTGGGGCAGGTCATGCGCTGCGTGCGCGGCATCGACGTGACCGAGGACAGCGTGAGCATCGAAGCCATGCGCCAGGTCTGCCTCGAAGGCCCCGGTCATTACCTCGGCTCCTCGCAAACCCTCGCCCTGATGCAGACCGAATATATCTACCCCGAAATCGCCAACCGCATGAGCCCGAAAGAATGGGCCGAGGCGGACAAGCCAGACCTTCTGCGCACCGCCCGCGCAAGGATGGACCGTATCCTTGCACAATCGGGTTCCCTGATCGACCCCGCCACCGACGCCGCCGTGCGCGCCCGCTTCCAGATCGCCTTTCAGGGACGGCCCGCATGATGCGGCTGGGCTTCATCGGCCTTGGCAACCTTGGCGGGCATCTGGCCGCCAGCCTGCTGCGCGCGGGGTTTCCCGTCACCGTCCATGACCGCGACCGCAGTTTGGCCGACCGTCATCTGGCCATGGGCGCCACTTGGGCCGACAGCCCCGCAGATGTGGCAGCGGCATCCGATACCGTCCTGACCTGCCTGCCATCCCCTGCGGTGTCCGAGGCGGTGCTGCACCAGATGCTGCCTGCCATGACAGCGGGCCAGACATGGGTGGAAATGTCCACGCTGGGCCGCGACGACATCCTGCGTCTGGCCGCCATCGCCGCAGCGCATGGCGTGCGGATGCTGGAATCCCCCGTCACCGGCGGTGTCCATCTGGCCGCGCGGGGTGAAATCACCGTGCTGGCCGGTGGTGACAAGGACGTGTTCGACGCGCATCGCGCCGCACTTGAGGCGATGGGCAACCGCATCTTCCACATCGGCCCGCTGGGTTCGGCGGCCGTGATCAAGGTCATCACCAATATGCTGGCCTTCATCCACTTGGTCGCCGATGGCGAGGCGCTGATGCTGGCCAAACGCGCAGGGCTCGATCTGAAAACCGCGTGGGAGGCGATCACGGCCTCTTCGGGCACATCCTTCGTGCATGAAACCGAAGGCCAACTGATCCTGAACGGCAGCTATGACATCGCTTTCAGCATGGACCTTGCGCTCAAGGATCTGGGCTTTGCCATGGGGTTCGGGCAGGAATTCGGCGTCCCGCTGGATCTGGCGGGGCAGGTGCAGCAAACCTTCGTCAAGGGCCGCGCCGCCTATGGCGGGCA
>JAMWZG010000598.1 GCA_024304855.1 Paracoccaceae bacterium
TCGGTATCCCTGTCACAGAGGCCGTAGGATAAGTCTGTCTGGGGAAAGGGGAGGATTGCCAATCACCCAATTTATGCAACAGAGCCCCTTAAATGGCGAAAGCAGTGAAATTCCGGCACAGAGTTTGACGAGTCGCTTCTATTTCTGCTGCGCGAGAACTTTGGTCTGCATCTTGGCACGATGCAGCTCCGCGATGTTGTGATTTAGCGCGCTTTGCAACCCTTTCGATACGCGCGAGAGACCAGCTATACCGTGCATCCCAGCGCAGCATTCAGTCAAATAAAAATTGCGGTAGCGCTTGACAGTGTTACGGCACCAAGTGGCTTTAGGTTATCGCGCCATTTCGTTTGTCTGAATGATTTGACTGCAAGAATGATTTCCCAAAACGCGACAATAGCCTGGATCGCTAAGTTGCCAACAGCTCCGAAGACACCTCCGATGCAAGCCCCATCTGAGGGTCGGTTTTGATCAGAGGAATAAACAGCAAAATCGCAATACCAATCTGTGAAGCCGCCACAGAAAGTGCAATGATCCAATGTATTGTTGTGTCTTCAAGAGTTTTCATGGCGTATGAGCTCTGCCAACATTTTACTCAAGGGGGACCGCTTAGTGTCTTTTTATGTTCAAGTAGATTTCTGTTTCAGTAGCATAACTACGACACCCAGCCTAGCCGCTCAAGCAGTCCAGAACAACTGAGTTCTCCAAGGATAGGCAAAGAGCCCCTGCAACAGTACTTTGGAAAGCCATGGCCCAGATATGCGGAAGAATCGCGGCTGCGGTACTGCACTTGGCGGCAGCTTAGAGTCCAAACTGACCGAACTATGCCAAGTCGAGTTCGCGCGCGCATGGACGCAATCAGCTATAGGCCGACCTTATCTTTGATCCGAGGTCGTCAGTACCAACGCCGCGTCGCATCTAAGGGCGGCATTGATGAAGCTTTTCACAAGCCGGCAAAGGTGAGAGTTTTTGGCTCAGTTTGAGTGTGAAACGCATTAGAAAATTTCTCAAGGAGGAATCCGCTGCTGAGAGCTTGGCCAGTGGCTTTGACTCGGGTTACGCGCTATATGAACCCGCATGCGGCGTTACCTTCCGACTTTGCTTCTTTTGGTGCTGGCCATGAATACGGGCTGGTTCGTGGTCTATTCCGCCGATCTTGGCCTGCGCGGCCTGATTTC
>JAMWZG010000599.1 GCA_024304855.1 Paracoccaceae bacterium
CCCCGGGGCGGCGATTTTGCGAGGGGTGCGGCAGGAACTGACGTTAGAAGACCGGGCGGGGATAAAGTGGCCGCAACCTGAGTTGTGTCGCCGCCCCGCGTGTCGGCCCGTGCGTGGTTTGAAGTGAGGGTATGGGCTGGGGTTCGAGGACTGGGCGGGGATAACGTGGCCGAAACCAAGGTTGCGTTGCCGCCCCGCGTGTCGGCGATTGCGCGGCTTGGGGTGAGGCATGGGCTGGGGTTCGAGGACTGGGCAGGGATAACGTGGCCGCAACCGAGGTTGCGTCGCCGCTTCGCGTGCCGGCGATTGTGCGGTTTGGGGTCAGGCGGGGTGGTAGGCGCAGTCGGCCAATGTGCTGGTGTTCAGCGCGGCGATGAAGGCGGATTCGGCCTGGGCGAGGCGGGATTTCAGGCGGCAGCGCGGGGTCAGGGTGCAGGCGCCGCCGCCTGCGGCGAAACATTCGACCAATGCCTGATCGGCTTCGAGCAGGGCCACGACATCGCCGAGGCGGATCTGGTCGGCGGGGCGGGCGAGCATCGCGCCGCCGCCGCCGCCGCGCCGGGTGGTCAGGATGCCGGCGGCGGCGAGGGTGGACATGACCTTGGCCAGATGGTTGCGCGAGACCGCGAATTCGGCTGCCAGTTCGGCGGTCGAGAAGGGGCGGTCGGGCTGTCCTGCCATGCGCATCAGGGCGCGCAGGCCGAAATCGGTGAAGGAGGTGAGGCGCATCGTCGCTCCGCTGATTTGGTTATTGAAATGCGTATTAGCCGGGATTATTGCGTAAATCAAATACCAATTCAGTGAAGTGGCCCGGCATGGGCCGCCCGGAGAAAGGCCAGACCCATGACAACCACCGCAGAGCAGATGCGCGCCTGGCAGGGGCCGGCGTTGCTGACCTATGGGTTTCGGCCCTTTTTCCTGGGGGCGGGGCTCTGGGCGGTCTTGGCGATGGGTCTGTGGCTGCCGATGCTGAGCGGGCATCTGGTGCTGCCCACGGTGTTCGATCCCGTCAGTTGGCACGCCCATGCGTTCCTGTTCGGCTATCTGGGAGCGGTGATTGCGGGGTTCCTGCTGACGGCGGTGCCGAACTGGACCGGGCGTCTGCCGATTGTGGGCTGGCCGTTGGCCGGGCTTTTTGCGTTGTGGCTGGCGGGGCGGGGTGTGGTGACGCTGT
>JAMWZG010000006.1 GCA_024304855.1 Paracoccaceae bacterium
TCACCCACCATTTTCCCTCGAGAATGGCTCTGTTCCCTCGTGGAACACGGAAAAGACCACCTGTTTTCAACCCTATCTCCCGCGCAGGCCACAGCGCACGACAGCCCAGCGTTTTTACGCCGCAGATGTCTTGCGCTGATGGCAGGCAGGCGCTAATCAGGCGCCACGGGTGATTAGCTCAGTTGGTAGAGCGCTTCGTTTACACCGAAGATGTCGGGAGTTCGAGTCTCTCATCACCCACCAATAAAATCAGATAGTTATCCCTTTCTCACGAAGTGTGTTTTGGTTCATTGAACCTAAGGCAAGCCTTTCTTTGGGAAAATCACCGATCTCTATTCGCCCTCTTTCATGAGGGCGTGCATAATTTGGTCTTGAAAATGTAAAAGCGACATGCCATGGTATCGTAAAATCAAAGGGGTGACCGATGCCGATTCCGTTGGAAGATCATGTTCGTCAAGTACTGTTGGAGAATAATAGAGCCTCTGCCATTTACACTGCAGTACATGATGGTTGGTCCTCATTTGAGGCAAATTATCCAAGCCGTCATCTTTGGCGTCGCAAATCTTCATCAAGGGCAATGGTCTGGGAAGAAATCGTTAGGAAATTGGCAGCCGTTTCTGCATCTGACGATGGCATGAAGCTGATTGAACATCGTGATACAGCATCGTTGGTAATTGAAAACGAGATACTGTTGCGGTTGAAGCACGCAAACACTGCATTGATTACTCAGAACTTTCCAACCGAAGAGGCACAAGCTTACGACGATCACGAAGTAGATCTTTTTGGTTTTAGTGGCCTCCAGAGGGTCAAGCTCTGTTACGTTTTGGATGAGTTTGAAAGCTCACTAATTTGGGTTGGTGTAACGGCGACCCAGAAAGGGAAACTTCTCTGGAAGATCGAACTTAAGGGCGAGGGAGCGGCTCTTGCAGTTTCTGAGCTTCCGCTTGTTG
Source organism: Paracoccaceae bacterium (assembly GCA_024304855.1). Classification (GTDB taxonomy): domain Bacteria; phylum Pseudomonadota; class Alphaproteobacteria; order Rhodobacterales; family Rhodobacteraceae; genus Seohaeicola. The sequence continues at coordinate 951 of JAMWZG010000006.1, forward strand.
AGATTGCTCATGACACTGCGAGATTGGCTAAACTCAAGGACGACAGAGTCGCCAAGAAGCAGAATAAAGACCAGCAATAATGTTAGAGAAATTCAACAACGAACTGCTGCTTCTCGCGAGGCAGTATAGAGGATGGAGTCAGAGCGAGGTTGCCGAGAGATCGGGGCTCGATCAGGGACATTATTCAAAGATTGAACGTGGACTTTTGAATGCGCCTCCTCAACCCGAAACACTTGGGGCGATTGCTTCTGCTTTAAATTTTCCTGTGAGTTTTTTTCTTCAAAACGATGAAATCTCGGGGCTTCCCTTAAGCGTTCATGAGGCCGCTTGGCGAAAGAAAGCTTCCGTTGGTGCAACAGAGCTTAAGAAAGTTCACGCCGAGTTAAACTTGCGTGTGATGCATATCCGCCGATTTCTACAAGCGGTGGATGTGAAGAGCGAACTCCCACTGCCCAGGCTTGATGCTGAAGACATGGGAGGCGCCGACAAGGTTGCTGCTTTCATGCGCCGTGCTTGGATGATACCGGACGGCCCGGTACCCAATCTCACAGTTCTTTGTGAAAGGGCAGGGATCCTTGTCATCCATTGTAAGTTTGCTGCTAATATTGATGGCGTTACTATGCGTTTGCGAGACCTGCCGCCCCTTATCTTTCTCAACCAGTCTGCGCCTCCAGACAGAATGCGTCACTCTCTTGCTCATGAGTTGGGCCATCTTTTGATGCACTCAATCCCAACAGAAAATATGGAAGACGAGGCAGATTTGTTTGCTGGTGAACTTCTTGCGCCAATTTCACAAGTTCGTTCTGATCTAATTGGAGGTAGGATTACACTTGAGCGTCTGGCTCAACTTAAATTGTACTGGAAGATTTCTATGGCTTCATTGCTACTGAAGGCTGGTCGAAATGGATTTCTGAATAGCAACCAATCGAGCTATCTTTGGCGGCAAATGAGCGCACGTGGATGGAGAACGCGTGAGCCTGATGAAACTCAATTTGCTATAGAGAAGCCGCAGCTATACGAGCAAATACTTGCGCTGCATGAGAGAGAGCTCGGCTATGCGCCAAGTGATTTCGGTTCAATGCTTCACTTTTCAATCGATGACATCCGAAGTGTATATGGAGTAACTGGTAGAGATGGTCAAAGACGCCAGCTTAGAGTGGTAGATTGATCAGTTATCCATAATTTGGAAGGTTTTAGGATGATTGTATTATTGAAGGGGAGAGTTTGATGCCCGTTTTTATAGTGGCCTATGATCTTAATCGACCTGGACAGGCTCATGATAGAATTGCAAGTCATTTGCAAACGTATCAACATTGCCATGCACAGGGATCGGTTTGGTTTGTGCAGGTTCCTGGAACTACTTCGGAATTGAGAGCAGCGCTCCTTCCTTTTTTGGACACTAATGATAAGTTGTTCGTTGATGAAGTCTCGCACTCTTGGGTGGGGTGGCAGATGCCGGTCTGTGGTAAATGGCTGAATAATAACGGTTATTGAAGCCTATTTTGCGCTGCGCGGCCCATCAAAATTAAGTATCTCGGCAGCTTCTGCCAGATGCTCCGGCATGAAGCGGGCATAGGTCCGGTAGGTGATCGCCGTGTTGCTGTGCCCAAGAAACTGCGCCACTGCCTCGATCGGCTGCCCTGCGGCGAGCATCCGCACCGCCACACTATGCCGAATCTGGTGAATGTTCACGTCTTCGAGGCCTGCACGCGTCAGGGCTGCTCCGTAGCCCTTGCGGATTGACTTGACGCGATCACCGGCCCACTCCACCACATAGTCGGTCAGACGCGCCTGGTAGGCTGTCTCCAGCGCGGCGCGGGCCATTCGGTTCATCGGCACCACAGCCCGGCCTTTGCGGGTCAGACCATCGGGCAGGCGCAGATCGATGACGCCACGCTCCATGTCCACCCGGTTCCATGTGAGATCGAGGATCGCACCCACGCGCGCGCCGGTGGCCAGTAGCAGGATCACGGCCAGCCGGATATGCGGGGCCCCGCATCCGTCCAGGAGCGCGCGGATCTCGGCGTCGGCAAGTGGTCTGACATCGCTGGCGGGCTTGGGCGGTTGCTCGATGAAGGGAGCGCGGTCGATCAGGCGAGCTTTCTCTGCCCATCGCAGGGCAGATCTAAGATGTCCGAGCTCGGTGTGGACGCTGCCGATTTTTCGACCCTGCGCGGTCCTGGCCTTCGTATAGCTCCGGCAATCTGCGATCGTGATCTGGTCTGGACGCAAATCCCCGAACTGCTGCATCACAGCCTTCCCGGTGTGGCGCATCGTTTCGGCGGTTGGCTTCCTGCCAAGGTGATCGATGTAGGCTGACCATATCGCCGCAACCGTCATGCCGCCGGTCGGCGTGGTCTCCTTCAGGAATCGGTCGCGACCTTCAGACTCCGCTTCCGCTCGGGTGCGTGCCGTAAGCTGATAACGCCTTCGGGTGCCGTCCTGATCGTTCCAGTAGACACAGAAGCCGCCTCGCAATCGTCCGATGCTGATCCCTGACATTCGTACTCCTCCACTGCCTGTGCGGGAATCCGGATCATGCGCCCGACCCTGAATCCTTGCAAGCGACCACTTCGGACCAGCTGACGCACCGTCTCGGCGGAGCAGTCCCAACGATCGGCCAGCATCTCGGCGGTGTAGGGGCGCGCAGTCATGCGTAGACCTCCAGTTTAAAATCTTTGGCGGGCAAAACGCCAAGTGGTAGATGTGTTCGAAAATGTTCATGGAGATGGAAATGAACAGACTGAACGGACCTGCCACGCTGACGTACGATGACGGGTCTGTAATTGATGGTGAAGCACGTCTGACATCTATCGAGCCAGCCGGTCGCGGCTTCATCGGCACATTCAAGTCGAAGCAATCTTTCGGCGCTGATCCGGTGAAGAAGCTGCCCGTTCTGGAGGTTGAGGGAGTTCGCTTCCGCGTGGTGGTGAGCCGCTTGAACCTTGACGGTGTGGCTACGATTGAAACTTCGGGTCCGCCCATCAAATGACCTGATGCGAGGCAATATTTTCGCCTTCTGCAAATATAATGAGCAAATCAGTAATCCCATGCTATCGTTCATGAAAAACGATATGAGGCTGATTTCTTGAGAACACTGCATGGCTGTGCTGCGCTGAGATTTGACGATGGCACCATCTACCTGGGGGTGCTCAGGCTCGTATCCTGTGTCGGTGAAGCAATGATCTGGGTGGGCACGCTGCAAAGCAAAGATGTGCTTGCTATCGCCACGAAGGTGGTTCGAGCTGAGCTTGAGTTCGGCAAGGCCAGATGGCCAATCGACATCATCAAGAGTAACTTGGATGGCTTCGTGACCATCCAAACGACTGACACCATGGTCGACATGTGTGATGTAATCTCGGATTGAAGGTTGCAGGCGGCTGCAATTCGTCCCCCAGTGTCCATGCCCTGGCTCCGACTCGCCCAGGCCAGCTCGTGGGCGCCGAGGTCGTTGCGTGACGGCTGAGGTGGTATCCAGGATCATTGCCCTAGCCCTGCTGCATCGATGAGAGGGTGCTCAAGAACTCCAAACTTGCCATTGAACGTTCGGGGGCCATTTTCAGTACGGATGCGTTTGGAAAAGGAGGCGAGAGGTTGGCCCAGAGACACGGACTGGGAGCGCTGCTCTTCGAAGATGGAAGCAGGTATGAGGCTTACATAAGGCTCAAGCCCTATCTGACGGGTGCCAAGTTCTGGGTCGCCAACTTCAATGCCGAAGATGTCCGCGCGATCGCGGCCCAGTCCGGGGATCCCACTCTCGAGTTCGGCGGTCACAAATGGGCGGTATGGTCCATCAAGTATAGCCCGACGGGTTTCGTGACCATCCAGACGCCCGGCAAACCAAACGATTGAGTTGTGCTTGATCTGAGCCGCGAGCGGCTGCGTTTTCAGGGTCATCCATCAGCCTCCTTCCGCTCGTTCCAGCTCGCCCAGGCCAGAGCCGTTGTTCGCTCGGTCGGGCCCTGCGCGCCGCAGCTGATGCAGTAGATCGCACGAGTGCCCGGAGTGCCTGTCGGCGTCAGCATCGCACCCTTCGCGCGGCAGAATGGGCAGGACTCGTTGTTGCTCATGCTTTTGCATCCTTCTTCATCTCGCGCGCCTGATGCTCGAGCTTTGCGACCAGCAGGATCGTCGGCTTCACCTCTGGCGACGCATTATCATAGCCTCGGCCGAACCGTCCATTTAGACGCGGAAGCAGGGCACGGGGCACCAGCTCCCAGTTGCTGGCTCTCGTGTTCATCTTGTCCCCGTCGAGGCACTTGAGTGCATGGCCCTCAGGGATCGGGCCATGGTTGGCCTCCCAGTTCATCAGGTGCACAGCCCGCCAGCGCGACTGCATCGGCAGCCCGTCATGGATTTTGCGCTCAAGGTATCCATCCTTTGAAATACGCTCAGTGCCGATCGGCTTGTGTAGATGGTTTGCCCGCCCGCGGCGTTCACCCTTCTTGAAACGTGTGGCCACACTGTTGGGGTGCGCCGGCATCGGCTTGCCCTTGTTGTGCGCCTCCTGACCGGCGACGAACTGTCCGGTCCTGCCGGTTAGCCATCCCTTGCGCTTGCACAGGGCGGTCAGGTTCTGCTGCGACACGTCATGCCGCTGGAACCGTGCGACAAAGCCCTGGTGCAGCTGCTTGCGTGGCCAGTCCTTATTGGCCTCGATCCACGCCAGCTCATCGTCATAGTATTCGATCCGCTGGCCTTTCATTCTTTCTCGCTCCCCTTGTCGTTCCCGATCTGGGGAAGGTGGGGCAGGACGGCGGCGCCATGTTCGGCATAGAGCTTCGCGGCTTTGAGCTGCAGATCGGCGTTTCGGCTGACCTGGTCCGCCAGAGACACGATCGCATCGGTGCGCTTGACCTCGCTCTCGATCTGCTCCGGCGTCATGTTCTTGACCGCAAGCCGCTCGAGCTGCGCGAACAGATGGTTGTTCAGGTCGGACATCTTGTTCTTCATGGCGCCCCTCAATTCGCTTTCTTGTGAACGGGGCCGTCATCGTCGCCCCAGCGGTCGAGCGTCTCCTGCATGGCGACCTTGATCTGGTCGCGGTCTGTGTTGGAGACGTATTGCGCGCGATGACCGCCCCATGTGTAGAGGCTGAACGGAACCCTCTTGCCCCCGGCTGCGGCGGACAGCTCGGCGTCGATCATTCGGGCGATCTCCTGCATCTTGGAGCTGATCGCCACCTGGTCGAGAAAGGTCAGATCGTTCTTGTTCTTCGGCATCACTCCACCCCCATGGTCAGCGCCGCACCAATGCACAGCGCGGCAAAGGCCAGACCCGCGATCAGCGACCAGCTGTAGATCCGGTCAGTGGCGCGGTCGGCGCGGATCTGCGGGGCGTTGAGACGCTCGAAATGGTGGCTTAAGCTGCGCCCAGGCATCGTGTGTCTCCAGATGTTGCGATGCCGCGTTCTGGCGGCGATTATCCGGTCAACCGCTCGATTCTTAAGCGGCAATCCAGGGAGGGCGAAATGGAAGGCGATTTGAACGATCTTAGAAAGCAGATCGAAGCGTTGCGCGCTGAACTTGCTTCCATGCGCGAGGATGGTGGCAGCTTCATCTCCAAAGATGGAAAGCCGATCTCGCTCAGGGATGTCAACACGATGCTCGAAAAGCTTCGTGTCGAGGTCAGTAAGCTCGAAGGAACGGTGGATGCCGTGAGGATTGCATCCAAACTGTAACATCAGCACGCCCCGCAGCTATACGTCAGCTGGTGATGGTTCACCTTGCTCCACGCGGTTTCAGTCAGGTGCGCGCCGAAGAGGGTCACGCCGAGGATCAGGGGGAGGATGAGGCGGATCATGCTGCCTCCTCGACATACTTCTCCGTGCGCAGCGCTGCCTTGATCCAGTTCGCCACAGCCGCCTCGGTGGTGTCGCCGCTGTGGCTGATGCCGAGAAGGCTCAGCTCGGCCAAATGCGGACCCCAGTTGCCGCCAGACATGGCAGGGACAAAGGTGCCGGCATGGGCCACCACGGCTGCTTCGATCACCTGAAGGCGCAGGGGCCAAGACAGCGGGCGCAGCTGGTGCGCCAGCTCGGCTGCGTGGGCGTAAGGGGCGGGGATCACGCCACGTCCCCCGAGTTCGGCCAGACCGTCGAAACGATCGGTGCGCCCTTGGCGGCCGCGCGGGCCCGCAGGCTATCAAGGCCGTCCTGGCTCAGCTGGTAGATGTCGAGCGAGCGAGGCTCAGCGTCGAAGCGATGTGCGGCTGGGCCTGCGCGGTGCAGATCCACCGTCTGGCCGCGCGCCTGCTTCAGGATCTGCCAGGCGGTGCGGAAGGCGTAGGGCTGGGTGGTAAAGTGCTCGGGATTGGTCACAACCGAATAGGCTGTGGTGATGTCGTGGCGCTCCGGCGCCGGGTTCGAGGTCTGTGACATGTCGAGGCCTCCATCAGGGGTTGATGGAGATCATGGATAATACATAATTTCTGAATTGCCAAGTTACTAAATTCAGTTTTTATGAATTTATGTCTTTTGCTCAGCCTTGACTGTCATAGGCCGAAGGTGATGGGCGCGGTGTTCAGGTCTTTTTCTTCTGCACTTTCAGTGGCCAGTTGCACAAAAGCCTTACACCGAGATGGGCGGTTCCCTCGTTCGTTTTGAATCCTCCGACGATCCTTGCAGACGCCTCACCAACCATTCCAGAAAGCCCTGCGGCCGAGATCTGTTCGCGGTATTCAATCGCTCTGCCTGCCGGAAGGAAGGCGATTGTTGTTCCGTTGATCGTCACCTTCACGGCGTTACTGTCGTGTTCGTTTTGATCGTCTTCGACCAGGCTCACGCGAACAGTTTTGTTTGCGCCGTGCTCGTCGATTTTTCCGATCATACGCTTCAGCTCTGCCTGGAAGGCTGAGGTGCCTGCGAGCTTGATGCCGTCGCCTTGGGATCCCATCAGCCGGAAATCATGGCTTGGAGTGCCTTCACTCAGGCTGGTCTTGCGACGCACAGCCGCTCGCTTCGGGCTGTTTGCCTTTGGCGAAATAAGATTCAAAATACCCTTAAAGATTGACATGATGTGTCTCCGTTCACCTAATGTTCACATTTCGTGTAGGGCTATTTTGTAGGGGGGGAGCTGTGCAGCGTATAATTTTCAGGATCGCAAAAGTTGCCGTGATACTTGGGATAAACATCAACTGGTTGTTTGATCCGACCCATTCTCTAAATCTAGCTGTTTCAAGGCTGCGAAGAGGCGATCCTGAACGTCAGCGGGCAGCTGGGCGAACTCCCCCGCCATCAGAAAATTGAAGTCGATTCTGTGGCCGCGGTAAAGCCATCTCATCAGCGGCATAGTGGGATAGTTAAGAGCCTTCTTGGCGTTGCTTATGTTTGCTTCGCCTATCCCAGCCTGTGACGCGATCTCTTTCTGCTTCATGCCTGTCGTCGCAAGTGCTGCCGCGAGCCGCGTCGCGCAGGCTGCCTTGGAGTCGTCGTGCCGTCGTGCGAGGCGTTCTTTTTCGTTTATATCCATGGGGTTGGAATAGCACTTCTACAGATTTTGTGAATTTTGAAGTTATGGATGGTAGACAATACAGATTTTCTGAAATAATTGTCGCTTATGAGCACCGTTTCGAACATATGTGACGCGCTTGGTCGCCGCGAGATTGCCGCCGCTGTTGGGGTTAAGCCTGCCGCTGTGAGTAATGCGGTTTTCCAGGGCAGATTCCCGGCCAAGTGGTTCATCGTTCTCTCTGAGATGTGCGAGGCCGCTGGCATCGACTGTCCATCTGAGGTTTTTGCTTTTGCTCAACCTGGTGGAAAAGATGAGGCCGAGCCTGAAACAGAACGGGGCGCCGCATGACCGCCGAGCCCCGTCCCGCCCTCTCTCTGGTTGTCTCCAATGATCCCCATGCACAGGATCAGCATAGGAGACAGTCAGTGCAAAAGTCCTTTTCCAAAGTATTTGAGCCGTACCGATTTCGATCCGAGTTCCCGGATATGTGGAGCGCTTACTTGCGCGCCAGCTTCCGCAACCCTGAGACGGTGTCGGTCGCCTTCGGCGTGACCTTCCAGACGGCTTGGAACTGGTGGAACGCAACCCATCGGCCAAGCGGCGACAAGGTTGCCCTGGCCGCGCTGCGAGATCCTGAGGGTTTCGCCGCCTCGATGATGACGATCAGGAGGGCGGCGTGATGCGGATCATTGTCCTCGGCAAGAAGTCAAAACGGGCGGTGAGAACATCCCGCCGCCCGTCAGCAAGCATTGTGAATGCCAGCCCCCCCATCTCTGATGTACATGGCGTCAGCTCACAGGAAGCTGTCTTGCTGTGCACCACGCTTCGTTTTCAACCCAAGTGCAGCATGTACGCGACCTTGGTTAGTCCCGAGCATCGCAGCGATGTCTTGGATCTTATGACCGCGCGCACGAAGTTTGCGGGCAGCCTCTTGCTCATCCTTATCCAACCGCACACGACGCTTCGGAATATGGTTGAGTTCGACCCCTGTTTCGGGGTCAAGGTATGTAGCCATTGGGTATCTCCTTTGGCTATTGGCGGCGCTCGGGGCTCAAGTCCGGTCGCCGTAGGTGGTGCTGCTGTTTTGCGTAGCGCAGCAGCTTCGCCAACGGGGCTGATTCGGTTGCACGGGTCAGCCCCATCGCGACATTTTCGCACACCCACATTCTGTGAGTCGAATACTTTTGATCCACAAATTGCTGTGGATGGCAACAACCTATTGTGCGCGCGCTTCTCCTCCCTGCGCGTCCTCGCCCTGGACCTGTCGCGCGGTGACACTCCGCCGCGGCGCAGGACCAGGGCGTCATATTTCCCGGACGGCGTGGCAGCACCGAATGGGAAACGCGGCGATCCTGCAATGTACCCCCCATTCTCTAATGGATCGCCGCACCAGCTTCCGATCGGATCATCCCTGTTTCCGGTCGGCTTGGAGCCGCGCGTCGCCTGTCGCGCGGCTGTACTGCGCGGGCGGTTGAGGGGCGAAACTCTCCCGCCTGCGCCCTTTCCATTTCCAAGACCTTCAACCGAGAGGAGCCTCCAATGAGTGAAGGGAACAGCCATTTTCTGATGGCGGTCGGCAGGATCGACGGCGGCTTGCCGATCGAGACAGCCGACAACTGCCTGCGCGATGTCATCGCAGCGGTGCAGCGGACGGGCAAGCGGGGCAGTGTGACGCTGACGCTGGATATCGGCCCCAATGGCGAACTCGGTTTCGAGGCCTCCTGCAAGGTCACGGCCCGCGCCCCGAATGTCGTGTTCGGCAAGAGCTTCTTTTTCATGGGTCGCAATGGCGACCTGACCAGAGAAGCGCCGGACATGCAGCAGCTCGGCTTGATGAAAGGGGACCGGGTCAATGGTTGAGAAAACCGAATTCGATGCCGAAGTCGCCGCCAATGCTGGCGTCATGTCTCTTCTGAATTTCGACGCAAACGCGCTTGGGCAGTTCGCAGTGGTGCCACAGGGCTTTGCCGTAGAAAGCCTGCAGCAATTCCAGCGCCGCCCGAACCGGCATGAAGCTGACCACCGCTTCGTCTCTATTGCCTCGCTGATAGAGTATCTGAACCGCTTTGCGCGGCCTGAAACGATGATCGCTGCAGATGCCGAAAGGGCATACATTGAATGCTGCATCGACGGCGACAAGGTCGAAGAGCCGTCATTCAAGGAGCATCGCGCCGGCTTCACGGCTCAGCAGTCAGATAAACTGCGGGCATGGCGCGGGATCTGCGAGAAGCCCATGTCTCAGGTCCAGTTCGGGTTGTTCCTGGAGGAGCGTGCCGTCGATGTTGTGGTGCCAGAGGCCGCATCCGTCATGGACATGGTCATGACCTTCGATGCCACCAAGAAGGTCGTCTTCAAAAGCAGCATACGCCTGCACGATGGCTCGCGGCAGTTCCAATATGTCGAGGACAACGAGGCGCGTGGTGGTGTGACGCTGCCGGATCACTTCATCATCCTCGCGCCAGTCTACCGGGGCATGGAGCCGCAGCGCATCAAGTTCATGGTGCGCTATCGGATCGAAGAGGGAGCGCTGCGCTTCATCGTTCAGATGCACGATGAAGAGGAGGTCATGAGGGAAGCCTTCGAGCGCTGCGTAGATGCCCTCCAAGCCGGTCTGAACGACAAGATCCCGGTTTATTGGGTCGGCTGACATGGGGGATCGAGTGACCCTCGAGATGATCGCGCAGGCTGTCTCAGATGTCTGGGGCGTCAGTCTGCGCGATCTGCGCGGTAAGCGTCGGTTCGCCTCGATTGTGGTTCCGCGCCAGATCGCCTTTGCACTGGCGCGGGCTCACACGGATCATTCCTTTCCGGTCATCGGGCAGTGGTTCGGCGATCGTGATCATACCACCGTCATTCATGGCATCCGGCGCTATGAGCGCGAGTTGCGGGATCTGCACAGCGATTTGATCGCGCAGGTCGAGCGGCTTATTGAGCAGCGCCGCAGGGCCACCTTCATTCGCGGGCCTGTCATGACCTTTCAGACTGTCAGGAAGGTCGCATGACTTTGCAGCGCCATCGCCCTTTCGAGATCGTCGCTGTCGAGGAGCTGCCGGACTATCCAGCCGATCTGATCGACGCGCCGCCGGCGGCTGACTTCTTCATCAAGTTCTTTCACATTCGCTGGCTGAACTCGCGGCTCCACCTGACCGCCTCGCAGCAGGTGCAGGGCATGGCGCTCAATCTCTTCATGATTTCTCGATCGCAGAACCCGATGGGATCGCTACCGAACGATGAGACGGTCATCGCGCGACTTCTAAGGGTCACGCAGGACGAATGGCGCTCGGCAGCAGCCCAGCCCATCGGCCCGCTTCATGGCTGGCGTCAGTACCGGGCAGGCGAGCAGATCGTGCTCGGCCATGCCGTCGTGATTGATGGGTGTCAGGACGCGATCCATCGGCGCGAGGCCAGAGATGCCAGCAACGAAGAGAAGCGCGCGGCTCAGCGGTTGAAGCGGCTGTCGGAAACGATGCAGGCGATTGGCTGTGACAAGATCCTCTACACCGATCCGGTGCTGGTGCAACGCATCGATGAGTGGCTCCTCTCCAATCACAACGGCCAGCGGCGGCGCCCGCAGTTCGACGCGCTGATCAGGCGTGCTCTCGATCATGCCGTTCGCTTGGGTTGGATCGAGAGGAAAGGGCGCGCCCCCTGATTTCAAACGAAAATCTGGCGCACTTCGGAATTCCAAGAAACTCCACAGATTTCCACAGAACGCCACAGATCAGCACAGGTTTCCACAGATGAGAACTGTGCCGCCTAGAGAAGAGAAGAAGAGAGAAGAGAAGAACAGAAACACGAAACAGACCGCGCAACGCGAGATTTGCGTGTTGCGCCAGTTGCAGCCCGAGCAGGCTGAGAAAGGGTGAAGGCGATGGAAGGGCAAGATCGGAAAGAAGCGAACAGAGAGCGCGTCAGGCGGCTCGTGATTGAGCCTTTGGTGTCGCGCGGCTTTCGGTTTGCGAAAGGCGTGTCAGATGAGGATCAGCGCAAGGCGTTGGATGGCTTGGCGGACCTGATCGGCTACATGTCGAACAGCGGGTTGCAGGTGCTGGAAGAAAGCTTGCGGACCAAAGGTGAGGGTTCGCAGCGCTGCTTCTGGCCATCATATGCGACGGTTGGTGGTCTTGCGGAAGCCTTCGAGAGCCGTCCGCTCGATGAATTGCCCGGTCTGCTGCGCTGGTTTGCATCTGAGGCAGGACGGTTGGCGCTTGCCGATGAAAGGCTGGTTGCCGAATACCTGTTCTGGAAGACCAAGAAACGTCCACCGGTTTCGCCACAGGATCGCAAGATGGTGGCGGATCATGCGGCCGAGATGCGGTCCAAGGCTGAGCGCATCCGCGACCGGATCAATCGCGGTGTCGCGCCCCTCTTCGATGACGGTGAGTGGTTGGCGTGGTTCGACAAGACAGAGGCCAAGGTCAAAGGCTACCTGGCACAGGATCAGGGCGAGGCAGCATGAACGCAATGACGCAACAGGTTCGTGTCGCCCCACGCGGCGCAGCTCCTCGCGAGATCTCCATCCTTGGCCTGATCGAGTGGGCGTTCCAGCGCGAGTGCGCGTCTCTCGACTTCGATGAGATGGCCAGCACGGCAGGCGAACGGCCGTCAGTCAGTCCGCTGTGGGTGTTGGCAGAGCGCCGACACATCGGATGCAAGATCGATGGCGGTGGAACATCTGAGCCGCACCCTGATGCTGACATCGTCGCCTCGGCCCTGGCTTCGCTTCCTGATGCGCGCGGCGGTCGTCGCATGGCTATCTGGATTGCTGAGCTGGCAAGGGCAGGGATGCGACCGGATTGGATGCAGGGGGCTACCACCAGGTGTGTGCCACTGGAAACTCACACTAACCGTCATGGAGTGCGGGCCAAATCCGAGCCATGTGGATCTGTCGAGATCGTCAACCGTGGCCGCAAGGTTCAGGTCGAGATGCGCTGGTGTCCTGTCACCTACACACCGACACCCCAACAGATCGCCAGTGCGCGTCGTGACTATCTGCTATGGTGGGATGCGCTGCACGATCTGCGCCATAGCTTCCAGACCTACGGCGGATTGACCGCGTGGCAGGTTATTGATGACATGCCGCCGCGCAAGCCCTGGTTAAAAAGTTCTTGACCAAATCCTAGCCCTCTTGCAAAAAGGAAGTGCCCAAGTTGCGCCCGGAGGAAACCCCTCTCGGGCGCTTTGCATTTGTCGGGGTAGAGCAGGTGGTAGCTCGGCTGGCTCATAACCAGCAGGTCGATGGTTCAAGTCCATCCCCCGCAACCAGATCGGACAGTGAACATGTCGCGCCTCAAGATAGTGAAACCGCAGGTGAATGGCCTGCGGCCTGCCGTGTCCATGCTGCAAAGACAGCAGGCCGGTGGATCATGGCAGCATGACAACGTGGATGAGCGCGCCTTCTACAAGACCGCGCGGTGGCAACGGCTGCGCTGGTCGGTGCTGGTCCGCGACAACTTCACTTGTCAGTGGCCGGGATGCGGTCGCATCGAGGCCGACACGTCGAAGCTCGTGGCGGATCACGAGGTGCCAGTGCGCATCGATCCGTCGCGCAAATGGGACGAAACAAACCTGCGGTGCCTCTGTGCCGCTTGTCACAATGGACCGCGTCAGGCGGAAGAGGTCGCGCTTTATGGGCGCCCAGGGGAGGGGGGGGGCAAAACCTCCGGACCCTCCGGCCTCTAGACCGGCGGACTACTCATTCGGAGATTTTTTTTATGGGCGGGGCGAAAATCACTGACCTTCGCACCACGGATCTGTTCGGGAACCCCGTCAGACCGAATAAGGGCAAGCGTGGCAGGCCTGCTCTGGAGATATCCCAAGAAGACCGGGACGCCGTGGAAGCGGCCCTGGTGAAGGGCTATTCGAACCAGCGCATCTGCGAAGCGCTCGGAATCAGTCTGCCCTCGCTGAAGCGGCATTTTAGACCCGCCCTGCAAATGCGCGACCAGGCGCGCGATCGGCTGAAGCTGGCGCTCTTCGCCGCCATGGCGCGCGCGGCGATCGAGGAACGCAAGCCTGCGGCCGCGACCAAGTTGCTGGAGATGCTGCGTCAGGATGAGCTGCTCGAGATTGAGAAGCGCATGTCGGCGGAGCGGTCAACCCGGCCGGCGCCCGAAGGCAAGAAGCAGATGACAGCGCGCGAAGCCCTGGACGCAGATGCGCAGCTGGAAGCCGAGCTCGAGCAGGAGGCGCGCGGCGGTGTTAGACACTGAGGCGCTGCCGCGTTTCGCCTGCCCGGATTGGTGGGAGAAGATCTGCGCCGGCCTGACGCCGATGGCGGATGTGCCGCTCAATCCGGTTCGTGCCGCGAAGGCGTTGGCCTTCTTCAAGCGGCTGCGCTTGCCGGACGTCCGGGGCAACCCGACGATGGAGGATGCCTGCGGGGAATGGTTCCTCGATCTGCTCACGGCGTTTCTCGCCAGCGAAGACCCGGTCACCAAGGAGCGGATCGTCTGGGAACTCTTCTGCCTGGTGCCGAAGAAGAACTCGAAGTCGACCTATGTGGCGGCGCTGGCCCTGACCGCGCTCTACATGGAGGACACGCCGAACGGGACGATGCTCCTGATCGGGCCCAGTCAGAACATCTCGGGCCGTTTGTTCGAGCAGGCGCAGGGCATGATCCGGCTGGATCCGCAGCTGCAACAGATCTTCAAGGTGCAGGATCACCTGAAGACGATCACCCGGATCAAGACGGGCACGAAACTGGAGGTGAAAACCTTCGACAACAAGATCGTGACCGGGGAAATCCCGCTGCTCACGATCGTGGACGAGCTGCATGAGCTGGGCAAGAAGGCCTCGGCCGTCCGGGTGATGCAGCAGATCCGGGGCGGCGGCATCACCCAGACGGGCGGGCAGGTGCTCTTCATCACCACTCAGTCGGATGAGGCACCGGCGGGGATATTCAAGACGGAGCTGCAAAAGGCCCGCGACATCCGCGACGGCAAGGCTGGCAAGACCTCAATCATGCTGCCGGTGCTCTACGAGTTCCCGGCCGAGCTTCAAAAGAACCAGAAGTTCTGGCGCAACAGGGCCAACTGGCGGCTGGTGTTGCCGAACCTCGACCGCTCGATCAACGCGCAGCGCCTCGAGGATGACTACGAGAACAACGGCCGGATCTCGATCGAGACTGAGAAGGTCTGGGTCAGCCAGCATCTGAACATAGAGATCGGCCTCGGCCTCTCGGGCGAAACATGGATCGGCGCGCAGTTCTGGGAACAGTGCGCTGAGGAATGCTTGACGCTGACAGATCTGCTGGCGCGGTCCGAGGTGGTCACGATGGGCATCGACGGCGGCGGTCTCGATGACCTTCTGGGGCTTTGCGTGATCGGCCGCGAAACCGGAACACGGCGCTGGCTGATCTGGTGTCATGCCTGGGCCCAGCCGGAGGTTCTGACGCGCCGCCCGAAGATCGCTTCGGTGCTCGAGGATTTTGCAGCGGATGGCGATCTGACGATCTGCACCTTTGCCTCGCAGGGGCACATGGAGGTCGCCGCGAAGGTGGAACAGATCCACGCGAGCGGGCTGCTGCCGGAAGAGAACGGCGTCGGCCTCGACCATGGGCAGGTGGCTCCGATCCTCGATGAGCTGGCCGGTCTCGGTCTCGAGGGCCCGCTGCTCTGCGGCATCCGTCAGGGCGGGGGGCTGCGGGGGCCGATCTGGAACATGGAGCTGAAGCTCAAGGCGAAGGCCATCGCACATGGTGGCCAGCCACTGATGAACTGGTGCGTGAGCAACGCCAAAGCCGAACGTGTCGGCAGCATGGTGGTGATCGAGAAGGTCACCGCCGGCGATGCCAAGATCGACCCGGTGGTGGCCATGTTCAACGCGGCCGAGCTGATGGGTCGCAACCCGATCGCCTCTCGGGCGGTCGCATTCGAATACAACGGGATCTAAACACATGGGTATCTTCGACATGTTCCGGGCAGCCAAGGCTGCACCGGCAGAGCGCGTTGAGCCTCCCTTGGTGGCTTCAGCGAGCCCGGTGCAAAGCGAAAGCCAGTGGAAGGGCTTCGTTACCGGCGGCGTCTCCAAGACCGGCGCCCGCGTCAATGAGACCACCGCGCTGTCGATCCCGGCCACTTTGCAGGCGCTGCGCATCCTCACCGGTGTCTTCGCCATGACGCCGATGCACTACTACGAGAAGACCGATCGCGGTCGGATGTCGGCGGACAAAGAGCCTGAGGGTCAGCTCTTCACCCTGGCGCCGAACAGTCATCAGACGCCGTTCGCGTTCATGGAGATCCTGCTGGCAGATGTGCTGCTCTCGGGCAACTTCTACGCGTTTCGCAGCCGTGACCGGCTCGGCCGGACCCGCGCGCTAACCAGGCTCAAGCCCGGCACGGTTCTGATCGCGGAATACTTCGATCGCGTCGAGGGCACGATCCTGTTCTATGACGCAACCTTGCCGGATGGCACGCGAGAGCGCTTCGCCGCGCGGGACATCTTCCACGTGCCCGGCTTCAGTCGCGACGGCCTGCAAGGATTGAACCCGATCGCTTACGCCCGTGATGCCCTGGGCGGCGCGATCTCGACCTCGGATCACACCTCGAAGTTCTGGAACAAAGGCGGCCGGCCGTCCACCGTGCTCAGCACCGAGCAGAAAGTTGGTCGAGATGACAAGATGCGCATCCGCAATGACTGGCAGTCGCTTTATGCGGGCCCGGACGGCGACATGGTGGCGGTGCTCGATCAGGATCTGAAGGCGACGTTCCTCAGCCATGACATGCGCTCGAGCCAGTTCATCGAGACCCGGCAGTTCCAGGTGGTGGATCTGGCGCGGGTCTGGGGTGTGCCGCCGCATCTGATCTTCGATCTGTCGAAGGCCACCTTCGGCAACATCGAGCAGCAGAGCCTCGAGTTCGTGATCTATCACCTGGGCCCGCACTATGCCCGGGTGGCGCAGGCCGCGACCCGCGCCTTTGCGTTGGAAGGCCACTACTTCGAGCATCTGACAGATGCCCTGGTGAAGGGTGATCTGAAAAGCCGAATGGAAGCCTATTGGCAGCAGCGTCAGGCCGGGATGGTCAACGCCAACGAACTGCGCCGGCGCGAGAACCTGCCCGACATCGAGGGTGCGGCCGGGTCTGACTACTGGATGCCGGGCAACATGCTGGTCGTTGGCCAGCCGCGTCCCGAGGGGCCGGGCAACACGCCGCCGGATGGCGCATCAGAAACCGGAGAGGGTGAATGAGACAGCAAGAGATCTCGGCATTGGTCGCGGCGATCCGCGCGCAGCCATGGGCGATCCTGCCCGAATACCTCGAGGCGATCGAAGCCATCGCTGTCCGCGCGCTGGATTCGGACATACTCAAGCTGCTGGCTGAGGATGGCCACAAGGAGAGCATGGATGCCAGCCGCATGGCCGTGGCCTCTGTTGGTACCCGGCTCGAAGGTTCTCGCGGGAGCACTATCCGCAATGGCAATGCGGTGATCCCGCTTCTCGGCACGGTGTTCCCGCGCTCCTCGATGGTCAACGCATCCACCGGGGGCACCTCGCTAGACAGCTTGATGCACGACATTCGCGTGGCGCAGGCCAGTGCTGATGTGGAGCGTATCGTGATGGTGATCGACAGCCCCGGCGGCGTTGTCTCCAGCCTGGGCGAGGCGGCGGACACGATCCGGGGCTCGAACAAACCCATCGTCGGATTCGTCGCCGGCATGGGCGCATCCGCTGCCTATTGGTTGGCCAGTCAGGCAAGCGAGCTGGTGCTCGACCGGTCCGCCTCGGTCGGCTCGATCGGGGTGGTCGCCACGACATCGCGGCAAGAGGCACCCGGAGCTGACGGCCGCCGATCCTATGAAGTGGTCAGCTCTGGCGCGCCGATGAAGCGCCCTGATCTCTCGACTGAAGAAGGCCGCGCTTCGGTGCAGGCTGAGGTCGATGCGATCGAGGCGGTCTTCATTGCTGACGTCGCAGCTGGCCGGCGTGTCGATGAAGCGCGCGTTCGCAGCGACTTCGGGCGCGGATCCATGATCAGCGCGGCCCGTGCAGTCACAGCAGGCATGGCCGATCGGATCGGCACGCTCGAGAGCATGCTCTCAACACCTTCCCGGCGCACCGGGCCCAACGGAGCGGGGCGTCGTGCGCTGGCGACCGCACAGATTGAAACGCGGCGTCGGGCCGCACAAGGAGTCTGATATGGACTGGATTACCAAACTGAGAGCCCGCCGCGCGGGCATCCTCGAGAAGATGGAAGCGATTGTCGCAGCCATTCCCGAAGGTGAAGACATGACCGCAGATCAGGTCACCGAGTTCGAGGCGCTGAAGGCCGAGGATGACAAGGTGGCCGCTGACCTCGCGGTGGCCGAAGACCTCGAGCGCCGCCGCGCCGCCGCTGCGGTTCCGGCGCAGCCGCTGCCCGGTCTCGCACCCGCACCTGGTGCAACCGCTCCGGCAGCACCGAAAGAGAAAGGCCTGACCTTTGCCCGCATGATCCGCACGATCGCGGCGGCCGGCGGCAACAGCTATGTCGCGCGCCAGATGGCGGAAGCCAATGGCGACAGCGGCCTCTTCGCCAACCAGAACATGGGGTCCGGTCCGGCCGGTGGTTTCCTGGTGCCCGAGGATGTCTCGACCGAAGTGATCGAGCTGCTGCGTCCGGCCAGCGTGGTCACTGCCATGGGTCCGCGCTTTGTGCCGATGCCGAACGGCAACCTGACCACCAACCGCCGCGCCACCGGGGCCAACTTCGGCTATCAGGGCGAGCAGCAGGACGCCGGCGCCACGGGCTACACCTTCGGGCAGGTGAAGCTCTCGGCCAAGAAGCTCACCGGTATCATTCCCGTGTCCAACGATCTGCTGCGCGCCTCCGGCACCAGCGTCGATCGTATGATCCGTGATGATGCCGTGGCAGACGCCGCCCAGGTGCAGGACCGGTTCTTCCTGCGCGGTCAGGGCAGTGACTATACCCCCAAGGGCTTCCGTTACCAGCATCTGGGCACGCCGTTCCAGGCAACCCATGTGTTGACCATGACGGCCTCGCCTGACTTGCAGAAGATCGACAACGATCTCGGCCGTCTGGAGCTGGCGCTTGGAAACGCCAACCTGCCCTACAATGGCGCGCATTGGGTGATGTCGCCGCGCACCAAGATGTTCCTGACGAACCTGCGCGACGGCAACGGTAACAAGGTCTATCCGGAGCTGGCGAACAACCAGTTGCGCGGCAAGCCCGTGCATGAGACCACCGAGATCCCGGACAACCTGGGCGGTGGCACAGAGTCCGAGATCATGCTGGTGCATCCGATGCATGTCATGGTCGGCGAGCACATGGGCATCGAGATCGCGCTTTCGACTGAGGCTGCCTACAAGGATGCCAATGGCACCATGCAGGCCGCGTTCAGCCGTGATGAGACCCTGATGCGCATGATCATGCAGCATGACATCGGGCTGCGTCACCTGGCAGCGGTCTCGATCCTGATCGGTGTCACCTGGGGCGCCTCCTGACCGCGTCAACTCTGACCTGACCTGACGGGCTGCGGTAACGCGGCCCGTTCTTCATTCAGCGGGCCATTGCCCAAGGAGAAACGACATGACCACGCAAATCCGTAGCATCGGCGATCTGATCGCCGTGCGCCGCGCTGCTGCCAACACAGCCGCAACGGCCGGTGGCAGCGGCGACAACACTGCCGTAACTGGGGTGATCATCGATCGCGCCGAGATCGGCAGCCCGCAATCCGCCGTGCTGGCCATTCCTTACACAGCCACGCTGGCGGCCGGTGAGACGCTCTCGATCGGCTACTCGGTGCAGGAAGGCAATGCCGCCAACCTCTCGGATGCTGCGGTTCTTGCCGCTGCCGATCCGGTGGTCGTTGCGACTGGCGCAGGGACCGTCACCGGCACCTTCGAGGTCAACGTGCCTCTGGCGGGCGCAGGCCGCTATGTGCGTGCCAACTTCACACCGGATCTGAGCCGGGGCGCAACCGACACCGCCGCCCTCTCGGCTGTCCTGGTCTTCGGCGGTTCGGACCGCTTGCCGGCATGAAGATCGTCCGCTTCGTGAAAATCCACCGGATGTATCAGCGCGGTGAAACGGCAGGTTTCGATGAAGCCGAAGCCGATCGCCTGATCAAGGCCGGGGTGGCCGTCGATCCCATCGCGGAGGAAGCGGCAGAAAAGGCGGCAGCTGAAGCCGAAGCTGAGTTGGCAAAAGAGCAGGCCAAGGCAGACGCCAAAGCGGCGGCTGAGCAGGCCAAAGCCGACAAAAAGGCTGCCGATGAAAAGGCCAAGGCCGACGCGGATGCCGCAGCCAAAGCCAAGGCTGATGAGGAAGCTGCTGCCAAAGCCAAAGCCGAGAAGGAAACGGCCGAAAAAGCCGCTGCCGAAAAGGCCAAGGCCGATGAAAAGGCTGCTGCCGATGCTGCGGCAGCAGCTCAAAGCTCCGACAAGAAGGCTTGATCGCCATGAGATTGACGCGGATTGCTGAACCTGCCGGCACGGCAGTCTCGCTCCCCGAGGCCAAACGGCATTGCCGCGTCGATCACGACGATGAGGATCTCCACATCGAGACCCTGATCCATGCGGTCACAGACTTCCTTGATGGCCCGTCCGGTATCCTTGGGCGGGCCATTCTCGCGCAGACATGGCTGCTTGAGCTCGAAAGCTGGCCCACGGCAGTTGCGCTGCCGATTGAGCCAGTCGCTTCTGTCGCGGTCTCCTGGCTTGATGAGGACGGTGAAGAAACCACCGTGCCCGGCACGGCCTATGACTTAGTCACTGCCCCGAGTGCAAAGCCGTTGCTTCAGATGAAGCCGGACACACAGGCGCCGCTGGTCGGATCACAGACTTATCCCGTGCGGATCACGATCACGGCCGGGTGGGCAACTGCTAATGCTGTTCCGGCCAGCCTGAAGGTGGCGATGCTGATGCTGATCGAGCATTGGTATGAGCGGGGGGCCACAGACGCTGGGGCCTTGCCCGCGCCTGTGAATGCGCTGCTGGGTCGTTGGCGGCTGGTGCTCTGATGAAGGCGGGTCGCCTCACCGAACGCGTGGCCTTTGATGCGCCGGCCGATGCTCCAGACGGCTTTGGTGGTATCGAGATCGGCTGGGACAAGCACTACGAGTGCGCTGCGCAGTTCATCTACTCACGCGGATCGGAATCGGTGGACGCAGCCCGGCTTCAAGGCCGCTCGATCTATAAGATCAAGATCCGCTCCTGTCGAGCAGCGCGGGCGATCACAACCGACTTCCGGATGCGAGATGTCAGACGGGGCCCGCAAGGGGGCGTCGGAACAGACCTGTTGCCCGGTGAACGCTACCAGGTCCGTGAGGTTGACGCGATCACCGATCGGGATTGGGTCTATATCGTTGCTGAAAAGGGTGTCGCGGTATGAGCGTTTCGGCTGAGTTGCAGAAGGCCATCTATGACGCCTTGGTCGCGGATGCTGCCGTGGGTGCGCTGGTTGGCGACAGGATCTATGACGGCGCGCCGTCGGAGCATCAGTTTCCCTGCGTCACGTTTGGCCCGGTTGACAGCTTCAACGAAGACCTGGTCTGCGTCGATGCCCGCACCGAAACCGTCCAGCTCGATGTCTGGTCCCGCGACCAGGGCCGGATGCGGCCATGCAAAGAGATCTGTGATGCAGTCAAGGATGCCCTTCATCTGGCCGACATCACGTTAGAGCAGCACGCTCTGATCCGGATCAGGATCGAAGGGATCCGGGTGTTTCGCGATGCGGACGGCATCACGGCACATGGTGTGGTGACGGTCTTCGCAGATCTGGAAGAGATTGATGGTTGAGGGACTGGCCAAGTTCGAAGCCCGCTGGAAGCGCATTCCCCAGAACGCGCTGATCAATGTCCGCGCAGCGATGGAAGAGGCGGCCACGGACATCGTCGAGGAGATGTGGTCTCGCGCGCCGCAGGGTGCCACGGGTCGGGTGGGAGCCTCGATCGGCTGGACTTGGGGCGATGCGCCGGCAGGGAGTTTCACCATCGGCAAGGTAGGCGGGAAGGAATACTCCAGCCTCAAGATCACGATCTATGCCGGGGGTGGTGACGCCTTCTATGCAAAGTTTCACGAGTTCGGGACAGTGAAGATGCCCGCGAACCCGTTCTTCTTCCCCGTTTGGCGCGCGCGCCGGAATCGGGTGAAGGGCCGGATTTCGCGGGCGATCAGCAAGGCCATCAAGGAGAGTTAGCGAAGAGCCTCGCAAAGGTCGGAAAGTGCATTGATATACTCTTGCGCCTTGATGCTTGCGCCGAATGCCTTCTTGGTCGCTTCCTCGGCTGCCGCACGGCCTTTCTCCGTCTGGATCGATGACTGACGGATTGTCTGCGATGTTGCCCATCCGCGATCTTTCGCTTCGTAAGCCTCTGAAACCAGCTTGATACAGGCGGCGTGATCCATCGCGAATACAGGGGATGCGGTCAATGAGAAGGCAAGAATGGCTGCTCTGAACATAAGGGTGTCTCCATGAAAATCAGAATTCTACAGGATGCGGATCATCGCATCAGCTCGGCCTTGTCGCAATCATTCAAGGCTGGATCCGAAGTTTCCGTTCCACGAGCAACCGCTGAGGCGCTCGTGGCCCGGGGCGTTGCCGAGGTGATCGGCGGCACGAAACCGTCAACCGCAAAGGAGTAACACATGCCGACGGGAAATCAGACGACGCGGCTGATCATTCAGCTGGGGGATGGCGCCACCCCGACCGAGGCCTTCGCGAATACCTGTGGCGCAAACACCTTCGGCGTCACCCTGACCAACAATCTGGGCGAGAACACTGTCCTCGATTGTGATGATCCGCTGGACGTGCCGGCATCGATCGTCCGGCACCTGGAAAGTCAGGATACCAGCGTGACGATCAGTGGCATGGTGACCACCGAGGCCTGGGCGGTCTGGCGCGAATGGGCCGATGATGGCAGCGAGAAGAACATCCGTGTTCTGATCGATGAATCCCTTGCCAACAATGGCGGGTATTGGACCCTGCCTGCATTCTTGCAGGGGCTGGAACTGGGCAAGGAAAGCTCGGGCAAGGTGACCTTCTCGGCCACCATCAGCGGGGCTGGTCAGCGCACCTGGACGGATGCTGCCGCCTGATGGTTGAAGTCATCCGTGAATGGGCCGGAAAGGAGCGTCTTTTCCGGCTCAAGTTTGGCAATGTCCTCGATCTTGAGCAGGCGGTCGGGAGTGGCGTGGGTGAGATATTTCTGCGCGTGGCCGGTGGCCGGTTCGGCGTCAAGGATGTTTACCACACGATCCGACTTGGCCTGATCGGTGCAGGAACAGGCCTGATCGATGCTAAGCGATTGATGGAGGCACATTTCGACCAGCGCCCCTATCTGGAGAATGCCACCTTGGCTGGCGAGATCCTGTCTGACCTGATGACAGGGATCGAGCCTGTGGCTGACAAGGATGGACAAGAGGGCAAGGGTGGCCATGAGCCGCACAAGTTCTCGGAGATCAGCCAGATCTGCCGCACTTTTCACATGTCACCGCTCGACCTGCGCGAGATGCGCTACGCCGATTTTATCAACATGGTGCGCGGGTTTAACGCGGCCAGCGAGAAGAAGGCACCGCATCTGACCGAGGAAGAGTTCATCGACATCCTCAACCGCTATGAACCCGAGGCGCTGAAATAATGGCTACAGTTGAAGACGCCTTGGTTGTCCGCATGGAGGCCAGCCTGCGCAAGTTTGAGCGCCAGATGGCTGGGGGCCGCATGGCGGCCGTCAAGGCCGCGAAGGACTCAGAGGTGGCTTGGACCCGTGCCAGCTCGCAGATCACCGCCAACACGAACCGCGCTGCAACCGGGATGGCCCGGATGTTCGATGTCTCGCGCGGCGGCCGCTTTGTCATCCAGAATACCGCCAACCAGCTGGGTGACATGGCCGTCCAGTTGGAAAGCGGCACCAATGCGTTCCGCGTGATGGGCCAGCAGCTGCCGCAGATCCTCGGAGGCTTCAGTGCACTCGGGGGCTCCCTCGGCATCTTGGCGCCGCTTTTGGGAACTGTTGCAGCGATTGGCCTGCCGCTGGCCGGCATGTTCTTCATGATGGGCAAGGATGCTGAAAATTCCGGTGAGAAGGTGAAGACCTTCGCTGATCGTCTGAGCGATGCCGAGGCCGCCATAGGTCGCGCCGGGACGGCCGCTGAGATGCTCGGCGAGCAGGGCTTGGACCAGTTGGCAAATCGCTTTGGTGAGGTTTCCGACCAGGTGCTCGATTTGGCCATGGCGCTCTACGAAATCGAAGAGCGTGCCGCCAAGGTCAAGGTCGGGAATATCACCTCTGAGGTATCTGAAGGTATCTCTCAAGCAATAGAGGCTGCTGCGGGTGCGGTCGACAGCGCCTTGGCGCAGGCTGGCACTGCGGCTGCTCAGGAGCGTGCCGAGAAACTTCGCGCAGAGATTGAGGCGTTGGAGCGAGAATTTGATCAGCGGCGATCAATCGGCGGCTTCATAATGCCAGGAGAGCTGGAGATGCTTCAGCAGATGCGGGAAGAGCTTGCCGCGACAGAGGGCGATCTTGCCAACATCGGCTCACTGGCGAGTGAGATCAAACTTTCACCGGATCTTCTGTCCGGTCTCTACGAGGCGCAGGCTGCGCTCAAAGCCGCGTCGGATGCCGGAGATTTCTTTGAGGTTGCAGATCAGCTCTCAGTGATCAGGAATCTTCTTCAGGAGGCGGGCATTGTTTTGTCTCAGGAATTGCTCAACAAGATTGCTGAAGGCGAAAGCCTGACACAAGTTTTGGCCGCGACCATGGCCGAGGCGAAGTCGGCGGCCGAGGGGCTTGCGAGTGTTGACATGGCTGGAGCCATCGGCGGGGCTGTCAGTGAGGCAGTCAAGCTGTCGTCATACCTTGGCATCTCATTGGATACCGCCCGCAAGCTGGCCGCTCTTGGCCCACAAGGTGCCCCCGTGCCCAGCCAAGGCGGGCGAAGCGGCGCGCGTGATCCGCGGACTATGGGTGGCTCTGCACTGGATTGGCAGACCGCTGAGGCAACCACGTTCCTCGACAATTACAAAGCACCGCGCACTGCGCGAGGCGGACGCGGTGGTGGCAAAGAGCAGCCCGACCTTTTCGACTCCGCCGAAAAGCAGATCACGCAGCTGAACCGCCAGATCGAAGCGATGGGCAAGACCAAGGCCGAGGTGGCTGAGCTGACGGCTCGATACAAGCTGCTGGATGAGGCCAAGAAGCGGAACATCGATCTCGACAAGATGCAGGCTGGCACCGGCGAAACCGTCAGGCAAGAGATTGATCGACAGGCCGCAGCCATCGGTGAGCTCACCAAGCAGTATGATGATGCCCAGGAGCGCGCTGCGTTCTTCAACCAGCAGCAGCAGGCCCTAAAGGACGGGTTGCTGGACGCGATCGTGGAAGGTGAAAATCTCGCGGGCGTTTTGGGCAACCTGGCAAAGGCACTGGCAAAAGCGGCCTTGGAGGCCGCACTATTCAACTCAGGTCCGTTCAGTGGCGGACAAGGCAAAGGTCTGCTGGGTGGTATTCTGGGCAAGATCTTCCCTGGCGGTGGTGGCGGTGGTGGCATCACTGTCCCGCAGAACGTCCTTGCTGCGGCCGCCAGCTTCGACGGCGGAGGCTACACGGGTTCAGGATCGCGCTCCGGCGGTCTCGACGGGAAGGGCGGCTTCATGGCGCTGCTGCACCCGAATGAGACTGTCTTTGATCACACCAAGGGGCAGGCCGGACCGGGAGGGCGGAGCCAGATCGTTGTCAGTCTCTCACCGGAACTGGAGGCGCGAATCCTCGAGCGCGCGTCCAACCAGTCGATCGAGATCACACGGGCAGGATTGGAGCAGTTCAGCGGCGAGCCTCTGACGCAAGCAGTTCGCGCGCAACAAGCAGATCAGCGTCTGGTGAAATCATGACTGACACCACCTTCTTCGGCGGCCTCAAAGTGACAAACGTCATGATCATGCTGTCGGATCCGCAAGAGATCAGCCGGTTGGGCGATGGCAGCATCTTGAAGGCCAGTCTCGGTGCGGCGCTATGGGCCGGAGAGGCTTCACTGCCGTCAGGGCCGCATTGCCTGCAATCGGAGGCAGAAGTGCGCCTGGCGCGACTCATGCGCGCTGGCGAAACGCTGCTGGTCTACGATCCCAGATCCAATGGGCCCGCATCTGATCCGGGTGGAGCCATCCTCGGCGCCAGCACGCCCACCATCCACACCCTGGATGCTGACAACCGCCGCATTCGCATTCAAGGCTGCCCACCCGGTTACCAGCTGAGCGTGGGTGACTGGATCGGCTGGATCTATGGCAGCAGCCCCGTGCGCTACGCCGCCCATCGCATCGAGACAGCGGTTGTCGCTGATGGGTCAGGGCTGACGCCTCTCTTCGCGGTCGAGCCATTTATCCGAACGGGAGTCACGCTCGGCACCGGGGTCAACCTGATCCGTCCGCCCTTCAAGGCCGTCCTGACCGCCACTGACTATGGCGCTGGTCGCGCGCGGGTCAGCCAGGGCCCGTCCTTCAGCTTCATCCAGACCCTGAGGTAATATGCAGACCCTCGATCCTGTCGAACTCGCCGAGCACGAACGCCGTCTCGGGACGATCTCGCGCACCCTGTTCTATGTCACGGCCAAGAACCGCACCACCGGATTGCCCGAAAGCATTGGCCTTTGGGATGGCGATGACGTGGAGGAGTTCACGATCGATGGCGATGTGCGCACCTATTACGGCCCGTCGATCATGGAGGTGCCTACGATCAACGGCGGTGTCGGCCTCGATGTGCGCCAGATCTCGGTGAAGGTGCCGCATCTGTCGCCTGAGGTGCAGAACATGCTGCGCCTCTATGACCCGCGCCTGGCGCCGGTCGAGATGCACCGGGCGGTCTACTCCCTCGAGACGAACAACCTGATCGGACTGCGCCGGATCTTCAAAGGCTGGATCACCAAGGCACCGATCACCACGGGGGCAGAGGGGCAGGAGGGGCGGGCCGACATCTCCCTGGTCTCGGCCGCACGCTCTCTCACCCGCAAACTCGCGCTCTATCGATCGAATGCCGACCAGCGCGCGCGTCTCGTGACCGATCGCGGCCGGGAATACGGCAGCACGTCCGGCCTCAAGGAAGTCTGGTGGGGTGAGGGGCGCGTGGTTAATCAGCCACGCCTGGCGGTCACCAACGTCAACCAGCGGGATCCTTCGACATGGGGGCCGTGATGCTGAGCGAGTATCTCACAGCGGCGCAGGACAAGGCCTTCCGCTATGGCCGGCATGACTGCGCCCTTTTCGCGGCGCGGTGGGTCAAGCTGCGCACGGGCCGCGACGTAACGCTCGGCATTCGGCACACATCCCTGCGCGAGGGCATCGAGCAGCTGCGCGCGGCGGGCTACGAGGATCACATCGCCTTGGCAGCGGCTCAGCTCGAGGCGCGTGAATCGCCGCTCCTGGCGCAGAAGGGTGACATCGCAGTGATCCATCGATCCCTTGGCATCGTCACGGGCGAGCGTGTCGCACTGCTTGAGCGCAAGGGCCTTGTCTATTTCCCGATCACAGCCGCCTCGAGGGCCTTCGTCGTATGATCCGCCTCATCCTTCTTTGCCTGCTGCTGGTCGCGATCGCGGAACCGGCAGCGGCCGATCCGATCACGGCGGCCGCTATCGGCAAGGCATTCGCCTCAGTAGGTGCCATCCTCAAGGCCGGTGGCATCGGGGCCTTCCTGATCCGCACCGCGATCTCGGTCGGCCTGTCGCTGCTGTCTCAGGCACTGATGAAGCCCAAGTCACCGGCGGCCTCTGGCGTCAAGATCGACGGCACCACGGCGGGTGAAGATACACCCATGCGCTTCGTCGTCGGCCGGCGCATGGTGGGCGGGCACCTCGAGTATCACAACAGCCATGGTCAGGTCGGCAAAACGCCGAATGCCTATTACACGCTGGTGGTCTCGGTGTGTGATGTGCCAGGCGCGACCCTGCGGCGCGTGCGGGTCAACGATGAGTTCGTGACGCTTGGTGGCGATGCGCACCCCGACTATGGCTTCCCGATGCTGGAAAAGCGGGTCGGGGCCGATGACTACGGATGGGTGAGGTTCTATGACGGGACGCAGGTCACGGCCGATCCGATGCTGGTCAGCCGCTACGGCCTCGATCCGGATCAGCCCTGGACCGCGAACCACATCCTGACCGGTGTGGCCTATGCCATCATCACCCTGCGCTTCAACCGTGAAGTCTGGCAGGGGCCACCCTCGTTGCGCTTCGAGATGAACGGGATCCCGCTCTATGATCCGCGCCTCGACAGCAGCGTCGGCGGCTCCGGCGCACATCGCTGGAACAACCCGGCAACATGGGCGCCCACCGAGAACCTCGCTGTGATCGCCTACAACCTGATGCGCGGCATCCCTATCCCCGGCGGCAACATCTACGGCGGGGAGGTAGAGGCCGAGGATCTGCCCCTGGCCAATGCTGTGGCCGGCATGAACGTCTGTGACACCACCGTTTCCGGCCGGGCCCAGTTTCGCGGTGGCTTGGAGATCAGTGTCGATGAGGAGCCTGCCCTCTACATCGAGGAGCTGCTGAAGGCGGGTCTCGGTCAGGTCTCGGAGCTGGGCGGTGTCTTCCGCACCCGCTGGGGCGCGCCTGATGAGGCCGTTATGGCCATCACCGATGAGGACATCTCGGTCAGCAATCCGCAGGAGTTCGATCCGTTCCCCGGCATCGAGGCCACCTACAACGCCATCCGGATCACGCATCCGAATGTCGAGACCGCCTGGGAACCGGCGCAAACGCCCGCACTCTACAACGCGGTGTGGGAGGCTGAGGATGGCGACCGGCGGCTGCCGATCCAGATGGAGGTCGCGGCCTGCTTCGATCACGCGCAGGCACAGCAGCTGCAATCGGCCTATATCAGGGATGAGCGGCGCTTTCGTCAGCATCAAATCGTGCTGCCACCTGAGGCGCAGATCCTCGAGCCTCTCGACACCATTGCCTGGACCTCGGAGCGGAACGGCTATTCCAACAAGCTCTTCGAGGTGGTGGCGTCCCGCTACATGCCGAAGACCATGATGGTGGCCCTGACCCTGCGCGAGCGCGATCCGGCCGACTATGACTGGGACAGTGAGCTCGAGCTGCCGTCCGCGCCGGGCTATGTGCCGACCGAACGTGATCCGCGCAGCGTGGACGATGCCGACTGGTCTGTGACGGGCACCAGTGTGACCGATGCCAGCGGCGGGGCCCGCCGGCCGGCGCTGCTGATCCAGTGGGATCCCGAAGTGATCGAGGATGCGCGCCAGCTCGAGTACCAGGTCGAGGTCAACGCAACCGGCGCGCCGGTCACGTCTGGGATCGCCAATGGCAACAGCGTGGCGGTGGTGGTAGTCGAGGGCATTCTGCCAGCCACGGTCTATCGGGCCCGCGTGCGGCCGGTGGTGGACGCGCCTGCGATCTGGTCGGACTGGCAGACAGCGACCACGCCTGATGTGCGCCTGTCGGCCGACGATATCGCCCAGGCCATCATTGACCAGATCGATGCGGCTGAAGCAGAGGCCGAAGCGGCCGGTCTCGATGCGGCTAACGCGCTCGAGCTGGCGCAGCAAGTGGAGGAGACGTCAGCGTCTGCCCTGGTACTGCGGCCGGTCGGCGGCACAGGGGCGGCGAACATCCGCATCGTCGAGTGGGAGGATGAGGACGGCATCGGCTCGGCCATCGTTCTGTTCGGCGACAACATCATTGCACCGGGGACGCTCAGCACATCGCGCCTGGTTGTGACAGATCTGTCGGGCAACCTCTGGGTCAACGGTGATTTCGCCTGGGGTGATCTGCGGGGGTGGGCGACACCACCAAATAACTGGGAGGCGGTGGCGCGGGACGCTGGCAGCGGCACGCCTGCCATTGCCAACATGCCAACGGCCTATGCGGTGCAGACGGACACAGATCCGCTGGCAGACCAGTTCTTCGATCAGGCCGAGGCATTCGCCTGCCGGGCCGGTGATCGGTTCTCGATCAGCTATGACTATGCTGGCGCAGGTGCGTCGATCGATCTGGATATGGGCGCGCAGATTCTGTGGTTCGATGAGGATGGTCTCGAGGTCAGTGCGTCGGATGTGGCGGTCACCGGCTATGCCTCGACGGCCTGGGTGTCGCGCGCACCTGCTGCCGTGGTGGCACCGTCTGGCGCGGTCTTCGGGCTGGCGCGTCTCTACATCCTCGGTGGCAGCACGGGCACTGGCTTCATTGCCAACCTGAAGCTGGACCGACAGCGCGCAGGGTCGGTGCTGATCACGCCGAACAGCATCACCGGCGCGCAGCTGATCACAACAGAGGCGATCATCACGGCCAACGCGCAGCTGGCGAACGCCGTGATCGCGAATGCGAACATCGCTGACCTGACCGTGACCAATGCCAAGATCGCGAACCTGACGGTCGGGACGGGCAAGATCACGGACGGGGCGACAACCTCGAACGCAGCTGCCGCTGGAAACGTGGCTTATGGATCCAGCTTTGTGAACATTGCCGGGGTGGGTCTTACCTGCCTCGGCGGCAGGAACTTGGCCGTCACTGTCTCGGGCGTGATCACTCAACCGAGCACCAGGCTTGTGATCGCGCGATTGATAAGGAGCGGGGTGTTGGTGGATGAGTGGGTCCTTGGTGCCCCAACCGCGACCACTGGCGAAATTATCACCTACAACCCGTTCACGTTCTCTCGGACCTTCGTGTTCGGCTCCCTCGCGGGCTATCAAGACCTGTTCTTGCAGGTCAGAAATGAGGCAGGCGCGCTTGGAACCTGCAACGGCGGGATCATCGGTGTGGAGTACAAGAAATGATCGCCCTCACCAAATACATCACGGCCACAGGCGAGATCTTCGGACAGATATCCGTCTCGAGCGAAGAGGATGCCATGCTCAACACCTTTTCGCTGGAGATGGGACAGGCCTTGATAGAAGGGCATTTCGACGGCCGTGACCACTATGTCATCGACGGCGAGGCGGTGTCGCGTCCGGTCACCGGCTTGCCTGCCTCGCATGATCTGGCCGTTGGAGTTGATTGGTCAGTCGCGGATGTGCCGGAGGGCACGCAGGTACTGATCGACGGCGTGGAGGTGGGCGAGGTGGACGCGACCGGGCTGGTCTTGAGCTTCTCGCTCGCTGGGGTGTGGTCCGTCGACCTCGTGCCACCGTTCCCCTGGGTCGAGGCATCCTGCGAGGTCACTGTCACATGAGGATCGAGATTGATGGTGTCGCCCGCCTGGCGGCAGAGAAGCGCGCGGCCGTTGCCCAGGTGAATGGCATGGCCGACCAGGTGCGCCGTATGTTCATCACGCCGATCATCGGGCAAGAAATGGTCTATCTCGAGAAAGAGGCCGAAGCGCGGCGCTATCTTGCAGAAGATCCTGAGCCCGAAGATCTCGGTGCCTACCCGTTCATCTCGGCCGAGGTCGGGGTCTCGGCCGTCACGGCGCAGCAGGTGGCCCAGCTCTATCTGAACCTCGGCGCGCAATGGCGGGTGGTCGGCTCGATGCTGGAGAATGTCCGGCTCGGATCGATCGCCACGATCGAGGCGGCCACTACGCTGGCGCAGATCTCGACGGCCGTGGATGCAGCAGCTGCTGCGGTCGGGCAGTTCCAGCCATGAAGTCCAACGATTTCCCAGATGACTGGTATGGCTGGCTGACAAACCAGTGCGGCCACATCTGCCTCGGTCTCGCGCTGGACTTGGTCATGACAGAGATGGGGTTGCCGATCTGGTGGCGGCTCGGCCTGATCATCATCCTCTACTGGCTGCTGATCGAGGTCTTTGCGCAGCGGCTGCGGCTCTGGCGCGATGCGATCATGGACACGGCCTTCATCGCGGCTGGCGTGACCTTTATGCAGGCACCGCTGCCTGTCGCGCTGATCTGTGCGGGGTTGCTCGCCTTCGGCGTAGTGCAGCGGCTTATGAGATGAAAACGGCGCGAGACTGCTTGCATCGTCAGTCCCGCACCTAACCATGCCCCCAATGAGGTTAGGACCAGGCTGGTCCGAAAGATAATGCCGGGACGGATTCCGGCAAGATAGATCGCTGAAAAGAAAGGAAGAGCAGGCATGTTGCCAGACTGGGATACGATACAAGGCGCATGGCCGCTTATTGCAGGAATAGCCGCTCTCTGGGCGAGGCTGGAGGTGGCTCTGTCCCGTGCGCGTGACCAGTCCAAGGCTAACGAGGCCGAGATCGGGAAGCTCGAAGTGAAGTTCGACAAGGCGATTGCAGATTTGCGCCTCGACGCAAAAGCGCAAGCATCCGCGACACAGGCGCAGGCGGTACAGCTCGGCCGGATCGAGGAGAGCCTCATAGGAATCGGCCGCACCCTCGAACGCTTGGACAAGAAGCTGAGCAGCTGACGCAAACCACCATAGACCTCATCCGCCCCGCCATCGTGCGGGGTTTTTTCATGCCTGATAGATCCCGAAGGAGGGACACCTGATGATGAACCGCAACAAGGAGATCCTCCAGGCCGCCGGCGCATTTCTCGGCCTCGAGGAATGGCCGGGGCCCAAGCACAACCCGCGCGTGGTCGAGATGTTCGATCGTGTCGGGCATGGCTGGGTCGATGATGATGAAACGCCCTGGTGCGCCGCCTTCGTCGGTTCGGTCCTCGCCTCGCTGGGTTTGCCGCACACGGGCAAGCTGAATGCGCGTTCCTACGAAACTTACGGCCAGCACGTCGAAACGGCGGCAGCGCGGCCGGGGGACATCGTTGTGCTCTGGCGCGGATCTCGCGACAGCTGGCAGGGCCATGTCGCATTCTTCGTCGGAATGGATGGCAAGCGGCTGGTCTTGCGTGGTGGCAACCAGGGCAATGCCGTCACGGATGAGCCTTACGACACTGACCGGGTGGTCTGCGTGCGGCGCGCTGATGGCGTGGTCTCGGGAACATCGCGGCCCGTGCTGCGTCACGGCGATTCCGGTCTCTTTGTCTATGACCTCCAAACGATGCTGAAGACGCACGGCTACACGCTGGGCAGGATCGACGGCGTCTATGGCTCGATGACCTTGGCGGCGGTCACGCAGTTCCAAGCGGATCGCGGGCTGGTCAAAGACGGGATCACTGGCGATCGGACCTGGGCTGAACTGGAGAAGCCCGCCGTCAAGCCGGTGCGCGCCGTGACGATGGACGATCTGAAGAAGGGCGAGAGCCGCACCGTCGCGCAGGCCGAGAAGGGCAAGCAGGCCGTCACGGTCGGCGGCTCGCTGGCCGGCGCAGGTGTCGTGATCTCGCAGGTCGAGGATCTCGCAGCGGCCGCCCAGCAGGCCGAGGGTGTGCTCGACATGCTGTCGGGCATCGCGCCCTCGGCCCTGGCGATCTTGGCCGTGGCTGGCGCTGGGGGGCTGATTTATCGCCACTTCACGCGGATCGAGGAGATCCGGCTGGATGATGCGCGCAGCGGCGCGAATGATCGGATCTGAGCGGATGCTGATCAAAGCTCCGCTCGAATATGTCTGGCGCCCGATCGTGGAGGCCTATGTGCGCTGGCTTGATGGTCCACGGATGAAGCTCAGCGACTTCTTTCCTGCCTTCCTGATCTGCGGGCTGGCTGTCCTGGCGGTCATCGCTTGGGTGGTGACTGCCACATGATCTGGCTTCGCCGCTTGCCCGCGATCCTCGGCGCGTCAGCCCTGTTGCTGGGCGTCTGGTGGGTCACGTCCCTCCAGCTCGACAATGTCCGCCTCACCGCTGAGAACGCCGCGCTGCACCGATCAGTCATCGCCTATCAGCAACAGGCCGCACAATCGCGCCTGGCGCGCGAGGTGGAAATCGCCCGCGCTGAGAGATGGCGGGCGCGGGCGGGCGAACTCTCCACCCAGATCGAAACCATCCTCACCGAAGGGTTCCCAGATGCGGCTCTTGATCCTGATCTCGCTGATCTTCTTAACGGCCTGCGGGGGAACGACAATTGAATACGTCGCTGTCATGCCCGACATCCCGGCCGAGACGCTGACGCCTTGCCCGATCAGTGATCGCAAGGTCCGCACGGTGAATGAGCTGGCCGCGCTGGCGACAGAGCATCTGCGCTCGGCCGAGTGCGCCAACGGCAAGATCGAAACCATCGCCCAGATCATCGGGCCCCAATAACCCGCCCGCAGGGGCACTTCCTCCAGGAGACTGACCATGCCGACCATTTCCCTCTACAACCACACCGCTGCGCGCTTCCTTGCTGGTGCGAACGCGGTGGACGACACCTACAAGGTGGCTCTGTTCTCGGCCGCCACTTTCGACGCAACCGATGTGAACCTTGCCGATGTCGTCGGCACCCAGCTGGCGGAAGCGAATGGCTATACCACCGGCGGCGCAACACTGGCCGGCGTCACCGCAAACACTGTCAGCACGAACGATGCTGCATTTGATGCCGATGATGTTGTCTGGGGTGCCGCTGGCGGTCCGATCACCGCCTCCTATGCCATCCTCTACAACGACAGCGACGTCAGCGATCCGCTTGTGGCCTTCATCGACTTCGAAGGTGAACAGTCGGCCGGCGATGGCACCGACTTCATCATCGCCTGGAACGCGGCCGGCATCTTCACGCTGACTGTCGCGTAAGGCACTGACCAATGGCCGTTGTCGCCTCAGTCACTGGTTCCCCGTCAGTCACCACGGATCATGAGTTCGCGGGTCTGACGGGGACGCTGTATGTCTGGAATGTCCCTGGAACGTTTGGGATCGAATTCAGCATTGGCGGCGATGTCTATTTCCTCGTGCAAGCCGGTGGCGGTGGCGGCGGCCGAACCTTTTTCGGCGGATCTGGCGGCGGCGGAGCGGGCGGTCACCTTGGCGGTCTGAGCAGCAGCACGTTCCTTGCGACGGCCTCAGCCTACATCATCGAGGTCGGCGCAGGCGGTCTTGGGGCTATCACAGCAGACGGTGCGGCGGCGGGCCAAAACGGCGGCAACTCCAGCATCTCGGGCGACAACGCACCGGCGGAGGCAATCGGCGGTGGCGGTGGCGGCACTGGCAACGGATCTGCTGGCGGCTCTGGCGGCGGTGCCGGCGCAGAAGGCAGCTCAGGTGGCGCCGGAACATCTGGGCAAGGCAATGCAGGCGGAAACCACTCGACCGACGATGGTTCAGGAGGCGGCGGTGCTGGTGGCGCAGGATCTGCTCCCTCTGGCTCCCGTTCAGGAGATGGTGGCGCAGGCGTTACAAGCAGCATCACCGGGGCGTCAGTAGAATATGCGGCTGGCGGCGGCTCCGGCGCGGCATTGTTTACCGGCAACACAGGCGGGCTCGCAGGCGGGTCTACGGCGGGCGCTGGTGGCAATGGAGGAGCCAATAGCGGCGGCGATGCAGTCGATGGTTCTGGTTCCGGTGGCGGCGGTGCAGGCGGCGACAATACGTCAAACGCCCAACGCGGCGGAAATGGGGGTGATGGTGCAGTCATTCTCTTTGTGCCTGACGAAGTCGGTGGCGGCGATCCTGTAACGATTGAAATTCCTGCGGCATCTGGATCACTTGCAGGCTCAGCGCCGACTGTATTCAGTGGCGCGGCCGTCGCGGTGCCAGCCTCATCCGCGTCCCTCGCAGGGCAAGCGCCTGCGGTGGCGACCGGTGCGCGGGTCACTGCACCAGCCGGAAGCCTCCAGATCGCCAGCAGCGCCCCGTCTGTGGCCGGTGGTGCGTCGATACAGGCGCCAGCCGCAACAGGGGCCGTGGATGGCCTCGCGCCCGCTGTCGCGTCTGGTGCATCGGTCCCGGTACCGGCGGCCGCCACAGGTCTGGCTTCCATCGCCCCCTCGATCATAACCAGCGCCGCGATCGATGTGCCGGCTGTCACAATCTCGATAGCGGGCGCAGATCCATCCGTTTCCTCTGGCGCATCAACTGTTTCTGAAATAGCGACAGCGGCGCTGGCGGCTGCGACACCGCGCGTGGCCACTGGCGCAAGTA
This sequence comes from Paracoccaceae bacterium, assembly GCA_024304855.1. Lineage (GTDB taxonomy): Bacteria > Pseudomonadota > Alphaproteobacteria > Rhodobacterales > Rhodobacteraceae > Seohaeicola. The sequence continues at coordinate 36,220 of JAMWZG010000006.1, forward strand.
TTGCCGTGCCGACAGCGGTGATCAGCACCGGATCCAACGCGCCCTCGGTGGCATCCGGTGCTGTGACCTTTTTGGCGGCCGCGTCTATCGCGTTCGCAGCCTTTGCCCCCTCGATCTCCACGGGCGTCAAGATCGACGCCCCGGCTGCCGGAATCGCCGCTGCTTCACTTGCTCCGCAGATCTCGGCCGGTGCGCGCATCGATGTTCCGGCCGCTGCCGTCCAGTTCCAGGCGAATACTCCCAGCCTTGGGGCAGGGGTCACGATAGGCATCCCGGCTGCTGTCGTGCAGATCCAGCAGCCCGCGCCAGAGGTCCGCACTGGCGTTCTGGTCGAGGTAGGGGCGGCAACGGTCCAGATCGGCGCTCCTGCGCCCGCTGTGGCGTCTGGCGCGGCTGTGGCAACTCCCTCGGTCTCGATCGTGGTGGCTGCTTTTGCCCCCGAGATCGAGGCGCTGGCACCGGCAGTGGTCGAGGTGCCGATCGGGGCTGCTTCTCTGTCGGCCGTTGCTCCGCAGATCATCATCGGCGAGCCGCCGGTGCAAAGTGCGAGACGCGCCGCCACACCCGCGCAATCCGCCAATGGCGGCAGGCTCACGGTCACGGCCAATGGTGGCCGGCTTATTCAATCCAGAAACGGTGGGAGGCTCGTATGAGCGAAACCTTTACGATCAAGCGCAACGATACCTCTCCCGCGATCCGGTGGGAGCTCGAGGATCCGGACACGAACCTGGTCGGCGCATCTGTGGTGTTCAACATGAAGAACACGGTGACTGGCGCGCTGGTGATCGATCGCGGAACTGCCGAGGTGGTGGAAGGAACGGATCGGCCGACGCTGGGCTACAACTGGGCGGAAGGCGACACGGAGGTGGCTGGCCTCTATGAGGCGGAGTTCGAGATCACCTTTGCGGATGAATCAGTCGAGACCACGCCCAACAGCGAGAACATTGTGGTGAAGGTGGTGGTGGATCTGGGGTGAAAGCTGCGAGCATAAAGCTACAGTTGGGGAGCAGAATTCATGGATCGCAAAGCAGCGACAGCGAACAATATTATCAAGCTAAACCCTAGAAATGACGCGTTCTGTCTCCGCTTTGAGTCCAAGGATGACGCTCTCAGATATGCTGAGCATATCGCTGACCGTTGCGCCGCCCTGAAGCGGGCAACCGGCTGCTATGGTGTCGATCACTATCTTCGTGGTGACAGCTATCTTGCGATTGAGCTCGAGACGGCTTCTGGCAAATTCCTGTTCACGTTCATGCGGCCCGGGACGCTTGAAAAACGTAAACCCCGTGGGTTGGGGATCTGGAATGAAAATCTCTTTGATATCATGGACAAGAGGAATAAGCGAAAGGTTCCGATGCTTGGCAATTCCTGCCAGCCTACTAATCATCCAGAGCACTGCACCTTTCCCATGCTGATAAGGCTGGAGCGTGCGGCAGAAGTCAATCAGGGCCTCATCCACCCCTCTGCATTTCTTTTTAATTTGATTCTCGAGGTTGGCGCCGCTCGAAGCGACAGGGAAATGGAGATTTGGGGAAAGAGAGGGGTTGATCTGCAGAGCGGCGTCGGAGAATGCATGGTCGAGTGCATGGCGCACATCCGAAACGATATCTCCAGCAGCCTTCTTCATGCGCCAAGTGACTGGCTGAAAGCTCACGCAGTAAATGTACTCACCGGTCTCAGAGTCTCTGTGGATGATGATGTCAGGTTTATTTCGCTTCCCAAATTCAGCGGCGAGGACGTTAAAGTTCGCCGCGCGTTCCTCAGCGGATTCGAGTAAAAGAAGCGCGCTTTCAAAGGGAGCGAGTTTAGCAGATCGGTCCAGTCTCGAAGTCACCATCAAACCCTTCCAGATCGGCCAAAAGCTACAAAAAGAGGATCCATGGGAATCACGCAAAGAGTCCAGCAAGAAAACTCTTGCCGCGCACCGAGGCAGTTCCTTTTTGTGTCGCTGAACCTGGCTGAACTTGTTTTCTGTGGCCAAACCGAGAACAGAGCTTTTTGAGGCAGCGGTCTATTGGCCAAACATCAATAGCTTGGCGGGCGGGACGATACCTCCGAAAGCAGCGCGCGAAAGTTCAAAGCCAGATCAGGCTCGGTCAGCTCTATGCTAGGGCTAGATCTGATGCTTTGGGTCAAGCCGCCAATTACTGAAATGGACCTGTCCATCCCACTGATGCGCTTGGCTGCCACACAGAAGACAGTTCAACTTACCCTGCTCGGTCGCAGGTGGCTTGCTGAAATCTACAAGGTGCCGCGTTCCGCAGACTGCACAGGTTATCTCAACAGTGCCGCAAGGATGGTTCATGATTTCTTGATCGTGCCGCGTCCAAAGACGTGCTCGTATCATGATCTTGACGAGCAAGTGAAGGTAGATCTTCGGTCAGCCTCGCTTGGCATCATTGCTGCGCTGTCTTTGATCTAGATCAAGTTTTGTTTGGCTTGCTGATCATTGGGAGCATCAACAAGACCGCGCCCTTTGAAATCTCTGTCGCTACACTCGATCGATTTCTAAGTGCGTCCATGGATGAGGGGTGGACATCGGGCATATCGTCAAACCACAGATTGAGTGCCTGAGAGGCTTCGTAGGGCAGGCTGCCCCAACTATCTGCAGCGGCAAAACAGCCTGGAAGATCGGGGAATGTAGCGCTTAAGGCGCCGCCATCGTCACGATACACAAGAGCCGGATATCTCTTCACGCGCTACATCCTGTTTGCTTGGATGGGCGCGGGCCAGTCTAGACGACAGCCTTGAGTTGCTTCATCGGAAGCCATCCCCTGAAACCCTAGTATTTTCTCAAAGGATTCTGAGCAAGACCTAAGTTCCAGCGATGTTTTCGGTCGATCTCTCCTGCATTGGACTACTGGCGGCGAGCTTCGGTCTTCTGCGTTTCTTTTGTTGCTTGCTCAAGCGGTAGAGTCACGGTGAAAGTTGACCCTTTGTTGATTTCACTCTTGAGATGAATTTCACCTTCCAACGCTTCAACCAACTTCTTCACAATAGCCATTCCAAGACCCGTTCCGCCGTACTTGCGGGCAATCCGTGCACTTGCTTGCTGGAACTCGTCGAAAATTGTCCCATGCGCCTCTTCGGAAATTCCGATGCCGGTGTCCGTGACCTCGATCTCGACGGCGCCGATGTGATTCACCGACAAAGAGAGACTGGCACTGCCTTGATGTGTGAACTTCACCGCGTTGCCAAACAGGTTCTGAAGAATAGAGCCTAGTGCCCGTCTGTCTGCTATGAACAGTTCTCCGCCCAGGCGGTCCTGGACTTCTACGCGCAGTCCTTTCTCTTCAGCCACTATCCGATGAGAGTCTACGACTTCTCGAGCAAGTTCACCAAGGTCACAGGGTTCCTCGTGGATCTTGAAATGTCCCGCATCCAGTTTGGCAAAATCCAAAGTGTCATTGACGATATTGAGCAAGTTCGTCGAGGATCGGTTGAGAACTTGAACAAGCTCTCCCGGCTTTCCTTCGAGATTCATGCTGTTCAGTAATCGAATCGATCCAACAAGCCCGGTCAGGGGGGTGCGGATTTCGTGACTCAAATGCGCGGTGAAACTGCTCCGGCTTTCAAGGAGCTTTTTCAGCTTCTTGTTCGTTGCTTCTTGCTCAAGGCTGGCCGCGCGAGCAAGTAGAATGCCATCAACTGCTTCTGCCAATTTTGTCAGTGTTTCGATACTATCTGCATCCCACTCACAAGGCTCCATTCTCAAGCAACAAAGTGACCCGATAACGGCACCGGTGTTTGAATGGATCGGAACACCGATATAGCTCCGGAAGCCGAAATGGCGCACGGACTCCATATTCCTCGTCCGATCATCTTCAAGCAGGTCTTTGACTACGAGTGGCTGGTGACTGTCGTGAACGATCAGACATATCGACTGGTCGAGAGTGACCTGACGATCCTGTTCGTTCTCCAAAGGCATCCCGCAACCGGCGGAGATATACTGTCGATTTTTCTTTTTTTGGATCACCGACACGAGAGAAATTGGCGCACCCAGCGATTTGGCAGCGAAGTGGGTTACTGTTGACAGAAAACCATCATCGCCACCTTCGACAAGTCCGAGTGCTTCAAAAGTATACTTTTTGGTAGGCAAGGGGGTGCTCGCTTTCTTAGGGTGATATCAGGCTATCCCCTTGAAAAACGAGAAAAACGGGGATTCTCCATTGATGAAGTTGTCCGAAACATTGAACTGGGAAAGTTGGGGAAGGTAAGAGTTGCTGTCTTACTTAAGTCGCTCGGCTTATACGCTCTTAGGCTCTGGCTGCAACAGTTCGTTGTCGAATTCAATGAAATTTCTGAACGATTGGTAAAAAAACGTGACGTAACTGCCGTCCAGCGCCTTCATCTAAGATGCTGTGTTCGCCACTACAGCCTTGCTTGTTGAGGCTTCAACTGGTCGTGCTAGGCACGCGGCAGGCGCATGACAAAGGCTCGCCAGTTTCCTTGCCGCTGCAAGAACACTTCGACCGTCAGCGATCAACCGATCAAAATTTACGAAGTGCGCCCTGGTTCACTGAACCTGCGTGAACCTGAAAACAGGGTACAAACCGTGAAACTCTGCGAAATACAAAGCGCTCACAGTGCCAAACATCAATAGCTTGGCGAAGGGCGGCTTTGTTTACACCGAAGATGTCGGGAGTTCGAGTCTCTCATCACCCACCATCCCTGCCGCCACTCCATCGGATCGTCTGATTGACGCACCTGCGCCGCCCACCTGTCAGGCGCGGTCCCAGTGGCGCGCCAATCGGTCGGCCAGCCAGAACAGGCCAAGGCTCAGCCCCGCCAGCACGAACAGCGCCGCGAACATCAGGTCGGTCTGCCCGCGCCCGTTCGAGATCAGCATCAGATGGCCCAGACCGCGCGACGCGCCGACCCATTCCGCGATGATCACCGCAAAGGGCGCCTGCACCGCCGCCAGCCGCAGACCCGATCCCAGCGCGGGCAGAGCATGGGGCAGTTGCAACAGCAGCAGCCGGCGCAGGGGCGTGGCCCGCATCTGGCGCGCCAGATCGTCGAGTGTGGGCGGCAGGCGCATCAACCCGTCGAACAGGGCCGAGGTGATCGGAAAATATGTGACCAGCGCCACCATCACCACCTTGGACGGCGCGCCATAGCCCAGCCAGAGGGTGACGATCGGCGCAAGGGCAAAGACCGGCACCGCCTGCGCAAAGACCATCAGCGGCCGCAGAAACAGCCGCGCGCCCGGTGACATCGCAAGGTTGAGCGCCGAGAGAATGCCGAAGGCCACCCCCGCGCTCAGCCCCATCGCAAGATTGGCCAGCGTGAACCCCGCCTGATGCAGCAGCAGCGCTGCATTGCCGCTCAGCGCGGATGCCACGCGCGCCGGTCCGGGCAGGATGAAATGCGGCACAGCCGTCAGCCAGACCACCGCCTGCCACAGCGTCAGCGCAAAGACCGTCGCCGCAACCGGGGGCCAGAGCCGCCTCATGCCGCCCCCTGCATCAGCCGCGCATAGAGATCGGCCTGCGCCGTCAAGGTGGCCGGGTCCGACAGGGCGCGCGGCGGCGGGGTGGCGGGCAGGGGCAAGGGATGCAGCCCGTCGCCCCGCATCAGATGGGCCTGATGGGCCAGACGGGCCGCCTCCAAAGGGTCATGGGTGATCAGGATCACCGTGCGGCCCTGCAACAGCCTTGCGGCCAGATCCTGCATCGCGGCGCGGGTGGCGGCGTCCAGCGCCGAGAAGGGCTCGTCCATGACCACGATGGCGCGCGCCTCGATCAGGCTGCGGGCCAGGGCCACGCGCTGTCTCTGCCCGCCGGACAGGGTCGCGGGGCGGCGGTGGGCGAGCCCCTCCAGCCCGACACGCGCCAGCAGGTCCAGCGCGCGGGCGTGGTCAGGCCACTGCCCGCGCAGGCGCGCGCCCAGGGTCACATTGTCCAGAACGCTGGCCCAGGGCAGCAATTGATCGCTCTGCGCCATCAGGGTCACGCGCCCCTCCGGCGGCGCGCCATCGCTGGCCGTGATCGCGCCGGTCAGATGCGCCGGGCCGGGCAGGCCCGCAATCAGCCGTGCCAGCGTGGATTTGCCCACGCCCGAGGGGCCAAGAAGCACGGTCCAGGCACCGCCCGGACAGGTCAGATCCAGCGCCGGGCAGAGGGTGCGCCCCCCCAGCCGCAGATCGCCCCTGATATGCAGGGCAGCTCCGCTCATGCAGGCCGCAAGCCCATGTCCCAGAACCCCACTTCCAGCCGTGTCGCCGTGGCAAACCGGGCCGACAGGTGGCGCGCGCGGGGCAGGTCGGGCCAATCCTCGCCCAGCCGATGCGCCAGCGCGCCGTCGATCAGCCCGCCCACATCGCGGCACAGCTGTTGGTAATCCGCCCCGCCATAGGTGGCGCACCAATCGGCATAGGGACCGGTGCTGCCCGCCAGCCGCGCGCCGATCTCGCCATAGCCCAGCACGCAGGGGGCCAGTGCGGCCATCAGATCCAGGAAATCCCCGGAATAGCCCGCCTCCAGCACATAGCGGGTATAGGCGAGGGTGGCCGCGGCCTCCTCGGTCGCTTGCAGCGCCTCCTCGGCAATGCCCGCTTCGGCGCAAAGGCGGATATGCAGCGGCATCTCCACATGGGCCAGCGCGTGCAGCGTGGCACTGGCCGCGCGCATCTCTGCCATCGTGTCGGATGTGGCCGCCGCCAGCGCCCAGGCGCGCGAGAAGTGGATGAGGAAGACGTAATCCTGTTTCAGATAATGCAGGAAAGCCTCGCGGGGCAGGGTGCCGCTGCGCAGCCCTTCGACAAAGGCGTGCCGGGTATAGGCCTGCCATTCCGGTGCCGCGTCGCGCCACAGGGTGAAGGCGCGACCATAATCGGGGGCGGGGTGATCGGTCATGCGGGGCCTCCGGTCATCATGGCGATGGGGGCCGCGCCGCCAGCGGCACCTCTTGCGGGGACGCGATCCGCCATGAGCAGAGGGGCATTCCGACAGAGCAGAGCCGCGCTTCGCCGTGGCGCGGGTGTTTCGCCCGGTGCGTGGGAGAGGACGGCCTGCATCCCATGCCTCTGGTGATGCGAGCCGCCATCGCAGGGCAGGGTGCCGCTGCGCATCCCGTCCCTGCGGGTGCGTTGGCGACAGGCCATCCCCATCGGGGTGGCAGCAGGGCCGGACGCGAGGGCGCGCGCATGGGCGAGGGTGCAATGCGCCGTCATCCGGGGCCTGAGGTCAGGGGCACCGTCCTCTCGCTGGCGAATACGCTCTTCCGAAAGGCGTCCGACGTGACCCGAGGCGCGCCGCGTCCGAAGGAACCGCCCTGCCGCCGCGCGCGGCCGCGTGCCGGGTTTGCCTCGCTCCCGCCTAGGGGATGGGGCATTCCCCCGCATCCCAGGGGCAAGGCAGGCCGTGACGCCTCGCCCGGGCCGCCGGATCTCGCCCGCTCTTTCGCCCAGAGGGATGCCGATCTCCGCCATCCCCTCCGGGGTGGCAGCAGGGCCGGGCGCGACGGCGGGTCCGCTCACTCCTCACCTCCGCTCACGTCCACGGCCAGTTCACGGGCGGGGATGCCCCCCTGTGTCGCGCCGGCTTGGGCCAGAAACGCCTCGAACCGGGTGTAGCGGCCCAAGTCGAGTGCGGCGGGGCGCATGGCAAAGCGCGGCCAGGTATCGGCCCAGGCGCGGGTGTTCAGCGCGGTATCCAGCGTGGCGTCAGTGTCGCGGAACGTCACCCAGGCGGCCTCGGGCTGGTTCACGATATGCAGGGCGGCGCGTTCGGTGGCCAACAGGAAGCGGGCGATCACATCGGCGTTCATCCGCGCGGGATCGGCCACATAGATCAGCTCGTCATAGGCGGGGATGCCTTCCGCCTCGGGATAGAAACAGCGCCCCTCGCGCCCTTCCAGCGCCAGCTGGTTCAGCTCGAAATTGCGGAAAGCCCCGATCACCGCATCGACCTGCCCCGACATCAGCGCGGGGCTGATCGACCAGCCGATGTTGATCTGCTCGACATCGCCCGACGTCAGCCCGTGATGGGCCAGCATGGCGGCCAGCATCACCTCCTGCACACCCGCAACGGCAAAGCCGACCTTGCGCCCCTTCAGGTCAGCGATGCTCTGCACCGGACCATCCTTCAGCGTGACAAGGCAGGTTAGCGGAGTTTCCACCAGCGTGCCCACGCGCACCAGGGGCAGGCCCGCGTGACGGCTGAGGTGAAGCTGCGGCTGATAGGACAGGGCCAGATC
>JAMWZG010000060.1 GCA_024304855.1 Paracoccaceae bacterium
GATGACCAGGGCCGCGCCGCTTTCCCTTGCGGCGCGCCCGCCCGCTTCCTAGGTGTGCGGCCGGACACAGACCCATCGCCCGAGAACCGCGCAAAGCGGCCGGGCCCACCGCAGGAGCAGACGACATGGCCCAGGCAGCCAACCCGCAGACCAAACCCTCCCCGCAATCGCAGGCAACGCCGCCCGTGACCGCCCAGACGGCCACCCCGCCGCGCCCCGAGCCGGTCTTCACCGACTTCGCCAGCATCTGACGCGCGCGACAGGTGACAGCCCGCATCCGCACTGGCGCAGTCGCGGCATGAACACGCCTGTCACCACGATTCCCAACATCGGCCCCGCCTTCGCCCGCGACCTCGCGCGCGCAGGCATCCATTCCGCCGAAGACCTGCGCGCCCTCGGCCCCGACACCGCCTATGGCCGCATGATCGCCGCCGGGGTGCGCCCGCATTTCATCGGCTATTATGTGCTGGTCATGGCCCTGCAAGGCCGCCCCTGGAATGACTGCAAGGGCGCCGAGAAAGCCGCCCTCCGTGTCCGCTTCGACGCGCTCAAATCCACCCATGACGACACCGACCTGCGCCACCTCGAAGCCGTCCTCGACGCCATCGGCGTGATCACGGCCGACCGCCTCGCCCGCGGTTGAGGCCACAAAAAAGGGGCGCATCGCTGCACCCCTTTGCGTCAGTACCGTCTTGCGTCACTGCCGTGGCTGAAAATTCAGCCCACCAGCTCCAGACCCGAGAAGAAATACGCAATCTCCTCGGCCGCCGTCTCGGGCGCGTCCGAACCATGCACTGAATTCTCGCCGATCGACAGCGCGAATTCCTTGCGGATCGTGCCCTCGGCCGCCTCGGCCGGGTTGGTCGCACCCATCACTTCGCGGTTCTTCGCGACGGCATTCTCGCCCTCCAGAACCTGCACGACGATCGGCTCCGAGGCCATGAACTCGCACAGCTCGTCATAGAAGGGGCGCGCCTTGTGCACCGCATAGAACACCCCGGCCTGCGCCTTGGTCAGGTGGATGCGCTTCTGCGCCACGATCCGCAGGCCCGCGGCCTCGAACTTGGCGTTGATCGCGCCGGTCAGGTTGCGCTTGGTCGCGTCGGGTTTGATGATCGAAAAGGTGCGCTGAATGGCCATGTGAGTGCTCTTTCTGTCTGCGAAGGTGCCAGGCCCCATGCCCTGCACCCGATGAAATCGCCGCGCTCCTATCATGGCCCCCCGCGCTTGAAAAGCCGTGATTGACCCCGCCCGCGGCTTCGGGCATGGGAGGCGCATGTTACGCATCACAGATCTGACCTTCAACATCGAAGGCCGCCCCTTGTTCGAGGCCGCCTCCGCCACCATTCCGACAGGCCATAAAGTCGGCCTGATCGGTCGCAATGGCGCGGGCAAGACCACGCTGTTCAAACTGATCCGGGGCGAATTGCCACTGGAAGGCGGCTCGATCACCCTGCCCGCCCGCGCCCGCATCGGCGGCGTCGCGCAGGAGGTGCCGGGCAACGAGGTTTCGCTGCTCGATACGGTGCTGGCCGCCGATACCGAACGGGCCGAACTGCTGCGCGAGGCGGAAACTGCCACCGACCCCGCCCGCATCTCCGAGGTGCAGACCCGTCTGGCCGATATAGACGCCTGGTCGGCCGAGGCGCGCGCCTCCGCCATCCTGCGCGGGCTTGGCTTTGACGCGGGCGAACAGCTCATGCCCTGTTCCGCCTTTTCGGGTGGCTGGCGGATGCGCGTGGCCCTGGCAGCGGTGCTTTTCGCCCAGCCCGATTACCTGCTTCTGGACGAACCGACGAACTACCTTGATCTCGAAGGCGCGCTCTGGCTCGAAAACTACCTGATCAAATATCCCCATACCGTGCTGATCATCTCTCACGACCGAGAGCTTCTGAACCGTGCCGTGGGCAGCATTCTGCATCTGGAAGATCGCAAGCTCACCTATTACTCCGGCAATTACGACCAGTTCGCCCGCCAGCGCGCCGCGCAGCGTGCCGTTCTGACCGCCGCCGCCAAGAAGCAGGACGCCCGCCGCGCCCATCTGCAAAGTTTCGTGGACCGTTTCAAGGCCAAGGCCAGCAAGGCGAAACAGGCCCAGTCCCGCGTCAAGATGCTGGAGAAGATGGAGACCATCCGCGCGCCCGAGGATGCCGCGCGCACCGTCTTCTCCTTTCCCGAGCCCGAGGAACTCTCGCCTCCGATCATCTCGATCGAGAACGGCAGCGTCGGCTATGGCGAGACCGTCGTGCTGCGCAACCTCAACCTGCGCATAGATCAGGACGACCGCATCGCCCTTCTGGGCAAGAACGGTCAGGGCAAATCGACCCTGTCCAAACTGCTGTCCGGCCGTCTTGCTGCGATGGGTGGCAAGACCACCCAATCCAGCAAGCTGCGCATCGGCTTTTTCGCACAGCATCAGGTGGATGAGTTGCGGGTGGAGGAAACACCCCTTCAGCATCTTCTGCGCGAACGCCCGACGGAGGGGCAGGCCAAACTCCGTGCCCGTCTGGCGGGTTTCGGCCTCGGTGCCGCGCAGGCGGAAACCGAAGTGGGGCGCCTGTCCGGGGGGCAGAAGGCGCGTCTTTCGCTGCTGCTCGCCACTTTGCCCGCCCCGCATCTTCTGATCCTTGACGAGCCGACCAACCACCTTGACATCGAAAGCCGCGAAGCATTGGTCGAAGCTCTCACCGCCTATTCCGGTGCGGTGATCCTGGTCAGTCATGACATGCACCTTCTGTCCATGGTTGCCGATCGTTTGTGGCTGGTTTCCGACGGCACCGTGCGCCCCTATGAGGAAGACCTTGAGACCTATCGGAAAATGCTGCTGCAATCCGATGCGCCCGCGCGATCCAGGGACAAGGACAAACCCAGGGACGCCGCGCCCAAACCCAGCCGTGACCAGATCCTCGCCCTGCGCGCCGATGTTCGCAAATGCGAGGAACGCGTCAACAAACTGAACGAGATGGGCGACAAACTGGCCAAGAAACTCGCCGATCCCACGCTTTACGACGAGCGCAAGGACGAGTTGGTCGTCTGGCAGAAGAAATATGCAGAACTGCGCGAGGCGCTGGACCGGGCCGAGGCGATGTGGATGACCGCCCTCGAAAAATTGGAGAAGGCCGAGGCTTAGGCGCAGGTCTGAGGAAGCCAAATCCTTCTGCATTCACGTTCCTTCTCAATCCATGTCCCTGCAACGCTGTCGCTGTCACTGGCGCGGAACTGCCGCGTGCAATCTGGTCGTGGCAGCCTATTCCATGGCAGCCAATTCCATGGCAGCCTATTCCGCTGTCACATTTGGCACTGCATCAGAAAATCGAGTCGCTAATCATCGTATGAGGAAGCCTTGGCGTTGCATTGCCGTGCTCGGTCACGCCCAGATATCGGCTTGCAAGGTCGCAACTTTCCATGATCTTCCGCCTACACGCCCATGAAATGCGTTTCACAGTCTTGTTGCCACGTCACCTGACAAGTTCGCGTCTTGCCATGAGCTTCCGCGAGCACGCCATTGCAATGCAGTCCCAAGTCCTGTCTTGATGTTACCTTCCTCGGCCATGCCTCAGCCTCGCAATCCATAGGAATGTCTTCGCGACAGTTTTCCGATCAGCGTCGCATGGTGGCTTTTCTCCATCCACCAGTTTCCTGCGCATTTTCTGCGCCAGTCATGGCCCTGCATTTTTCAACCACGCCTTTGCAATGCAATATCATTTTTCAACCACGCCTTTGCAATGCAATATCCTGCCACGTCTCAACATCGCATTCGGTTGGATCGCGCGGGCGGCAAACACAGAATCGGCAGGAGCCTGAAAGGGAGTTGCGCCCGCCAAGGGATCGGCTCCTCTCGCATGATCGAACGATGGCGGATGGCTGTCGTTCCACGCAAACGGCTACGGGCTCTTGTCGCCCCATGCAAGGAACGGATGGCGACCCCAATCCACCCCAACCAAAAGGCAAGGCGATCCAATGCACATCTGTTCGTCCCGGACATCATCAACACTGTCTCCCTCAACCGGACATGTTCTGCGCTTTCTGAGGAAAGACATAGAGGAAGCGACTTAACAAAGCCTGAAGTGGCCCGCGCGAGATGGGGAAAATTTTAGCGAATGACTCGCAGCTTTACCCGGGCAAAGAGTTAACTTTCTCCTAACGCCGCCGCGCAACGCATTGTATTCACTCACTTCCAAAACTGTCCCACCGTGGGACATCCTTCATCGTCCCCCTTGCCGCGTTGCGGCCTAACCCGCTAGGGTGCGGCATGGATACGACTTTTCTCATCAGTGCCTTTGTCACCCTTTTCGTGATCATCGACCCTATCGGTCTGGTGCCGCTTTTCGTGGCCCTGACCCAAGGCATGACCACCCGCGAGCGTCGTGCCATCGGTCTGCGTGCCGTGCTTGTAGCGGCTTTCCTGCTGCTCCTCTTCGCGGCGGCGGGTGAGGCTGTGCTGGGCTTCATCGGGATCTCCATGCCTGCGTTCCGGATCGCGGGGGGCATCCTTTTGTTCCTCACCGCCCTCGACATGCTGTTCGAGCGTCGTGCCAAGCGGCGGCAGGACCAGACCGAGGAGGAGCGTCCTGATCCTTCGGTCTTTCCCCTTGCCATCCCCTTGATCGCGGGGCCCGGGGCCATCGCGTCGATGATCCTGCTGGCGGGGCAGCAACCCGGCATCGCGGGGCTTGCGACGGTCACAGGGGTGATGCTGGCCGTGCTGGTGATCGTGATGCTGCTTTTTCTTGGCGCATCGCTGTTCGAGCGGGCGCTGGGGCGGGTCGGGATCAATGTCGTGACGCGGCTATTGGGGATGTTGCTGGCCGCGCTTTCGGTTCAGTTCGTGCTGGACGGGTTGCGCGACTTCGGTTTTGCCGGCTGATTGCAGCGGCGCGGATTGCCCCTATATCATCACCAGCAAAGGGGGCCTCATGGACGGATATGATCTGGGACGACTGACCTATCTGATCCTGCTGGGATCGGTCATCGTCTTCTGGTTTCTTGTTCAGAACCGCCAATCGCTTGGCAAGACCCTGCAACAGGCGCTGGTCTGGGGGCTGCTATTTCTGGGCGTCATCGCGGCCTTCGGCCTTTGGAACGACATCCGGCAGACCGTCCGACCCACGCAATCTGTCATCAGTGCGCAAGGGCGGATCGAGCTGCCCCGCGCGCCGGATGGGCATTATTACCTGACAGCCGAGGTCAACGGTGCGGCGATCCGTTTTCTGGTGGACACGGGCGCCACGGATATTTTCCTGAGCCGCGAAGATGCCATCGCGGCGGGGCTTGATCCGGCCAATCTGGCCTTTATCGGCAGCGCCATGACCGCGAATGGCGAAGTGCGCACCGCCCCTGTCCGGCTGGAGAGCATCCGCCTCGGGCCGCATGAGGATCGCGGCCTGCGGGCCTTTGTCAACGCGGGCGAGATGCGCGAAAGCCTGCTGGGCATGACCTATCTGCAACGGTTCTCAAGCGTCGAGATCCGGCAGGGCGCGCTGATCCTGACGCGTTAAACCTGCCTTTCATCGCTCTGTAAATACTCAATAAATCACCCGAAGCCTCAGGCGCCGCGTTCGGCTTTCATCTCCCAGCGTCCCGATTCCTCGGACCAGTATTGCGCGGCGCAGCCGGCATCTGTCAGGTCTTTCCATTGACCGCGCGCGACCTGCAAGGCGGCGGGATCGTTGCCGTCGAAGATCACGCAGACGCGTTGCAGGTGCTGCACCTCGGCGGCCTCGACCCCGGCGCCGTCCACGGTCATCAGGCAGGACGGGTCATTCGCGGCCGCCTCGCCGGTGGTCAGCAAGACGGGCTGATCCGCGTCATGCGGCCCGCCCGCCAGACCATGCGGCAGAAAACCCTCGGCCGCGCCAAGCCAGAGTTGACGGTCCAGCCATTCCATCCGGGCGGGGTCGCGGCCGCGCACGGCGACGCGCCAGCCGGCCTGCATGGCGCGACCCAGAAGTTGCGGCAGTGTCACCTCCAGCGGGTTGCGGGTCAGATGGTAGAAATAGGCAGCCCCCATGGCGCGTTGCCTCCTCAGCCCTCGAAACGGTCGGCGATCAATCGGTTGAGAGTGATGACGCCCCAGCCGCTTGCGCCTTTGGGGGCATAGGCGGTGTCTTCCTTGACACTGGCCACGCCCGCGATGTCGAGATGGACCCACGGCATGTCGTCCTTGATGAACCGCTGGAGAAACTGCGCGGCGGTAATCGCACCGGCATCGCGCCCGCCGACGTTCTTCATATCCGCGATGGCGGATTTCAACTTGGCGTCATAGGCCGCGCCCAGAGGCATCCGCCATGCGCCTTCGCCCTCGGCCTCGGCGGCTTTCAGCACAGCATTGCAGAGGGTATCATCATTCGAGAAGACGCCCGCCTTTTCATGACCGAGGCCGATGATGATCGCGCCGGTCAGGGTGGCCAGATCGACGATCCCGGCGGGTTTGAAACGGTCCTGCGCATACCACAGGACATCGGCCAGCACGAGGCGGCCTTCGGCGTCGGTGTTGATCACCTCGATCGTGTCGCCCTTCATCGAGCGGACCACATCGCCGGGGCGGGTCGCGCGGCCGGAAATCATGTTCTCGACCAGCCCGACAAGTCCCACGACATTTGCGCGCGCCTTGCGCCGGGCCAGCGTGTGCATGACGCCCGCCACGACACCCGCGCCCCCCATGTCCATGGTCATATCCTCCATCCCGCCTGCGGGTTTGAGGCTATAGCCGCCGGTATCAAAGACCACCCCCTTGCCGACCAGCGCCAGCGGGGCGGCCTCCTTGGCACCGCCGTTCCACTGCATCACCACCACCTTGGACGGGCTTTCGCTGCCATGGCCGACGGACAGAAGGCTGCCCATGCCCAGTTTCTCCAGCTCTGCCTCCTCCAGCACCTCGACGGTGACGCCCAGATCGCGGAGTGACGAAAGTTGCTCGGCAAAGCTGGTCGTGGTCAGGACATTGGCCGGCGCGCTGATCAGGTCGCGGGTCAGAAAGACGCCCTCGACCGTGGCGCGCATCGGGATCAGGGCGGTCTCGACCTCGTCGGGTTTGGCGACCATCAGGGTCACGTCGCCGGGCAAGGTGATCGCGCTGCCGTTATCCTTGGCCGATTTCATCGCGTCATAGCTGTAGGCGCGCAGGGCAAGACCCATGCCCAGTTCGGCGGCATGGCGATGATTGCCCGCCATGACGGTCAGAGCGGCCTTGCCCTTGAGCTTGGCCAGCGCCACGCCGGCCTTGCGGGACTGGACAGCATCGGCGCGGCGCGGCAGGCGGACCACGTCCACCGCCTCGGCCTCCATCCCGGCGGGATAGGCGAGGGTCATCGTTTCACCCGTCTTGAGCTTGGCGAAGCGGTCAGAGGCCAGCATCCGCGCGAGCGCGCCACGCGTGAGCTTGTTCACGCGCCGGGCGGCCAGATCCAGCGTATCGGGGCTGTCCACCAGAAGTGCGATCCGCCCGGTCTGGGTGGCAAGGCTGTCGATCGTGGCGGGCACGGCGTGGATACGGACGGGATCGGTCATGGACATCTCCAATATCAGAGCGGATGCGGATGCGACCCGCACCCTAGCGGTGGGCCGCCAGCTTGACCAGATAGCAGTTTTACGCCCCGGCCACATGGGATAACCTGATCCTTGTCATGACGTGACACCCGGGGGAATTGAGTGGCAAGATTCGACAGATACCTGCTGTCGCAGATGATGGTTCTGTTCGGCTTTTTCGCCCTGATCCTTGTGTCGATCTACTGGATCAATCAGGCTGTGCGGCTGTTCGACAGGCTGGTCGGTGACGGCCAGTCGGCGATGGTGTTTGTCGAGTTTTCATTGCTGACGCTGCCCAATGTGATCCGTCTGGTTCTGCCGGTCGCGGCCTTTGCCGGGGCGGTCTATGTGACCAATCGGCTGAGCAGCGAGAGCGAGCTGGTGGTGATGCAGGCGACCGGGTTCAGCCCGTGGCGGCTGGCGCGGCCTGTGGCGGTCTATGGCGGGATCGTCGCGCTGATGATGTCGGTGCTGACCCATATCCTCGTGCCCAGTTCGCTGGAGGAGATGAAGCAGCGCGAGGTGGAGCTGTCGCAGAATGTCACGTCGAAACTGCTGACGGAGGGGACATTCCTGCATCCCTCGAGTGGGATCACCTTCTATATCCGCGAGATCACGCCCGAGGGGGCCTTGCGCGATGTCTATCTGTCGGATCGGAGCCGGGCGGACCGGGTGATGACCTATACCGCGACCGAGGCCTATCTGGTCAATGACGAGAAAGGCACGCGTCTGGTGATGGTGGACGGCCTGTCGCAAAGCTATTTCCTGGAAGGCCAGCGTCTGTTCACGACGCATTTTGCGGATTTCACCTATGATATCAGCGGGCTTCTGGCCACGCCGGGTGCCCATAGCCGCGAGCTGCGCCATGTCGGCACATGGGAATTGCTGCGCGGCGCGGATGTCATCACCGCCGAGACCGGCGCGACGCCTGGGATGATCGCGGATGAGCTGCACGGGCGTTTCAATCAACCCTTGATGGCGGTTGCGGCGGCGTTGATCGGGTTCTCGGCCCTGTTGGTGGGGGGATTTTCGCGCTTTGGCGTGTGGAAGCAGATCGTCGGCGCGCTGGTTCTGCTGGTGCTGATCAAGCTGGTGGAGGGGCTGGTGACAGACCCGGTGCGCGCCAATGCAGCGCTCTGGCCGCTGGTCTATGCGCCCACGGCGGCGGGTCTGGCGATGGCGGCGGGATTGCTGGGCTGGGCTGCGCGTCCGCGGCGGCGCGGACGCGGCAGGGTCGCCATGACCGGGGAGGCATTGACGTGATCCTGCACCGCTATTTCGCGCGCCGCTTTCTGACGACCTTTCTGGGCTTGCTCACGGTGTTTTTCCTGTTGCTGGCGCTGATTGATCTGGTCGAGCAGCTCAGGCGGTTTTCGGCGGAAGGGATCGGGTTCCGGCGGATCGCGCAGCTGACCTTGCTGAACATGCCCAAGGCCATCAGCGACATCCTGCCGCTGGTGATGATCCTGTCCACCATCGCGCTGTTTCTGGGGTTGGCACGCAGCAGCGAGTTGGTGGTGACGCGCGCCTCGGGGCGGTCGGCGCTGGTGGCGCTGATGGCACCTGTCATGGTGGCATTGGCCATCGGGGCGCTGGCGGTGGCGATGCTGAACCCTTTGGTGGCGGCCACGTCGAAACGCTATGCCAGCCTGTTCGAGAATTACCGTTACGGGATCACCGATGTGCTGTCGATCTCACGCGAGGGGTTGTGGCTGCGGCAGGGCGATACCTCCGGGCAGACGGTGATCCGCGCAGAGCGGGCCAATCCCGACGGGACGGTGTTTTACAATGTGACCTTCCTGAGCTATGCGCCGGAGGGCGGGCCGCTGCGCCGGATCGAGGCGCGGGAGGCGGTTCTGGCACCGGGCGCATGGGAGGCCAAGGACGTGAAGGTTTGGCCGCTGGGCAAGGATATGAATGCGGAAGCCATGTCAGAGACGCATGCCAGTCTGACAATCCCATCGGATCTGACGCAGGAGCGTATCCGCGACAGTTTCGGACAGCCCGATGCGATTTCGATCTGGGATCTGCCCGATTATGTCGCGCGTCTGGAGGAGGCCGGATTTTCGGCGCGCCGGCATCAGGTCTGGTTCCAGATGGAGATGGCGCGGCCCCTGTTCCTGACGGCGATGGTCTTGCTGGGGGCGGCCTTCACGATGCGCCATGTGCGCGCGGGCGGCACGGGTGTCGCGGTGCTGACGGCGGTGATGCTGGGCTTTGCGCTGTTCTACATCAGAAATTTTGCGCAGATCCTGGGCGAGAACGGGCAGATCCCCATCCTGCTGGCGGCCTGGGCGCCGCCTGTGGCCTCGGTTCTGCTGGCGCTGGGCATCCTTCTGAACATGGAGGAGGCGTAGTGCGGCGCGGTCCCTTGACATGGTCGGCCCGTCTGGCCGCAGGCTTTGCCGCGCTGCTGGCCTTGGGCGTGGTCCAGTTGCCGGACCGCGTGCAGGCCCAGGAAAGTGCGGCGGTGCCGGTGGCGGGTGCGCCTGCGCTGCTGGTGGCGGACAGCCTGCGGATCGAGGGGCGTGACACGCTGATTGCCGAGGGCAATGTCGAGGCGCTGTCGGGGCAGACCCGTCTGCGCGCGGCGCGGATCGTCTATGACCGCGCGGCGGACCGGCTGACGCTGGAGGGGCCGATCACGGTGATCGAGGGCGAGCGGATCGTCGTGCTGGCCGAAAGCGGGGATCTGGACGCAGGGCTGGAGAACGGTCTTTTGCGCGGGGCCCGCATGGTTCTGGATCAACAGGTGCAGCTTGCGGCCAACCGGATCGACAGGATCGGCGGGCGCTATACGCAGCTTTACAAGGCCGCCGCCACATCGTGCCGGGTCTGTGACGACGGCACGCCGCCGCTCTGGCAGATCCGGGCGAAACGGGTGGTGCATGATCAGCAGGAAAAGCAGCTTTACTTCGACAATGCGCAGGTGCGGGTTCTGGATGTGCCCATCCTCTGGGTGCCGCGTCTGCGCCTGCCCGACCCGACGCTGGAACGTGCGACCGGCTTTCTGATCCCCTCGCTCAAGCAGACCTCGCGGCTTGGGCTGGGTGTCAAGATCCCTTATTTCGTGACCCTGGGGCCGCATCGCGACCTGACGATCACGCCCTATCTGTCGCCTGAAACCCGGACGCTGGAGCTGCGCTACAGGCAGGCGTTCCGCACCGGGCAGATCGAGCTGAACGGGGCTGTGTCCAATGATACATTGGGGCCGGACAGCCGCCGCGCCTATCTGTTCGGGACGGGCAGTTTCGCGCTGCCGCGTGATTTCCAGCTTTACTTCGATATCGAGATGACCAGCGACGACGCCTATCTGCTGGACTATGACTATTCCGAGAAGGACCGGCTGGACAGCGCGATCACCATCACCCGGACACGGCGGGATGAGTTCATTCAGGCCAGCCTGACAGGCTATCAGACGCTGCGGTTCAGCGAGAGCAATGCGACGCTGCCCACGATCATCGGCGATCTGACCTATGAGCGGCGCTTCCGTCCGGGTCTGCTGGGTGGCGAGCTGCGCATGGGGTTGCAGACCAACTCGCGTTTCCGGTCCTCGGACGATCCGACCGACGGGATCGGTCGCGATGTCAGCCGGGTGTCGGCGGATCTGTTCTGGCTGCGCAACTGGAGCCTTGCCTATGGTGTGCAGGCCGAGGTGAAGACTGGTGCCTCGCTGGACGGGTTCCGCATTCTTCAGGATGATACATTCGACGGTGATCTGGCCGAATTGGTGCCCCAGACGGCCCTGACGCTGCGCTGGCCATTGATCAAGAGCAGCGCGAATGGGGCCACGCATCTGCTGGAACCCGTCGCCATGCTGGGCTGGACCGGCGGAAGCCGGCGCGATCTGCCCAATGACGAGAGCACAAGGGTCGAGTTCGACGAGGGCAATCTGCTGAGCCTGTCACGCTTTCCCGCGCCCGACCGTCGCGAGCGCGGGATCGTGGCGGCTTACGGGGTGAACTGGATGCGGCAGGGTCCGCGCGGGATGGAAACGAACCTGACCCTGGGTCAGGTCTGGCGGGACGAGGCCGATCCGGATTTCAGCACGAGTTCGGGACTGTCCGGTCAATCCTCGGACCTGCTGATCGCGGGGCAGCTGAAGACGCCTGACGGTTTGGCCGTCTCGGCGCGCACGCTTTATGATGGCGGATTGTCGCTGTCCAAGGCCGAGGCGCGGCTGCTGTGGCAGCAACAGGATTTCGCGCTGGGTGCCGCCTATGTCTGGCTGGGCACGGATCTGGCCGAGGATCGCCCGTCAACCCAGTCTGAATGGTCTTTGGACGGCACTTACCGGATTTCGCGGCACTGGACGGGTTCGGCCAATCTGCGCTATGACGTGGCCCGCGACGAGACCGCCGAGGCGGGCGTGGGGCTGCGGTATCAGAACGAATGTCTTGAGCTGAACCTTTCCCTCTCGCGCCGCTTCACCGCATCGGCTATCGTCGAGCCATCCACGGATTTCGGCTTTACGGTCGCCATCCGGGGATTTGGCGTCGGGACGACCGACAAAAGTTATACACGGACATGTAGGAACGCGCCGACATGATACAGAAGACCCGCCCTGCCCTTGTTGCCCTTGTCGCGCTGATGGGCGTGCTGGCGCTTCCCCTTGCCGCTGCGGCGCAGGGGGTGTTCGCGCCTGTGGCCACGGTCGATGATCAGGTTGTGACCCGCTACGAGGTTGACCAGCGGATCGCCCTGCTGCGCGTGTTGCGGGCACAGGGCAATCTTGAGGAACTGGCCCGCGAGCAGCTGATCGAGGACCGGGTGAAACTGGCCGCGGCGCGCAATGCCGGGATCGAGGTGACGGATGAGGCGATCCTGGACGGCATGTCCGAGTTCGCCAGCCGCGCCAACCTGTCGCGCGAGGAGTTTCTGCGCGCTCTGGCCGGGGCCGGCGTGGCCGAGGAGACGTTCCGCGATTTCATCATCTCGGCGCTGGGCTGGCGCGATCTGGTGCGGGCGCGTTTCGTGCCGCGTGTGCGGATCACGGATGCGGATGTGGACAAGGCGCTGAGCGTGCTGTCCGGGGGAAGCACCGTGCGGGTGCTCTTGTCCGAGATCATTCTGGCCGCCCCGCCCGAGCAGGCGGCGGCCGCGCAATCTCTGGCCGAGGATCTGAGTCAGATCACCTCGGTCGAGCAGTTCTCGGCCGAGGCGCGTCGGGTGTCGGCCACGCAGACCCGTGACAATGGCGGGCGGCTGGACTGGATGCCGATCACCAATCTGCCCGAGCCGCTGCGCCCTGTGATCCTGGGCCTGTCCGTGGGGGAGGTGACGCAGCCGATCCCGCTGGACGGCGCGATCGCCCTGTTCCAGTTGCGCGGCGTGCAGGAAACGGGCGTGAGCACGCCGGAATACGCGGCCATCGACTATGCGGCCTATTACCTGGCCGGTGGCCGGACCGAGGCCAATCTGGCCGAGGCGGCGCGCATCCGGGCGTCGGTGGATACTTGCGACGATCTCTACGGGCTTGCCAAGGGTCAGGCGCCCGAGGTTCTGGAGCGCAATGCGGCGGCCCCTGCCGATTTGCCACGCGATATTGCACTGGAACTGGCCAAGATGGACCGGGGCGAGATTTCGGCCAATCTGACGCGCCCTGCGGCAGATGGGTCCGAGGCGCTGATGGTGCTGATGCTGTGCGGGCGCACGGCGGCGGGGGCCGAGGATGCCTCACGCGAGGAGATCACCGCGCAGCTGCGTGGTCAGCGGCTTGAGGCCTATGCGCGCGGTTATCTGGCGCAACTCCTCTCTGACGCGCGCATCGTTCAGCAATGAGCGCACCGCTGGCGCTGAGCTGCGGCGAACCCTCCGGGGTGGGTCCAGAGATTGCGGCAAAGGCCTGGGATGCGCTGCGCGATGCCCTGCCTTTTGTCTATATCGGTGATCCGCGCCATCTGCCTGCGGGCACACCCTTTGCGTTGGTCGAGGATTTGGCGCAGGCCAGCCGGATCAGTGCTGCGGCGCTGCCCGTTCTTCATCTGCCCTTTGAGGCCGAGGCGCGGCCCGGTCAACCCGATCCGGCCAATGCCCAAGGGGTGATCGACGCGATTGCACGCGGGGTTGCGCTGGTGCAGGCGGGGGCCGCGCGCGCGCTGTGCACGGCCCCGATCCACAAGAAGGCGCTGAAGGATGGGGCGGATTTCGCCTATCCGGGGCATACGGAATATCTGGCCGCGCTGGCCGGTGTGGACCGCGTGGTGATGATGCTGGCCTGCGATGCGCTGCGGGTGGTGCCAGTCACGATCCACATCCCGCTGGCCGAGGTGCCCGAGGCGCTGACCGCTGCGCTGCTGACGGATACGATCCTGATCACCCATGCCGCCCTGCGCCGCGACTTTGGCCTGCGCGCGCCGCGTCTTGCCGTGGCGGGGCTGAACCCCCATGCCGGTGAAGGCGGTGCGATGGGGCGCGAGGAGATCGAGATGATCATCCCCGTTCTTGAAGCGCTGCGCGCAGAAGGACTGGATATTGCGGGGCCGCTGTCGGCGGATACGATGTTTCATCCGGGGGCGCGGGCGCGATATGATGCGGCGATCTGCATGTATCACGATCAGGCGCTGATCCCGATCAAGACGCTGGATTTCGCGGGTGGCGTGAATGTCACGCTGGGGCTGCCTTTCATCCGCACC
>JAMWZG010000600.1 GCA_024304855.1 Paracoccaceae bacterium
CTGATCATCGCCTGCCCTTGCGCACTGGGTCTCGCCACACCGATCTCTATCACCACGGCCGCGGGCCGCGGCGCGCAGGCGGGCGTCCTGATCAAGGACGCTGAGGCGCTGGAGCGCATGGCGGGTGTCGATACGCTGATAGTTGATAAGACTGGCACGTTGACCATGGGCAAGCCGAAACTAACGGACATCCTTGTGCTCATGGACCTGCCGGAGGTCGACTTGTTATCGCTGGCCGCAGCGCTCGAGCGCGGCTCGGAACACCCTCTGGCCGAGGCGATCGTCGAGGGGGCGGAGGCGAAGGGTGCCCCGCGTCAGGAAGCCACTGACTTCGACGCCGTCACTGGCAAGGGCGTGAGAGGCACAGTCGGCGAACGCGCGGTGGCACTCGGTAACGCCGCGATGATGCGAGAGATGGGACTGGACACGGGGGCGGCTGAAGCCAAGGCCGATACCTTACGCGCCGAAGGCAAGACCGCAATGTTCATTGCGGTTGATGGCTCGCTTGCTGGCATTCTGGCCGTGGCCGACCCGATCAAGGACAGCACCGCGCAGGCAATCCGCGAACTACACGCGCAGGGGCTGCGTGTGATCATGGCAACCGGCGATAACGAACGCACGGCGCAAGCTGTTGCAGGTAAACTCGGCATCGACGAGGTCCGCGCGGGCGTCCTGCCCGAGGCCAAGAAGGACCTGATCGACCAGTTGCGCCGGGACGGCCACAAGATCGCGATGGCGGGCGACGGGGTGAACGACGCGCCCGCGCTGGCCGCAGCCGATGTGGGCATTGCCATGGGAACGGGCGCTGACGTGGCGATGGAAAGCGCGGGCATCACCCTCTTGGGCGGCGACCTGATGGGCATCGTCCGGGCGCGCAAGCTGGCGCGTGCGACCTTGCGCAACATCAAGCAGAACCTGTTCTTCGCCTTCGCCTACAATGCCCTTGGCGTGCCCATCGCGGCAGGACTGCTCTACCCGGTCACTGGTATGCTGCTGTCGCCAATGATCGCGGCGGCGGCCATGAGCTTGTCCTCGGTCTCGGTGATCACCAATGCGCTGCGGCTGAGGCGGGTCGATCTCTAACCTGCCCGCACACCACACCAATCATAAAGGAAACCCAGATGACCCATGAAACGATTTCTCGCCGCACGATCCTGGTCGGAGTGACGGCACT
>JAMWZG010000601.1:0-256 GCA_024304855.1 Paracoccaceae bacterium
CTGGCACGGGCTGCGGCTGTCCAACGATATGGACGGTGTGCCGCATCTGACCCAGGCCCCGATCGCACCGGGCGAGGCCTTCACCTACGAGTTCGACGCCGTGGATGCCGGAACCTTCTGGTATCACCCGCACCAGCGCAGCTTCGAGCAGGTCGGGCGCGGGCTTTACGGTGCGTTGATCATCGAAGAGGCAAACCCGCTCCGCGTGGACCGCGAGATGGTCTGGGTGCTCGATGACTGGCGGCTGACCCAAGAG
>JAMWZG010000601.1:266-900 GCA_024304855.1 Paracoccaceae bacterium
CTGGCACGGGCTGCGGCTGTCCAACGATATGGACGGTGTGCCGCATCTGACCCAGGCCCCGATCGCACCGGGCGAGGCCTTCACCTACGAGTTCGACGCCGTGGATGCCGGAACCTTCTGGTATCACCCGCACCAGCGCAGCTTCGAGCAGGTCGGGCTCGGGTAGCGGGTTGGGGGTCAGTGCCATG
The DNA here is from genome assembly GCA_024304855.1 of Paracoccaceae bacterium. Lineage (GTDB taxonomy): Bacteria > Pseudomonadota > Alphaproteobacteria > Rhodobacterales > Rhodobacteraceae > Seohaeicola. Next base: position 455 of record JAMWZG010000601.1, read on the forward strand.
TCCCAGTCGGGTGGCGCATTGCGCAGGGGCGCCGCGGCATAGGCGAGATCGACGACTTCGAAATTTTGGTCCGAATAAAACCGGTCGGTGACTGTCAGTGTCTCGCCCGGCGCGCCCGTCATGTCGATCATCAGATCGACCCGCATCGCCGGGCCAGACACTGACAGTCACCGACCGGTTTTATTCGGACCAAAATTTCGAAGTCGTCGATCTCGCCTATGCCGCGGCGCCCCTGCGCAATGCGCCACCCGACTGGGACATGGCACTGACCCCCAACCCGCTACCCGAGCCCGACCTGCTCGAAGCTGCGCTGGTGCGGGTGATACCAGAAGGTTCCGGCATCCACGGCGTCGAACTCGTAGGTGAAGGCCTCGCCCGGTGCGATCGGGGCCTGGGTCAGATGCGGCACACCGTCCATATCGTTGGACAGCCGCAGCCCGTGCCAG
>JAMWZG010000601.1:910-1166 GCA_024304855.1 Paracoccaceae bacterium
CTCTTGGGTCAGCCGCCAGTCATCGAGCACCCAGACCATCTCGCGGTCCACGCGGAGCGGGTTTGCCTCTTCGATGATCAACGCACCGTAAAGCCCGCGCCCGACCTGCTCGAAGCTGCGCTGGTGCGGGTGATACCAGAAGGTTCCGGCATCCACGGCGTCGAACTCGTAGGTGAAGGCCTCGCCCGGTGCGATCGGGGCCTGGGTCAGATGCGGCACACCGTCCATATCGTTGGACAGCCGCAGCCCGTGCCAG
>JAMWZG010000602.1:0-355 GCA_024304855.1 Paracoccaceae bacterium
TGTTCATTTTGCGCAGGTCTCGACTCTCATCGCGCCGATGAACGCGATCGTTGCCATTTTGATCAATAGCGCTTATGCAGGTTGCAAATGCACACGATCGCAACCATTCAAGGGCATGTCATGAACAGCGTGACGGTGAATGATCCAGCTTCCCTTGGGCAGGCCATTCGCAAGGCCCGCAAGGCTCTGAACATCACGCAGGAGGACCTTTCTCTGCAAACCGGCATTTCCCGGACGACGATCCGCGCGATTGAGCAGGGCAAGCAAACAGCGCATCTGGGCCTTGTCCTCCAACTCTGCCGCGATCTTGGGCTCACGCTCACGCTGAGTTCGGCAGAGGGAGTGATCACGCCGT
>JAMWZG010000602.1:365-768 GCA_024304855.1 Paracoccaceae bacterium
TTGAGGCTGTGGCGCAACCGATTGGCAGGCTTGTGTCGGAGCCCGATGGGGAAATGTCATTTCAATATGTGGCGGATGACCTGCCGCACCCGATCTCGGCATCACTGCCAGTGCGTGACGCACCATACGGGGATGTCGTCACCCGTGGGTTCTTCTCAAACCTCCTGTTCGAGAACGAGATGCGTGATCAGGTGATGCAGCGTCATGGTCTCTCGGAGCGTGATATTGTCGGGCTTCTCTTTCACCTTGGGACGAATTGCCCCGGTTCGATCAGTTGCGTGCCCCAAGGCCATGGCCCCGGCAAGCAGCCCGGTGTTTTGTCCACCGACTATGACCCGGTCTATGTCAACCTGATCGACCTGCCGGACGGTCGCCTTGTGCGCGGGGTCCATGCCATCTTGCG
>JAMWZG010000602.1:778-1163 GCA_024304855.1 Paracoccaceae bacterium
ACGCCTCTCGCGCCGATAGAGGGGCTGCCCGACGATTACGATATGGTGCAGGTCGCGGCGGGGCGGGCCTTCACAGACGATCACGGCTGGGTCGGGCACAGGTAGCGCGTTGGATGGCTTGCAAAGCCGGCTCTGTTCGGTCCGTCAAAGTGACGGACTCTCCATCCGCTCTTGCAGCGCCGGTTCACTCTGCGCCCGTGCGATTTCGCGCGCGATGGTCGCGAGAAGGTCCGTACGTCACGACACCGACCACTTCTCAACGAAATAGGCCCCCGAACCTGCGCGGTCGTATCCACTCGCTTCATCTCTCCCTTCGCTCGCCGCCTCGCGACGAGCGATTTGACAGAATGTCAGGGGGGGCAAAATTGGATGTCGATACCCCGCC
>JAMWZG010000603.1 GCA_024304855.1 Paracoccaceae bacterium
AGACAGACCGTCGCAAGCTTGAACAGGCGCTGCGGGTCTTTCTTGATAGTCTGGACGGCTGATTAGACTCTGATTTGCGTCAGAATCCCCTCTTCGCGCAAGATATCCCTGACCAGCCCGCAGATCATCGCGGGCTGTTCTTCATGGGCCAGGTGCCCTAATCCGGGCAACAGGACCACACGGGCATTTGGCATCCGGGTCGCGGCCCGTTCCGAAACGTCCGGTGGAACCGCCTTGTCGTTGGTTCCGGCGATCAGAATCGTGCGTGTTGTGATCTCTGGCAGATCCGCCAGCAAGCGATCCAGCTTCCACTGTGACATCATCGTCAAGGTGGCGTCGACGTGGCTTTTGTCGCGGATCAATCTGTCATAGTAGCCCATCCCGACTGCGTCCAGATCAGAGCCTGTTGAGCGGATTAGAGCCTGTATACGCCCCTGCCCCGACACTGATTTCACAAACAGGCTAGCCGTCAGCGGGTTCAGCGCCAGAACCTTTGCCAGAACCGGAAACAGCCAACCCGCCACACCTTTGAAATGACCCAGCGCGGCGTTCAATCCGATCACGACAGGCGCTTGTCCCCGCGGGGACAAGCGCCTGTCGTGATCGGATTGAACGCCGCGCTGGGTCATTTCAAAGGTGTGGCGGGTTGGCTGTTTCCGGTTCTGGCAAAGGTTCTGGCGCTGAACCCGCTGACGGCTAGCCTGTTTGTGAAATCAGTGTCGGGGCAGGGGCGTATACAGGCTCTAATCCGCTCAACAGGCTCTGATCTGGACGCAGTCGGGATGGGCTACTATGACAGATTGATCCGCGACAAAAGCCACGTCGACGCCACCTTGACGATGATGTCACAGTGGAAGCTGGATCGCTTGCTGGCGGATCTGCCAGAGATCACAACACGCACGATTCTGATCGCCGGAACCAACGACAAGGCGGTTCCACCGGACGTTTCGGAACGGGCCGCGACCCGGATGCCAAATGCCCGTGTGGTCCTGTTGCCCGGATTAGGGCACCTGGCCCATGAAGAACAGCCCGCGATGATCTGCGGGCTGGTCAGGGATATCTTGCGCGAAGAGGGGATTCTGACGCAAATCAGAGTCTAATCAGCCGTCCAGACTATCAAGAAAGACCCGCAGCGCCTGTTCAAGCTTGCGACGGTCTGTCT
>JAMWZG010000604.1 GCA_024304855.1 Paracoccaceae bacterium
AAACCGACCCGCGCCTGACACGCCCCCTTCATCGTTCCTCGCATACTCATCGGCGCAACGCCCCAGCCGGGCACGCCCCGCCCGGTCAGGCGCAGGCAAGGCAAGGCCCGGACAAAGATTGATCGCCACATAGCTCTGGCATCACGCAGCATCATCACCTACCTTCCATGCACAACAGGCGTCACGCCGCATCACAGGGACCAAAGGGGGCCGGGACCATGTCCGACACAGGATTGCAGAAACTTTCCTTCGCCTTGCTGATCGCCCTGATCCTCTCCGTCTCCTTTTCCGGGGGTCTCTGATGGCGCAGCGGTTCGGCGGCAAATACAGCCCCGGCGGCGGCAACACGCCCGCCCCCAAGGGCGCGTTTCAGGGCGCGCGCCGCACCCGCGCCGGGGGCCGCGTCAACCTTCTCTTTCTGGCACCGCTGCCGCTGGCATGGGCCGCCTTCACCTCCGGCCCCTCGGGCCTTGTGCTGAACCTCGCCGCCCTTGGCACCCTGCTGCTGGCCGCATGGCTCACCCGCGAGGGGCTGATTGCGCAGGAAGCCTATGAGGCGCGCAAGGTCGCCCGCCGCCCTGCCTTCCCGCGCAAGATCGCAGGCAGCCTGCTCACCGGCCTTGGTCTCGGAATCGCCGGCTTCGCCGCCGCTGCGGGCGACATCCTCGCCCCCGCCGCCTATGCCGGGGTCGGCGCGATCCTGCATTTCCTGGCCTTCGGTCCCGATCCGATGCGCGACAAGGGCGCCGAAGGCATCGACACCTTCCAGACCGACCGCGTCGCCCGCGCCATAGACGAGGCCGAGAAACATCTGGCCGCCATGACCGACGCCATGCTGCGCGCGGGCGACCGGCAACTCATGACCCGTCTCGAACAGTTCCAGACCACCGCCCGCGACCTCTTCCGCACGGTCGAGAATGATCCCCGCGACCTGACCGCCGCGCGCAAATACCTCAGCGTCTATCTGCTGGGTGCCCGCGACGCGACCGTCAAGTTCACCGAGATCTGGGCACGCAACCGCGATCCGCAGGCCCGCGCCGATTACGAGGCGCTGCTGACCGACCTTGAGCAGAATTTCGCCGCCCGCACGGAAAAATTGTTGCTTGATGACCGTTCCGACCTGACCGTCGAAATCGACGTGCTGCGCGAA
>JAMWZG010000605.1 GCA_024304855.1 Paracoccaceae bacterium
GCTCGGGAGATGTGTATAAGAGACAACTCGAAGGTGATCTCGACCGCAGATCAGATGATGTCCACCGCGAACCAGGTGCGATAGGCCGATGACAGGTTATCCGCCCATGACATCCCCCTCGCCTGTCAGGTCCATTGCCTTGGCCCTGACTGCTGCTGTTGCATTTCTCGTGGTCGCGCCGACACTTGGCTTTGCTGCGCCTTTGATCGAATTGATCGAAGAGAAAGCGCGCGACAGCGTTGGGCCAGCCATGCCGGCACAGGGTCGTTTCGATATCTCGATCCAGTCCAGCGCTCCGCAGGACGCGCTTCTGATTTCGGCGTGGTGGATTGATCCAGCGACTGGCCGCTTCATTGCCAACGCGGTGACCGAGGCGGGCGAGATATACCGGGTCAACGGCATGGCCACACTGGTCGTATCCATCCCCGTGCCCGTGCGCCGGCTGATGCCAGGCGAGATCATTGCGGCAACCGATCTGGGCACGATCGACTTGCCTGCCAGCCGGATCGGAGCTTTTGCGATCAGCGACCCAGCCGAACTGATCGGCATGCAGGTCCGCAGCCTATTGACCGAAGGTCGTGCGGTCATGGTGCAAGCGGTCATGCAACCTCTTGTCATTGGGCGCGGCAGTCTCGTGACCATTCGCTATTCTGACGGAGCCTTGGAACTGTCGGCCCCCGGTCGCGCTTTGGGCGACGCGCATCGCGGCCAGGACGTGCGGATCGTCAATCTTGTCAGCAACACAGCCGTCGTGGGAATCGCCACAGCCGACGGCATTGTCGAGGTCACCCGGTGAAGATCACAAAATGCCATCCCGCTGCGCCCCGGCGCCAAACCTTTGCGCGACGCGTCACCGCGTCTATTCTGACCCTTGCCATGGTATCTGCCTGCGGTGATCCGCGAGATGCGTTCAATCGCGATCCGGAACTGTCCGACATGTCCGTGACGGGAAGCACAATGCCGGAAGCCAGCTTCGTGCAGGTGCCGATGCCGCCGCCCGAACCGCCCCGCCTAATGCACGGGCCGAGGCCGCGTCCCTTTGGCAGCGGGGGTCAGGTGGTTTCTTTGCCGATCAACGCGCCTCCCGCGTGGGAGATATCCTGACCATCGACATCCGGATCGACGACCGCGCCCAGATGCGAAACGCC
>JAMWZG010000606.1 GCA_024304855.1 Paracoccaceae bacterium
CTTCCACCGGATTTTGTGTCCCTGCCCTATGCCAACCCCGAGGCGCCCTTTGGCGGGCGTCTGGTCGAGGGGGCGACGGGCGGGTTTGATTCGCTCAACCCGTTCATCCTCAAGGGGACGGCGCCCTGGCAGCTGCGGTTTCTGGCTTACGAGTCGCTGATGGCGCGGAATTGGGATGAGCCCTTCTCGCTTTACGGGCTTTTGGCCGAATCGGTGGAGGTGGCGGAGGATCGCTCCTGGGTGGAATTCACCCTGCGGGAGGGGGCGCGATTCTCGGATGGCAGCCCTGTGACGGTGGAGGATGTGATCTGGTCCTATGAGGTTCTGGGCAGGCAGGGGCATCCGCGCTATCTGGGGTTTGCGGCGCAGACCGAGAGCATCGTGCAGACCGGGCCGCTCCGTGTGCGGATCACGTTCAACACGGGCGACCGGGAGCTGGCGCTGCTGGCGGGGCTGCGGCCGATCCTGAAGAAAGCGCAATGGGAGGGGCGGGATTTCGCGGCCTCAACTATCCATGACGTGCCGATCGGGTCCGCGCCCTATGTGGTGGCGGAGTATGAACAGGGGCGGTTCGTGACCCTCAGGCGGAACCCGGACTATTGGGGCCGCGATCTGCCGGTGCGGCGGGGGACCAATCTGCTGGACGAGATCCGGATCGAGTTCTACGGCGATACATCGGTGATGTTCGAGGCGTTCAAGGCGGGGGCCGTCACGGTCTGGCGCGAGGCGAATGCCGAGGATTGGGAGACGCGGTTCGATTTCGAGGCGGTGCGGCGCGGGGATGTGGTGCTGTCCGAGATTGCGCATGAGCGCCCGACCGGCATGACGGGCTTCGTGATGAACAGTGCGCGGCCGCATCTGGCGGATTGGCGGGTGCGCGAGGCGCTGCTGCTGGCGTTCAACTTTCCCTATATCAATGGCACGGTGACGGGGGGGCGGCAGCCGCGGATCGCGTCCTATTTCGGCAATTCCGAGCTGGGGCTGGTGCCTGGTCCTGCGACGGGGCGGGTAAGGGAATTGCTGGCGCCCTTTGCGGATGATCTGCCGCCCGGCGCGCTGGAGGGCTATGCGCTGCCCGCGGGGGACGCGTCCGAGCGCAACCGGGCTGACCTGCGCGCGGCGGCGGCCTTGCTGGAGGAGGCCGG
>JAMWZG010000607.1 GCA_024304855.1 Paracoccaceae bacterium
GCGCGTTTATGTCCATAGTCTGTTGCCAGACAGGTTGAATATAGGGCAGGCTGCGGCGCTTTTGAAGGGGGCAAATGCAGCCGGATGCATCAATGTCAGTCCTGCGTCAGTCCCACGTCAGTCTTGCGCGCGCGCGGCGCGGGCGGCCATCACGTCGCGACCCAGCGTCAGCGTATACTCGGCCAGTTCGCTGAGGGCTGCATCGGCGGCGGCGGCATCCTGCGCCTCGATCGCGTCCGTCAGGCGGCTGTGCAGGTCGATGATCGCCCCGCGCGAGCGGGCGGTGAAGGTAATCATGTTCATCAAGGGCTGCATCGCCTCGACCGCGCCGGCAAGGTGATAGGAGAGGACGGGATTGCCCGACCCGTCCACCAGCGCCCGGTGCAGCGCCACGTCGGAGGCGCAGAAATCCTCGTCCGAGAGGGCGGGGTTGGATTGGCGCATGATTTCCAGCCGCATCCGAGCCAGATGGTCCGGGCGGCGGCGCAGCGCGGCCAGCGGGGCGCAGGCGCGCTCCAACGCGAAGCGCGCCTCGCAGGCGACATCGAAGCTGACCGCGTTCATCGACAATAGCAGGGTGGACGTGGTGATCTGCTGGCCATAGGCCTGCTCGAAGGAGAGCCGGTTCACGAAGGCGCCGCCCGTGGCCCCGCGCTGCGTGCGGATCAGGGATTGCGCGGCGAGCCGCTTCAATGCCTCGCGCACCGTGGGGCGGGAGACCGCGAAATGTTCGGCCAGTTCCGCCTCGGAGGGCAGACGGGCATCGACGATCAGCTTGCCGGACACGATCTCGTCCCGGATCGCGGCTGCGATCTGGGCGGAAAGATCCTTGGGGCTGTCGGGGTCGAGTTTCATATGTCTGACATTTGGGGCTTTACGCGGACCGTAAATGTCTGACAATTTATTTTCAAGCGGAAGGTGACGGTGTGAGTCGTCTTCCCGCGCGGAGGGGGATCATGCTGTCAGACCGGATCAGAGCGATGGGCGCGCCGCATTGGCTGGCGCTGTTCGGGCTGATCCTGGGAGCCTGGGGGATGCTCTATGCGATGGCGCTGCCGGCCGAGTTGCGGCAGGGCGCGCGGATTTTCGGCGCCGATTTCTGGGAAAGCCTGTGTCTGGTGACACCCGATGCGGCGGGCTTTGG
>JAMWZG010000608.1 GCA_024304855.1 Paracoccaceae bacterium
GCACACGGTCGTGGGCGCATAGCCGCGCCGATTGATGAACAAGAGCGACTGCTCGCCAAACCCGATCCGCTGCGTCACGGCCTGTTGCAGCGTGGGGGAAATCCAGCGGTTCGTCGGCAAACTCTCGGCCCGCATGTCGATGGCCCGCATCTCGGGCAGGACGGCGGCACCGAAACGGTCGGTCAGGATCAGCTTGTCATACTTGCCGGCTTCCGCATTGGCCCAGCTTTCCAGACTTGGCGTGGCGGACGCCAGCACCACCCGCGCGCCACAGATGGCCGCCCGCAGCACCGCCATGTCGCGGGCATTATAGAGCACCCCATCCTCCTGCTTGTAGGATGTGTCATGCTCCTCATCCACCACGATCAGGCCCAGATCGCGGTAAGGCAGGAACAACGCCGACCGCGCCCCCACCACCAGTTGCGCGCCGCCTTCCGCGACCATCCGCCAGATGCGCCGACGCTCGGTCACGGTCACGCCGGAATGCCATTCCGCAGGCCGCGCCCCGAAACGCGCCTCGACCCGCGTCAGGAATTCGGCGGTCAGGGCAATCTCGGGCAGCAGCACCAAGGCCTGCCGCCCCTGCCGCAGCGCCTCGGCCACCGCTTCCAGATACACTTCCGTCTTGCCCGACCCGGTCACGCCCCGCAGCAAGGTGGTGCCATAGGTGCCGCGGGCCACGGACGCCCGCAACGCCGCAGCCCCCGCCGCCTGATCGGCATTCAGCGCCTTGCCGCCATGGGCCGGGTCCAGCGGCGGGAAGGGCATGTCGCGGGGGCTATCCTCCTCCTGCACCGCACCCTGCGCCGCCAGCCCCTTGACCACGCCGGTGGACACGCCCGCCATCTCGGCCAGTTCGCGCAAGGTGAAGGCCAGCCCGCCATAATCGCGCAGCACCTCCAGCACGGCTGTGCGCGCGGGTGTCATGCGGTCGGGCACACCCTGCCCCAGCCGGTAGATGCGCCGCATCGCAGGCGGATCGCCCAAGCCCGGCGCGCGTGTCGCCAGCCGCAGCATCGCGGACAGGGGCGTCATCGTGTAATCGGCGGCGCGGGTCAGGAACTCCTGCATCTCCTCGCGCATGGGGGCCACGTCCAGCACACGCCAGGCATGGCGCACCTTTGCCAGATCGAAATCCCCCC
>JAMWZG010000609.1 GCA_024304855.1 Paracoccaceae bacterium
TCAGTACGCGAACTGGGACCAGAAGCTCATAGGGGTTAGGGCAGGGCAGAGATATCCGTTCCGCCAGGGCGGTTGTTGTTTCATTTGCATGTCTCATGGTGTTTCGGAAGAAAAAGCTTCCCCGTTCACCGCGAGCGGTGTTGAACTCGATTCGTTTTGGGGGTATCAATCAGGTGTCGAGACTGATTGAGGCCCTTCGGAAGCACCGCTTTCGGGGGGTCTTTCCTTTTCTAGCCGTTCCTCCTTTCGTTTTCTGCTCGTTGCTCTTGATGTCTTGACCGCGGTCAAGACACGGGGTCGTCACTTTGGGCCGTCTTGACCGCGGTCAAGAAGCTCTCCGATCAGCTTTCGGACGGCCTCTTCGACGCGTGGGGCAAGATCAGCGTCCACATCGATAGTGATGCGGTTGCCTTTACGGCCGATCTTCACGCGCTCACCTGGCTCAGCCTTGGGCGGAGTTGTCTTGGTGGCCGTGAGCAGCGTAACCGCTGCGTCAAGCCGCTCTGGGCCAGGCAAGCTACGGGGGATTTCGCGGGCGACTTCCTTGGCTCTCGAGACGTCCTTCTCGCACAGCCTGAAAAGCTTCTCCCAGACCCGCCGACCAACGCCATGCGCTGGTCCGATGGCCTGGATCAGCTCCATCGGAATGCCCGTCGCGATACGGTTCATCCGAGAGACGAGAGACTCATCGATCTGGAGTGCCCGATAGGCGATGGTCTGGGCGTTCTTGCGCGTCTCGTCTGTTTTCCCAAGTTCTCGAATGATGCCGGCGACGAACAAAGCCCTCTCGATAAACGAGGGGTCTTGGCGGGCATTGTTCTCCACGCCCTGGGCGATCAGTGCTTCCTCTTCGGTCATTTCCATGACCGTGGAGCGCACCTTCTGACCAAGTTCACGACAGGCGAGAAGCCTGCGGCGCCCATAGACGATCTCAAGTGCGCCATCTTGGGTTCGGCGGACAAGAATGGGAACCTTTTGCCCATGCTCCCGGATCGAGGACACAAGTTCCTCGAGGCCATCGCTCGGATCGATACGGTCCATGACCGCGGACATCCGCACGGTGCTCGGGTCGATCAGGCGCGTGGCGTGTTTGTCTTCCTCGAGCACGGATGCTTGCGCACGAGCGACTGTCGGGCTCGT
>JAMWZG010000061.1 GCA_024304855.1 Paracoccaceae bacterium
AAAACCGCCAATGTGGCTGGCGGTCCTGCAAGGCGGCGATGGTCGAGGGCGGCGTGATCCGTTCCGAGTGCTGCCGCCACCCGATCGAACCCCTGCACCCCGACATCCGCAGCCGCCTCATGACCCTGCTGCGCCCGCTGGACCCGTTGGTTCTGCGCTGGGGCCGCTGACACGGCCGGTCCCTTCGGGGCCGGACATCCCGCCGCTTTCAAATCAAGGCTCGAATCCAGACTGATGCGAATGCTAGACTGTGCCTCAGGGGCGACCGGCCCGAACCGGACAGAGCCACGGCGCCCGGCATTGCGGGGGACGTTCAGCGTGCACAGCGGTTTTGACATGGCGACCCTGTCGCGCCTGCGCTTCAAGCAATTGGCGCTGGTCGCCAGCCTGACCGAGACGCGCAATCTCCACGCCTCGGCCCGCGATCTGAACCTGTCGCAGCCCGGTGCCACCAAACTCCTCAAGGAAGTCGAGCGCACCCTCGGGGTCGAGCTGTTCCATCGCGGCGTCAAGGGGATGGAGCCGACAGCCTTCGGCATCGCCGTGGCCCGTCACGCGCGCACCATCCTGTCCGAAACCGCCCGACTGAAATCGCAGGTCGATGCCATGGCGCGGGGCGAGATGGGCACGGTGCGGCTGGGCGCGATCATGGAAGCAGTGCCCGATGTGCTGACGCGCGTGTTCTCGACGGTGCTGGCAAACGGGGCAGGGCCGCTGGTCAATCTGACCGTCTCCACCTCGGATCACCTGATTGCCGCAATGAACGAGGGGCAGCTTGATCTGGCCCTTGGCCGCCCGGTCGAACATCTCGACATGGGCAACATCCGCTTCGAGCCGCTCTGGCTGGAGGAGCTTTCCATCGTCGCCGCCGCGCATCACCCGCTGGTCGGCAAGGCAGAGCTGTCGCTCGAGACGCTGCAACGCTACGAGTGGATCTTGCAACCACGGCCCAGCCCCATGCGCACCTCGATCGAACTGGCCTTCGCCCGGGCCGGCCTGCCGCTGCCGGTGAACCGGCTGGAAACCGCCTCCATGCTCATGACGACCGTGATGATCAGCCGCAGCGCCTTTCTGGCGGTCCTGCCGCGATCGGTCGCGCAATTCTACATCGAAACCGGCCTCATCGCGCAGGTGGATGTCCCGCTTGAAGGGTTCATCGGCCGTTACGGCCTGCTCTTGCCCAACAAGGACGAACCCGATCCCGCGATCGAGGCCCTGGTGCGCCAGATCCATCTGGCCGCATCCGAACCTGCCTGACCGCGCCGCGGAACCGCGTCAGGCAAACTGCTCCACACGCCGCGCGTTCAGGGATTCCAGCGGCAGGATCACCGTGATCGTGGTGCCCTCATCCGGCTGGCTGACCAGCTCGATCTCGCCATCCATCAGCTCGACCAGACGCTTGACCATCGCCATGCCCAGACCCGTGCCGCCATATTTGCGCGCGATGCGCGGGCCTGCCTGCTCGAACTCGTCGAAAATCGCCTGCTGCAAGGGGGCCGGAATGCCGACGCCGGTATCCGCCACTTCGATCTTCACATTGCCATAGCTGTCATGCCCCAGCCTGATTTCGGCCTGCCCGCTCTGGGTGAACTTGACCGCATTGCCGAAAAGATTGTCCAGAACCGAGGACAGCGCCATCCTGTCCACCAGATAAATCTGCTCTGACAGGTCCGATCTGACAGTGACATCAATGGATTTGAGGGCTGCCGCCGGTCTGTGGCTCTCCACCACATCCTGCACGACCTTTTGCAGGTCGCATTCCTCCTGCGCGATCCGAAACGTGCCCGCATCCAGCCGCGACAAGTCCAGCGTATCATTGACAATATCCAGCAGCCGCAACGACGTGCGGTTCAGCAAGGTCACAAGATCCCCCGCCATCCCCGACAATTGCAACTTGTTCAGCAGGCGGATCGACCCCACCATTCCAGTCAGCGGCGTGCGGATTTCGTGGCTGATATGCGTGACAAACCCCGACCGCGCCCCCGCAATGGCCCGCAACTTGCGATTGGCCTTCTGCTCTTCGATCTGCAAGGTCTTGAGGGTCACAAGATCATCGACGCAGGCGGCCAGTTGCTCCATCGTCTCAAGCTGCGCCTCGGTCCAGTGCCACACCTCGGTCGTGATGCAGCATAGCGCGCCGATGGCCTGACCCGTGCTCGTGTGGATCGGCACCCCGATATAGGACCGCAGCCCGTGCTCCCGCACCAGCGCATTCGACGCCGTGCGCGGATCATCCAGCAGATCCTCGATGACCAGTGGCGCATTGCTGGCCTGCACATGGCGACAGATCGACAGGTCCAACGGCACCTGCCGCGCATTGGCCAGATCCTCGGCCAACCCCTCGCTGGAGGTGATGAACTGCCGGTCCAGATGCGGCTGTATGACCGACACCATGGCCACCGGCGCGCCGATCACGGTGCTGGCCAGCCGCGTGATGGCATCCAGCCTCAGATGCCTGCCGTCGCCGACAAGCCCGAGTGATTCGTATGAATGGATTTTTCCCAAAACAACTGCTTCCGGCTGAACTTGTGCCAGTCCGCACACTTGGCGCTTTTCGCGGGCCACAGTCACCATGCGCCATGGTGACAAGCATCGAACCAAAGACATATCTACGATGTCCCTAAACCGGGATACTAGGGCAGAGCGTCCAATCAGCAGTCGAAAACGCCATTTTAAACTCAATCCTGAGGTTAATTTACCACGCTTTCCCCTAGGGTCGCCCGAAACACAGCACTTTCTGCCCCGGATCGGGTGCCGCGCACGCCCCGCATGGCCGCGGCCCTCAGGATTGCAGGGTTTCGGGGGCTGGCAGATGTTGCTGGATCTGCTCGAACAGCAATTGCCGTTTGACGGGTTTGGCGATGACATCGACAAAGCCGGATGCCAGATGCTCGGCAATCTGATGCGGCATGAGATTGGCGGTAAAGGCGATGGCCGGCGGCATCTCGCGCCCCTCGCGCGCGGCAATCTCCGCCATCTGCCGCAGCGCGGCAGGCCCGTCGATCACCGGCATCGAAATATCCAGCAACAGCATGTCGAACGACCCGGCGGCAAAGGCGGCCACCGCCTCCTGCCCGTTATGGGCCAGAACCAGCGTGGCCTGCGTGTCCTCCAGCATCGCTGCCAGCACATCCAGGTTCACCTCATTGTCATCCGCCGCCAGAATGCGCCGCCCCGTCAGATCCAGCGACAGACCCGCCAGCGCCGCAGGCGTGGGGGCAGGGGCCGCAATCCCCGTGCTCGCCTCGGGCAGGGGCACTGTCACCGTGATCGTCGTGCCCCGCCCCACCTCGGAGACAAGCGCCAAAGTCCCGCCCATCATCCCCGTCAACCGCCGCACGATCGACATGCCCAGCCCGGTGCCGCCGAACCGCCGTGTCACCGACCCGTCAGCCTGCACGAACTCGTCGAAAATCCGTTCCTGCTGCACTTCGGTCATCCCGATCCCGGTATCGACCACCTCGATCCGCACATCATCGCCGCGCAGCACGCTGATCCAGACCGTCACCTTGCCTGTGTCGGTGAACTTGATTGCATTGCCGACCAGATTGTGCAGGATCTGCGTGACCCGGTGTGGGTCGCCCATCCGGGGCAGGCTGGCCCGGCTGTCGGTAAAGACCTCAAGCTGCAACCCCTTGTCCTGCGCCTTGAGCCGGTGCAGCGCCTCGATCCGCAGGGCCACCTCATCCAGACGGAAAGGGATCACCTCAAGCTGCAACTTGTCCGCCTCGATCTTGGACAGATCAAGGATGTCGTTGAGGATCGCCATCAGCGACTCGCCGCTGCTGCGGATCACACCGATCATCTGCTTCTGCGACGGCTCATCCAATGACCGCTCGAGGATCTCGGCCATGCCAAGGATACCATTCATCGGGGTGCGGATCTCATGGCTCATATTGGCCAGGAACATGGATTTGACGCGGTTCGCCTGTTCGGCCGCGACGACAGCGGCATGGATGCTGGTCACATCCGCACCTGCCCCGCGATAGCCGGCAAACTGCCCGTTGTCGTCCATGATCGGCGTGCCGCTGATCATCAGCCACAGATCGCGCCCGTCCTTGGCCCGAAAACCATAGCTGAACTCGCTGAACGGCTCGCGATTGCGGATGCGCTCCTCCAGCCATTCCCAGTCGGTGCCGGTCAGGACATTCGACCAGGTCTCCCGGAACTCGCGGCGCGTCTTGCCCAGAAGATCATCAGGACTATACCCCGTGACCGAGGCAAAGCCGCTGGACAGATGCGTAAAGCGCAGCTCCGCATCCTGCTCCCAGACCCAGGACCGGCTGATCTCGGTCACTTCCATGAAATGCGCGTTGACCTGCTCCTGCGTCTCCAGCGCCTCCCGCAGCCGCCGCTCTGTCCGCTGCTGCGTCACGCGGGCCACTTCCAGCGCCTTCATCTGATCGCTCAGCGCCGTGTTCGACGATTGCAGATCCGCGATGTTGCGCTGGCGTTCCTCGATCAGACGCCCCATCAGCACACTCGGCAGCAACAGCAGCAACCCGGCGGCCAGCATGATGCCGCGCAGGATCGGCGTGGTGGGGGGGACCGGGTTCCACCCTTCGGGCGGGATCGCCGACAGCCGCCAGCTTCCGCTGGGCAAAAGCACGGACAATGTGACCGGATTTTCCTGCATGATGGTCGGATCACCGAAAAACACATCATCGCGCCCGCCAAGCCCGTCCCGCCCGGACAGGGCAATCCGCATCGGCAGGTCAGGGTTCAGCAAGCCCGCCTCGCGATACAGCGATTGTTCATCCAGCACCGCCGAGACGATGCCCCAGAAGCGCGGCTCGCCATCCTCGACCGGGATGAACACCGGAAACCGGCCGACAAACCCCGTTCCCCCCTGCACCAGATCGACGGGGCCGGCCAGCACCAGCTCACCACTGTCCCGCGCCCGGATCGCCGCTGCGCGCTGCACCTCGTTGGCCAGATAATCCAGACCGATGGCGGCACTGTTGCCCTCGACCGGATAGACCATGCGGATCACCATATCCGGCGCCGCCGCCACATTGCGCACCACAGTGTCGCTTCCGATCAGACCGGCCGCGATGCTGGCAAAGCGATCCTGCTGCATGTCGGGCTCGGTGATCAGCGTCGCAATCAGGCCACGCACAAGCTGCACATCGGCATTCACCACCCCTTCAAGCTGCGTGCGCAGAACGGTCAGGTCTTGCAGCAGATCAATCCGCAATTCCTGCGAATGGAACATGCGGTTGCGGATCTCGGCGGCAATCCACAGCCCCGTGATCACAAGCAGCGCCAGAATGACCGCAAGGTTCGTCGGACGCAGAAAGGTCCGCCATCTGTCCGAAGCAGGAGGCCGGTCCGTGTCGGGCCGATCGGTCATACGTTCTTCCTAGGGTGCGACGGCTGAGATGTGAAAAACGGAACCGATGGGAAGCACGTGCAAATACATGGGTTTGATGCTAATCCCGCCATCGCGGGAAAGCGATAGAAGAATGCGTCACGCGACCGGATTTCTGCACCTCGTGATGCAGAAACAGACAGGATCGTGCCCCGATGCCCCGACGGGGCAGGGGATCACCTGTCCTCTGACTCCTCATCTTCCGCTGCCGCCTCTGCCGCGTCATCCTGCGCATTGCGCGCCTCGGCCTCGCTCAGGGCGGCCAGCGTGAATTCCATCTCCAGCACGTAACGCCCTTCGCCTTCGTCCCGGCGCAATTCACCGCCGATCTGTTGGGCAAAGGCATCCAGAAGCTGCGAGCCCAGACCCGTCGGCTCGTCAATATCCCCCGGCAGGGCGTTTCCTGCGGCGGGAGTCGCGCCGATGCTGTTCACGATGCTCAGAACTGCGCGGCTGTCCGACACAGCCTTCAGCCGCACCGATAGATAGGGCAGGCCGTCACCATCATGCCCGGCATATTTCATCGCATTCGTCAGCGCCTCGGTCAGGAACAGCGACAGCGGCACCGCCTGATCCGGTGTCAGACGCACAGGCTCGAACTCCTGTTCGATCGTCATCCGCCGACCCGGCCCCGTCGCCATGTTCACAAGCTGCCGCAGAATATCCGTCAGCAACTCATCCGCCCGGATGTCGGTCAGACCGCTGGTCTGGTAAAGCCCGCGATGGATCGTGGCCAGGCTCATCACCCTGTCACGCACCCCCTTCATCAGCCATTTCGCCTCGGGCGAGCGGGCCTGCCGGATCTGCATGTTCAGGATCGAGGCGATCAGTTGCAGGTTGTTCTTCACGCGGTGATGCACCTCGCGCAGCAGAACTTCCTTCTGATGCACCGCATCCTCCAGCTCGGCCTCGTCATGCAGAACCGTATGGGTCATCTGCATGAAGGCATCCGAAAGCTGGCGCAATTCCAGCGGCGCGCCAGAGACATCAATGGGCCGCACCGCGCGGTCGCCACCGGCAAAGGCCGTGATCGCGCCGCGCAGACGATAGACATGCCGCGTCACCAACTGCCCGGCGGCAAGCCAGCCGACGATCAGGCTGGCGGTCCACATCAGCGCCGGAAACATCGCCGCAGGCAGCGCGTCCAGCGCCTGAATCCGGTTCCCCTCGCCGGGCCAGGTGCCAAGTGCATAAAGGTTCTCCTCGATCAGCGGCACGACAGAATACACCCGCTCCAGCCCCTGATTGGATCGCCCGGTAAAGGCCAGCGGTCGCGTCCCCACCAGCGCCTTGAGCGCGCGGTTGCGCGGCAGCAGCCCCTCCGCCCCGTCCATCCCCTGAGAAGAGGACAAGACCTCGCCTTCGCCATTGAACGTCAGGATCGCGGCGCCCTGTCTTTCCGGCAGGGGCAGCGGCATGTTCTCCCTCGGAAAACCGGCATTGCCATTCAGCGCCACATGCGGCAGCGCAATGGACACGACAGCCAGAACCGTATCAGGCAGATCAACCCGCTCCGACGGGCGGGTGATCGGATGGCTGACCACGATGGCAGACCCGGTGCCAAGCAGCCCGGCACTGTCCAGCAGCACATCCGGCTCGCCGCGTGTCATCAGCTTCTCGAAAAGCGCGGTGCCATCCAGATCGGCAATAGTCACACTGGGCGGGCAGATCACGCGCCCATCGGCCCCGATGATCACCGCATCCGCCTCGGGCGCAAGTTGCGCCTGCACCATCGGCAGGATGCGCGCACATCTGTCCAGCGGGCTCTCGCCGCCCGCCAGATCCGGCAGGTCATCCGGGATTTCCCAGACCTCTCCCGCGATTGCCGCGGCCATGCCCTGCGCCCGCTGGATCATCCGCAGCTCGGTCTGCGCGATCATCAGCGTCTCACCCATCAGCGCCGCCTCGGACCGGGCCCGCGCCTCTTTCAGCAGGCTCACCGATTGCAGCACGGCAATCAACCCGACCGGCAGCAGCGCCATCGACAACAGCAGCGCCAGACGCACGCCCAGCCGCGCCGGCAGCCGCCTCAACCTCAGCAGCGGGGTGGTCATGCGGCCTGCGTGCCGGATTTGGACATCACCGCCGCCGTCGATCCGTCGATCCCGTCCAGCATATGCTCGCCCACTTCCATGCCCAGCAGGGCGCAAAGCCGCGCTCTCGCCCGGCTGGCGCGGCTTTTCACGGTGCCTTCCGCGATCCCGATCATCTCGGCCGCCTCCTGCGTCGAAAAGCCGGACGCGCCCACCAGCAAAAGCACCTCGCGATGCTCGTCCGAAAGCTGTGCAAAGGCCGCGCGGAAATCCGTCATCGCCAGCTTGCTGTCATGCGCCGGCTTTTCATAAAGACTGGCCGCATGGATACCTTCGGGGTCCGGCTGCTCGCGCTTGTGCTTGCGCCGGTGTGAATAAAACGTGTTGCGCAGGATGGTGAACAGCCAGGCCCGCATATTGGTGCCGGGCTTGAAGCTGTCGATATGGGTCCAGGCCTTGACGATGGTGTCCTGCACCATGTCATCCGCCAGGGCGACATTGCCCGTCAGACTGATGGCAAAGGCCCGCAGCGCAGGCAGATGCGTGGGCAACGCGTCGCGCGGATCGCCCGATGCGACAGGATCATCATGCGGCACCTCGGTCGTCATTGACCGCCCTCCTGTTGCTGACGCAGACGGTTCAGCAGATCCTTGAAGCGATCAGGCACGTCTTCCTCCAGCGCGGATTCGTAGACCCGCTTGAGGTTTTCGTCGATCTGATGGTTCAGACCCTGTTTTCTGCGCTTCCCGCTCTGCTCATCCTGCGTCATCCGCGTCCCCATACCTGGCACCACCTGTTTTTGCATCCTACAGGGAACCGAACGCGTCAACAGGCGTTTGGTTCCCGACAAAACTGTAGACCGAGGGAAAAATATGTCATCTGACACCACGTCCGATCTGGCCGATCTTGTCGCGGCAAGCCTGCCCTATCTGCGCCGTTATGCGCGTGCCCTGACCGGCAGTCAGGATACCGGCGACCGCTACGCCGCCGCCACGCTCGAAGCGATCCTGGCCGAGCGTTCCTTCATCGGCGAAATGTCCTCGCCCAAGGTGGCCCTGTTCCGCGCCTTCCATGTGGTCTGGTCCAGCGCCGGCGCCCCGCTGGGCGAGGCCGAGGATAACCTGTCCGCCCGCGCGCAGCATCACATGGCGCATCTGACCGCCAACACGCGTGAGGCGCTCTTGCTGCATTCCGTCGAAGGTTTCACCACCGCCGAAGTGGCCGCGATCATGAAGATCACCACCGACGAGGCGAGCGAACTGATCGACATCGCCCATGCCGAGATGCGCTCGTCCATCGCCGGGCGCGTCATGATCATCGAGGATGAGCCGATCATCGCCGTCGATCTGCGCGCCATCGTGACCGACATGGGCCACGAGGTGACGGGCATCGCCCGCACCCGTGCCGAAGCGGTGGCGCTGGCCAAGGCAACCCCGCCCGATCTGGTGCTGGCCGACATCCAGCTTGCGGATAAATCCTCCGGGATCGACGCGGTGCATGACATCCTGAACGCACTGGGCGACCGTCCGGTGATCTTCATCACCGCCTTCCCCGAGCGTTTGCTGACAGGCACCCGCCCCGAACCGGCCTTTCTCATCACCAAACCCTATGACGAGGATCAGGTCCGTTCTTCCGTCAGTCAGGCCATGTTCTTCGCCTCGACCGCGACCCTTTCGGCCTGAGGGCGCGGCGCGCAAGCGCGCCTGCCGTCACATGATGCCACGCGTCACAGCCATCAGCGCCCCCTCAAGCAGGGGGCGCTTTTTTATTGGCGGTCAGGATGCGTCGGCAGCCAGCGGGACAGAACGAATTGACCAGTGATGGGCGATATATTGCCGATCCGTTCTGCCGTCTTCCGGAACCGCGCCGCACACCGGGACGTTGTTCTGCCACAGCGTCGCGGATCTGTCGCAGCGCCCCATCATGAAGGAGACGACAATGTTTCTGAAATCCGGTTTTATTGCCCCGACCCTTGCCACCTTGACCCTCGGCCTTGCGCTCAGCGCGCCGGCCCTTGCTGCCGATGATCGCGGCGTCGGCAATCTGCGCGTCGAAGCCGAGCCCGAGTCGGCGCAGGGTGCAGCCGCCATCAATCGCATCACCATCGTGGATGAGGACATCGAAGCCGCCATCACCCGCCGCATCGAAGAGCGGCTGGCCGCCGCCGGGATCAATGTATCCGTCGATCTTGAGCGGATCGAAGTCGCCACCGGCTATGATGCGCTGATCGGAAACGATGCATCCGTGATTGCCGGCCGCGTCGATCTGCGCGACGTGCAGGAAGTGCCCGTGCACAAGAGCTTTGACGTGACGGCCACCGCCGCGCAGGTCAACTCCCCCTCGCTTGACCCGGATACGACGGTGCTGCCCGCCAGCAGCTCGCAGTTCTACGATGCGATGGTCGAGGCTTTCGCCCTGGGCGTCACCCAGACCATCGACGAGCTGCCCGAGCCGCCGCGGCTGCCCTGATCACCCGCGCCGCTCCGATGCGCCCCTCCCGTGCATCCCTCGGGTCTGCCCCATTCCGGGCAGACCCTTTCACATCCCGCCCTCCGATCCTTCAAGGTTTCAACGTTTTTTCACGGCTTGCGGGAACGCTTTTCCGTCTGGGGTGTTGAGTAGATGACGGCACAGAGGGTGCCGAGATCAAAGTGAAAAGGAGACCGACATGCTGGGATGGGCGCTTACATTCTTGGTGATCGCATTGATCGCCGCCCTCTTTGGCTTTGGCGGCGTCGCCTCTGCCTCTGCCGGGATCGCACAGATCCTGTTCTTCATCTTCATCGTGCTCTTCGTGATCGCGATGCTGGCGCGTGCCCTGCGCGGCAGACCGCCGATGTAACGGCGCGTAGGGATGTCGGACATATCGCCGTCCCTCGGTTGCGTCCGGCATCCCGCTCCGCTGCTCAAAGATCGTTTTTCCCGTTGCAGCCCCATTTCCGGTGCTGCCGCTCTTTCCTGAATGGAGGCCAAAATGGCACAATCCGAAACCAAAGCCGCCGCTGACGACCTGTCCAAGCAACTCGAAACCCTGCGTGCCGATGTGGCTGGTCTGACCGAGGCTTTGGGCAACCTGACCCGCGCCGAAGCCCGCGAAGTGGCCAGTGGCGCCAAGCGCGTGGCACGCAAGGCCCGCGACGGGGTCGAGCATGAGTATGAAAAGCTGCAACATCAGGCCGTCGAGGCTGTCGATCACGCCGATGCGCTGATCCGCGAGAAACCGGCCATGGCCATGGGCATTGCCGCAGGCGTCGGCCTGCTGGTCGGCCTGATGATGTCGCGGAGATCGTGATGTTCGACCCGGCTGCACAGATCGAAGCGGCCGTAAAGGCGCGTGCCCGTCAGGGCGCGCGCCGCGCCGGTTTGATGATCCTCAGCGGGCTTCTGCTGGCCACGGGGCTGGGGTTCCTGACCGTCGCAATCTGGATCGTCGCCGCCGAGGCATGGTCGCCACAGGCCGCAGGCCTGATGCTGGGGGTGATCTACCTCGGGCTGGGCGGGATCGTCGCCGCAATGGCCTCATCCTCGTCGTCGGATCATGGCGCACATCATCAGGATCACACGCATCATGACGCGGCGCAGCAGGCAAGATCCGGGGCCGCAAACCCCTATCCGCCGCTGGCCGAAGCCTTCGTCTTTGGTCTGGACACGGCCCTGCGCCTGCGACGTGGGCGGGATCGTTGATGCCAAGACCTCCGGATCTGCCGGTCTTTCCCCGCGCCGCCACCTGGGCACTGGTCATCATGGCCAGCCTGATGATCCTCAGCACCTTGCAGGACGTGCGCAGCTTCGCCATCCCCACGGTGTTGGCCCTGCTCGCGGCCATCGCGCTGGAACCCATCGCCCGCCATGCCGACCGGATGCATATCCCGCGCAGCATCTCGTCCGGGATCATCGTCATCGCCTCCATCGCGGCGCTCAGTGCGCTGGTCTATTACGTCCTGCCCACCGCCGAGGAATGGAACCGTCGCGCCCCCGATGTGCTGCGCAAGCTGGACGATCTGATGCGCAACGCCATCAGCGGAATGACCGATGCGATCCAGGGCCCGCGCTTCAACAGCGACGGCGAGGAGATCGACCCCATCGAACAGCTCACCTCCTCGGGCGGGTCATTGCTGGCCGGGCTGGCCCTGACCGTGCCGATGGTCCTGAGCGGTGCGATCTATGCCGCGATCCTCACCTTCTTCATGCTGCGCGAGCGCGCCTTGCTGGCCCGCTGGATCATGCTGCTGGGCGCATCGCAACGCCGCCGTCGCATCCTCGGCCGCGCCATCCGCGACATCCAGAGCAATGTCTCCTCCTATCTTCTGGCCATCACGATCATCAACACGGGGCTGGGCCTTGTCAGCACCGTGATGTTCTGGATGTTCGGCCTGCCCAACCCCTTTCTCTGGGGCCTGCTGATGGGGGTGCTGAACTTCATGCCCTATATCGGCCCCGCGATCATGGCCGTGATCATCTTCGGCGTGGGCATCGTCACCTACCCACAGCCCGAAGCCGCCGTCTTCCCGGTGCTCTCGCTGCTGGTGCTGAACACGATCGAAGGACAATTCGTGACGCCGATGCTGGTCGGTCGCCAGATGCGGCAATCCGCGATGACGATCTTCATGGCGATCACCTTCGGGGCCTGGCTCTGGGGGCCGGCCGGGGCGATCCTGGCGACACCCGTGCTGCTCGTGGCCTCGGCCTTCACCCGCCGCTGGAACGCGCCGCGACGGTTTGGTGGCAGGATGTCCGATCCGCGTCAGACAGTCGTGATGCGCTCCAGATAAAGCCGCACAGCCTCCTGCACATGGCGGAACCTGTCCCCGCCCAGATGTTTGCCGCCATACCAGCGGGTGACGATCACAAGATGGTTGCGCACCTCCGCGCGCTCCAGCATCCGCAGGATCACCAGACCGGCACCAGCCTCGCCATCATCGGTCTTGATGGCGTGTTCAGGCGTCAGCAAGGCCCAACTGTGATGCGTGGCGCGTGCGAATTTCTTGCGCGCCCGCAACGCCTTGACCAGCGCCTTGGCCTCCGCCTCGGTGTCACAGGGCGCGCCTGCCACGGCATAGCGCGATCCGCGATCGCTGATGATATTCTCCAGAACCAGCATCCCGCATCGCTATATCCCGACAGGTCGCAGGACAAGCCTTGCCCGCCGTTCAGCCCGTGCCCGACAGTTTCGGCCCCCGCATCGGATAGGCAGGCTGCAACGGCATGTCGAAATGACGCGCCTCGATCTTCATATCGGCCAGCGTATAGGCGTCAAAGGTCGTCAGGAAGTTGTCCAGCGCCTTGTTCAACACCATCGGCAGACGGCAGGCCTGCGTGATCCGGCAGGCATTGCCCGGCAGGAAACATTCCACCATCCCGAAATCCGGCTCGGTCACGCGGATCAACACACCCAGATTGATCTGATCCGCCGGACGCGCCAGCCTGTAGCCACCCGTGCGCCCGCGCACCCCTTCCAGATAGCCATTCTGCGTCAGCATCAGCACGACCTTCTTCAGATGCGCGCGTGAGATGTCGAAAACCTTGGCCGTCTCTTCGATCGTGGCCAATCTATCCGCCTCAAGGCTGGCCGCATAAAGCAGAACCCTGAGGGCATAATCCGTGAACTTCGTCAGGCGCATCGCGATCTCCTGTTTCCGCGATCATCCGCGCCGCGCGCCGATTGGCAAGCGAAACCCGCAAGGATAGTAACCTTTCCGCGATTGACACCGCCGGGGTTGAGCGGAAGATGCGCCCCTGCCACAGACCCGCAGGAACAGGAACCCGCATGACAGATAACCCGGACCGCATCGCCGCCATCGCGCAGGCACAACCGCCCTTCGCCGTGACCCTCGGGCTGCGCGTGACCCATGCCACGCCCGACCGGGTCGAGGCGGAACTGCCCGTGACCCCGGCGCTGGCCAACCGGAACAACACGCTGCATGGCGGGGCGTTCATGGCGCTGGCCGACAATCTGGGCGGCACCGCGACCTTCCTGAACCTGAAGGACGGCGAGGGGACCAGCACGATCGAAAGCAAGACCAATTTCTTCCGCCCCGTCGCCATCGGGGACACCGCCCTTGCCGTCACCGTGCCGCTGCACAAGGGCCGCTCGACCATGGTCTGGCAGACCACGATCACGACGGGCGAGGGCAAGCTGGCCGCCATCGTCACCCAGACGCAGATGATCCTGCGCCCCTGAACCGGGTCAGACCGCCATTGCCTGCGGCACCAGCCACGGCCCGCGCGCGGGCGCTGCATTGACCCGCACCGCACAGCCATAGGCGCGGCTCAGATGCGCGTCGGTCAGAACCTCGGCCGGCGCGCCCTGCGCCAGCATCCGCCCGTCCAGCAACAGGGCGATGTGATCCGCAAACATGGCCGACAGGTTCAGGTCATGCATCACCGCCACCACACCGCCGCCCGCATCGGCATAGGCGCGCGCCAGTCCCATCACGGTCAGTTGATGCCCGATGTCCAGTGCCGCCACGGGTTCATCCAGAAACAGCCAGCGTGGTCCTTGATCCGTGACCGGCTCCCAGACCTGCACCAGCACGCGGGCCAGATGCACCCGCGCCTGTTCCCCGCCCGAAAGCCTCTGCACATCACGCCCACCATAGCCGGCCAGCCCCACACGTTCCAGCGCGCGGGCGCTGGTGCCGCAGGCAATGGCGGTCTGACCCGGTTCAGGGGCGC
>JAMWZG010000610.1 GCA_024304855.1 Paracoccaceae bacterium
CGCCGCTTCGTTCCGTCCGGTCCCCAGCGCCGCGTCTCTGCGTCGCCGTGAGGGGGGTTCTACGGTTACTTGCGGATGCCCGCAACCCCTTTTTTCACAAACGTCATAATTTTTTCATCCAGCCGTTTTTTCAAGGGTTTTGAGGGGGTTAGATTGCATCAATTGCGCAGGCGGCACCTCTTGGGCAAGATTCTTTCCCGCCTCACGCAGGGGCAATCTCTATATCTTGCGTTATCCACAGACCTGTCCACAAACGCCGTCCCGTCGCCGTCAGACTCAGCGGCGACACAGGGCGGAAAACACGCCTCGGGTGACGCCTTGGACGAGTCGTTCTCCGCCAGTTTGGTCTGATTTGGCCCCTCTCGCCCCGCTCAGGGCGTCGGTGATTCACAAACTGCCGGGATTTCATGCGGGGAATCGCTGCCCTTGCCCGCCTTCACGGCGAATCCTGTCTGGCCCTCAGGCGCGAGTCGTGCGGCGCGATGCGGCACCAAAGGGCAGGCGCAGCGCCAGAAGGATCAGCATCGCGGCCAGATAGGCCAGCGGTTCTAGTTGAAACCCTTTGGACAGCATCACGAAATGCACCGCCCCCAGGATCACGACGATATAGGTGAGCTTGTGGAGTTGCCGCCACCAAAGCCCCAGCCGCCGCACGGACCAGTTGTTCGACGTGAGCGCCAGTGGCAGCATCAGCAGAAACCCGACCATGCCGATGGTAATATAGGGCCGCTTCACGATGTCGGCCCAGATGCGCGCAGGGGATTGCACATCCAGCACCAGCCAGACCAGCAGATGCAGCGCCACATAGGTGAAGGCCAGAACACCCACCGCGCGGCGGAACCGGATCAGGTTCACGCCCGCGAACCGCCGCAGGGGCGTGATCGCCAGCCCGGCCACCAGCAATTGCAACGCCAGCAGGCCCAGCTCATGCTCCAGCGCCTTGATCGGCTCGACACCCAAGCCCCCCGTCAGCCCCAGATAGAGAAGCCACGGCGCAGGCAGCAGGCCCAGCACATAGACCAGCCAGACAGGCACGCGGCGGACCGCGGTATTCACACGCTCCGCCAGCATCGCTCAGAAATTCTCGGTCAGGTTCATGCCGGCATAGAGGCTGGCCACCTCATCGGCATAACCGTTCA
>JAMWZG010000611.1 GCA_024304855.1 Paracoccaceae bacterium
GCAGAAGTCACGGGGCGGTCCATCCGGCCCCTCAAGGCCGAGGATGGTCATCTCTTCATCGAAAAGCGCGCCGCCAGCAGCAATTCATCCGAAACCCAGGCCTTCATGGACGGCGAGAAGGATATCCTGATCTTCTCCGATGCAGGCGGTACGGGCCGGTCCTATCACGCGGCGCAAACGGCGAAGAACCAGAAACGGCGGCGGCACTATCTTCTGGAGCCCGGCTGGCGCGCGGATGCGGCCATCCAGGGGCTCGGGCGCACGCATCGCTCGGCTCAGGTCAGCGCGCCCTTCTTCCGGGTCTGCACCTCGGATGTGCATGGCGAAAAACGTTTCACCTCGACTATAGCCAAACGCCTCGACCAGCTGGGGGCCTTGACCAAGGGTCAGCGCGAGACCGGCTCGCAGGGCATGTTCCGCGAGGAGGACAATCTCGAAAGCCCGATCGCGCGGGCGGCGCTGCGTGGGTATTTCGCCGATCTGGCCGCCGGGCGCGCCGAGCCGATGAGCTACGAGAGCTTCACCGACTGGACAGCCCTGCGACTGATCGACAAGGACGGTGTGCTTCTCGAGGAGCTGCCGCCGATCCAGCGGTTTCTGAATCGGGTGCTTGCCCTTCCCATCCACATGCAGAACGCGCTCTTTGGCGAGTTCATGCGCCGGATCGCTGATCAGACTGAACGCGCGCGCGCGGCGGGCACGCTTGATCTCGGCGTCGAAACCCTGCGCGGCGAAAAGATCGAGCAGGTCTCCACAGAGGATCTCTGGACCTGCCCGAAATCCGGCGCCGTGACGCGGATCATCGGACTTGAGGTGACGGACCCAGTGTATGTCCTGGGCGCCGAAGAGGCCATATCGCGCAATCCCGACAAGCTGCCGATGGTGAATCGCGCCTCCGGTCGCGCGGCGCTCATCTCGGCGCGGCCCATGCAGATGTATGACGAGGACATCGTCACGCTGATGCGCAAGGCGGTGAGGCCAAACGGGTCGAGCTATCTCGAAGAGGCACGGTTCACGTCTTCGGCCTGGGAAGAGATCGACAGGCCCGAGTTTGCGCGGATTTGGGATGCCGAGGCTGCGTCCCTGCCAAAAACCACCACGACCAAGCTCTACCTGCTGACCGGGCTGCTGCTGCC
>JAMWZG010000612.1 GCA_024304855.1 Paracoccaceae bacterium
GAGAGGTTCACCCGGCGCGAGGCGGTGGGCATCGCCCTGATCAGTGCGAGCGTCCTGTCATTGGTCCTATTCCTTTAAGGCGCAGGAAGAGGCTTTCTTCCTCGCTGTTCTTGAAGAAGGGGACAGAGGCGGGTGGTTCGGTGTCGCGCGCGCGGGCGGCGACTTCGGCCAGAACCACCTCGGTGATGAAGGGCAGATCGAATTCGCGCACGCGGGGCAGCGGTATCCATTGCAGATGCGAAAGCTCGTCGCAGGCGGCGCTGAAATCATCGGGATCGGTGGCCAGATCATCGGCATCGACCAGAAAGAAGCGCGCATCGAACCGGCGAGGGCGGCCCGGCGGGGTGACAGCGCGGAAGACGAATTGCAACGGATGGGCGGCGGGCATATGGCCGGTGGCGGCGAAGGTCTGCCAGTCGGGCGGCGGGCTGGTCCAGAGGCCCTTGGCGCCCAGCACCAGACCCGTCTCCTCCCACAGCTCGCGGATGGCGGCGGCGGCGAGGGCATGGGCGAGGTCGGCAGGCGCATCATCGCAAAGCCGCCCGGCGCAGAGATCTGGCAGCGGCGTGACCAGCGGCACCAGCCTGTCGGCATCATCGACCGCGCCGCCCGGAAAGACGAATTTGTCGGGCATGAAAGCCGCGGTCGAGCCGCGCTGCCCCATCAGGACATGCGGGTCATTGTGACGGTCGCGCAGCACGATCACGGTCGCGGCGTTGCGGATGGCGGTCTTGTCGATCCCTGTCGGGGTGGTCTTGTCGGTGGTCATGGGCAGTCCCTTTGCGGTGAAAGGGTCACGCGGCCTTGCCGAACCCATACATCAGTCTGGCCCATTGCAGGCCCACGATCGCCCCTTTCAGTCTGGGCAGAAGGTAGAGCGAGAGGGCGACGGAGCCAAGGGCGAAGATGGTGAAGAGGATCAACGGCTCGGGCCGCCACTTCTCGAAGACGAAGAGCAGCAGCGGGGCCATCAGATGCCCGACGAAAAGGATGGTCAGATAGGCGGGGCCGTCATCGGCGCGGTGGTGGTGCAATTCCTCGCGGCAGACGGGGCAGGATTTGCGCACGGTCAGATAGCCGCTGAGCAGCGGGCCGCTGCCGCAATTGGGGCATTTGCCGCGCCAGCCTTTCCA
>JAMWZG010000613.1 GCA_024304855.1 Paracoccaceae bacterium
CCCGTCACATAGGCCGCGCACAATATAACCCGCAACCGGGCGTTCCGTGGGCGCCAAACCGACGAGGAGGCCGATATGGCACAGATCTCTCTCACCTTTCCCGATGGCAATGCACGCCAGTATGACGCCGGCATCACCGCAGCCGATGTCGCCGCCGATATTTCCAAGTCGCTCGCGAAAAAGGCGATCAGCGCCACGCTGAACGGCCAGCATTGGGATCTGCAATGGCCGATCACGCAGGATGCGACGCTGGCCATCAATACCATGGCCGACCGTGCCCCCGCGCTGGAACTGGTGCGCCACGATCTTGCCCATATCATGGCCCGCGCCGTGCAGGAAATCTGGCCCGCCGTCAAAGTGACCATCGGCCCGGTGATCGAGAACGGCTGGTATTACGATTTCGACCGCGCCGAACCCTTCACCCCCGAAGATCTGGCCGTGATCGAGAAGAAGATGCGCGAGATCATCGCCAAGCGCGACCCCGTCACGACCGAGGTCTGGGACCGCGCCCGCGCGATTGCGCATTACGAGGCGAATAACGAACCCTACAAGGTGGAACTCATCCACTCCATCCCCGGCGACGAGCCGCTCAGGATGTATTGGCATGGGGCTTGGCAGGATCTCTGCCGTGGCCCGCATCTGCAAAACACCGGGCAGGTGCCTGCGGATGCCTTCAAGCTGATGCATGTGGCGGGTGCCTATTGGCGCGGCGACAGCACGCGCCCCATGCTGCAACGCATCTATGGCGCGGCCTTCCTGAACCGGGACGAACTGAAAGCGCATCTGACCATGCTGGAGGAGGCCGCCAAACGCGACCACCGCAAGCTGGGCCGCGAGATGGATCTCTTCCACATGCAGGAGGAAGCCCCCGGTCAGGTCTTCTGGCACCCGAACGGCTGGACCATCTACACCACCTTGCAGGATTACATGCGCCGCCAGCAGCGCCGCGGCGGCTATGTCGAGGTGAACACGCCGCAGGTCGTGAACCGTGTGCTGTGGGAAAAATCCGGCCACTGGGCCAATTATCAGGACAACATGTTCATCGTCGAAGTCGATGAGGAACACGCGCGGGAAAAAACCGTCAACGCGCTCAAGCCCATGAACTGCCCCTGCCATGTGCAGATCTTCAACTG
>JAMWZG010000614.1 GCA_024304855.1 Paracoccaceae bacterium
TAAGAGACAGGCCCAGAGCCGCGCGCTGGAGGATGCCGAAAGCGACCGGCAGATCCAGTTGTCCGCGAAAAGTCAGGAGGAAAGCCGCGCCAAGGCGCAAGCTGATGCCGCCCGCGCCGAAGCCGTGACCGCAGCCGAGGCCGTGCAGACCGCCCGCGCCATGGCCGAGGCCGAGCGCCGCCGTGCACTCGCGCTGATCGCGGCACAGGAACAGGCCGAAGCCGCGGCCAAACGCGCCGAAATCGCCGCTGCCTCCGACAAGGCGACTGCTGCTGACAAGGCGGATGCCCGCCGCGCCGAAGCCGAGGCGACAAAGGCAGTCGAATTGGCCCGGGTCGAGGCAGAGCGTGCCCGGATCGAAGCCGAGAATGCCCGATCCGACGCGATCATCGCGATGGAGTTGGAAAAGGCACGACTGGAAGCCATGCCTCGCATCCTGGCCGAAATGGTGCGTCCCGCCGAAAAGATCACCGGTATCAGCGTCAATCACCTGAGCGGCGTCGGTGGCACGCGTGCAGAAGGTTCCGATCGCCCAGCATCGCCAGTCAACGCGACCGTTGATGCAATCATGGATATGGCGGTGCAATTGCCAAGCCTGCAAAAACTTGGCGACCAGATCAGCGCCAATCTGGCGCAGGTCAGCGGCAAGAAGAAATCAGGCGATTGAATCTGCTCAATTCATGGCAGAAGGACCCTGAGGCCACCCCGCCCAGGGTCTTTCTTGTCTAGGTGCTACCCTTAGCCCTGTGACAGACTTGCCAGGTAAACCATATCAGGACCGAAGATACGGTCGCTGTGTTCGGCCAGATAGATCTTCATCCAGGGCGTAAAGCGTTCGGGTCTGCGGGCGACCTCTGCAACAAGATCCTGATAGTTGATCCAGCGAACTTCCATGACCTCGTCAGGGTTCGGTGCGATCTTCAGACCCTCATCGGCACGCGCCAGATAGATATCAACCACCTCATGTTCGACCAGACCCGCCCCCACATCGGCGCGGTATTCCACCCGGTCGCGATGTTCGGGATGCAGGCCCGTTATACCCAGTTCCTCGCGCAGGCGGCGGGTTGCACACAGTTCGGGTGCCTCGTCCCAGTCCGGATGGGTGCAGCAGGTATTCGCCCACAGACCGGGCG
>JAMWZG010000615.1 GCA_024304855.1 Paracoccaceae bacterium
CCCTGCTGATCGACGATGAGGTCGGTCAGGATCGCGCCCGCCCACATCGCGGCCAGTGCGACCCAGGCGGTGCCCACGAAGATCGACCCGCCGGTGACGCCCGCGCCGATGGCGCAGCCGCCGGCCAGCATTCCGCCAAAGCCCATGAGGGCGGCCCCGGCCATGGCGCGGCGCATGTTGCCCTCGGTCTCGAAGCCTTGAAAGCGGAACTCGCGCGTGATGATGGCGGCGAGGAAGGAGCCGAGGAAGACGCCGGGCACCAGGCCTACGTCGAATTCCAGCAGGGCGGTGCGGTCGAGGGTGAACATCAGCATCCGGGCCGAGGGGCCGGTGAAGCTGGCGCTTTCGATCTGCACCGGCTCGAAGGCGATTTGCGACAGGCCATAGGTCAGCACCCAGCCGAGGGCCACGGCAAAGCCCACGCCCGAGGCGAAGACAAGGCGCGTGGCGCCGATGCGGTTGCGGCGCGCGAGGTCCAGCGCGATGGCGGCCATGGCGAGGCCAAGGGCGAGGCCCGCCCATGCTGGCAGGTGAAGGGTGGCGAGGATGTCCATGTTGCGCCCGCCGGATGTGACCCAGAGCGCGGCGAGGCTGTCGCGCAGGGGGCCGAGCCAGCCGGTGATGCTCATCTGTGCGACCACGGCGAAGATCAGGCCCGAGACGATGGAGCGCAGGTTGCCCGTGGCGCCCAGCACCAGCAACCGGCCCGAACAGCCGCGCGCCAGCACCATGCCCATGCCGAAGAGAAGCCCGCCGATGATGGCGCCGGACCAGCTGCCGGGCACGGCCATCATGCGGGCATCGGCGGCGCGCATCAGGCCCAGAAGCTGCGCGCCCTGCACCCAGACGATCGCGGTCGAGATGGTCAGGAGCCAGACCGCGACCTTGTCGCCCAACTGGCCGCGCGCGAATTCCACCGTGGCCGCGCGCAGGCAGAAGCGCGAGCGTTGGGCGGCGATGCCGAAGACGACGCCGGTGAGAAGGCCCAGAAGGGCGGCGGTCGGGCCTTCGCCGATACGGTCCACCAGTGTGATCAGGTCCATCGGGGCATGTCCTTGTCTTGTCCTGTGGGGCGATTGTGGCAGGCGGGCCGGGCGCTGTCCTTGATCCAGATCAGAGG
>JAMWZG010000616.1:0-621 GCA_024304855.1 Paracoccaceae bacterium
TGTCGAAGGTCAGGCCGAAACGGGCGAGAGTCTGGAACGTGAGCGTCTGACATGCAGAAAAATCCTCGGGCGTGATCGTTGGGGGCGATTCGGGTTCCATGACGGGCGGAGCGTTCGCGATGATCTCGAATCGTTCGATCGGGGGCAGGGGGGTGCCTTGTCCCCGGTCCTCGGCGCAGATGTAGAGCGTGGGGTCGCGCGGTTGCTTGCCCTGTTCCAGCGCTGCGAATTCCCCACGCGGGTCTGCACTGAAAAAGACGTTGTGATGGGCCAGGTCGGGACCTTTGGGTGCTGCGGCAAAACTCCAGACCTGTGCCGACAGGCTGCGTGCCGTTTGCCGGGTCTGGGTGGCGACGTCGGCAACGGCTCGTCCCAGTGTGCCCGTGGCAAGCGCTCTTGGATCGCCGTTGAACAGGATCGTGCCTGCCGCCAGGCGTTCGCCCCCTGTCAGGTGCACGGCGCTGACCTGTCCGCCCTGTGTTTCGATCCGCGTGACATCCGCATCATAGCGGAAGGTCACGCCGCGCGCCTGTGCGAGATCGGCAATTGCGACCGCAAGGCGATGCATGCCGCCCTTGACGCACCAGACGCCCGCTGCTTCTGCCTGCCAGATCAGGGCCA
>JAMWZG010000616.1:631-1113 GCA_024304855.1 Paracoccaceae bacterium
CGCCGACATATGTTGCATAACGCCCGAAAAGCTGTGCCAGGCGGCGGTCGGTGAATTGACGGTTCAGCACTTCGGCCAGACTGGACTGTGGTGCCATGGCCGGGATCAGCGACGGGTTTCGCATCACGTGTGACGTGAGCGATGTCAGACTTGGCTCGGCTGCCTGCATCATTGGCAGATCGAAAGCGCTGAAAAGCTGCGCGGCGCGTTTGCTGAAGGCGTGAAACTCTCTCTCTGCCTTTGGGCCTGCAAAGGCGCGAATTGCGGCACTGTTTGCATCCTGATTGGCGTGCAGATCAAGGGTGCTGCCATCGGGCCACCAATGACGGGCCAGGATCTCTTGCGGGATCAAGGTGACATGATCCTCGAGCCGTTCTCCGGCCTGCCTGAACAGATCGTCAAACACGTGACGCATGGTCAGCACGGTCGGGCCTGCATCCACAGGCCCCGCCACGGAAGACAGGGTGCGCATCTTGCCGCCG
>JAMWZG010000617.1 GCA_024304855.1 Paracoccaceae bacterium
GCGGGCGGCTGTGGCGGCGGCGCTGAACACCGGGCGCATGAGCAGGGCGGATTTGAACACCGATCCGTCCAGCTTGGCCTTGTAGGCGGCCATATCTTCGATCGGCCGGGTGGCCACGCCGGTTTCCATCGCGGCGCGGGCCACGGCGGTGGAGACGACACCCGAGAGGCGCGGATCGAAGGGTTTGGGGATCAGGTAATCCGCGCCGAAGGTCATCTGCTCGCCCTGATAGGCGGCTGCGGCCTCGGCGCTGGTGGTGGCGCGGGCGAGGGCGGCGATACCTTCGATACAGGCGATCTGCATGGCGTCGTTGATCTCGGTCGCGCCCACGTCGAGGGCACCCCGGAAGATGAACGGAAAGCAGAGCACGTTATTGACCTGATTGGGATAATCCGACCGGCCCGTGGCGATGATCGCATCGGGCACCACAGCGCGCGCCTCGGACGGGTCGATCTCGGGCGAGGGGTTGGCGAGGGCGAAGATCACCGGGCGCTCGGACATGCGGGCGACCATTGCAGGCGTCAGAACACCGGGGCCGGAGAGGCCGAGGAACATATCCGCGCCGTCGATCACCTCGTCCAGCGTGCGCTTGTCGGTGGGCTGCGCGAAGGCCGCTTTCTGCGGGTTCATATCCAGCTCGCGCCCCGTATAGACAAGGCCGTGGATGTCGCAAAGCCAGATATTCTCGCGCTTGACGCCCAGCTTGACCAGCATGTTGAGGCAGGCGATGCCCGCTGCACCGCCGCCGGTGCTGACGATGCGGATGTCTTCGAACCGTTTGCCCGCCACATGCAGCGCGTTGGTGGCGGCCGCCCCCACAACGATGGCGGTGCCGTGCTGATCATCGTGGAAGACGGGGATGTTCATCCGCTCGCGGCACAGTTTCTCGACGATGAAGCAATCGGGGGCCTTTATGTCTTCCAGGTTGATCGCGCCGAAAGTGGGTTCCAGCGCGCAGACGATGTCGGCCAGTTTCACCGGATCGGGTTCGTTCAATTCGATGTCGAAACAGTCGATGCCCGCGAATTTCTTGAACAGGACCGCCTTGCCCTCCATCACCGGCTTGGAGGCGAGGGGGCCGATATTGCCAAGGCCCAGAACCTGTCTCTTA
>JAMWZG010000618.1 GCA_024304855.1 Paracoccaceae bacterium
TCAGTGGCGTCGTTCTTCGCCCCCCGCCGCACGAAGGGTTTGACGTAGCCTGGAGGAATGAGGCGCACGTCATGGCCGAGCCTCTGCAACTGACGGGCCCAGTTGTGGGCAGTCGCACACGCCTCGATACCTATTAGACAAGAGGGCAACGACTTGAAGAAAGGTAGAAGCTCACGTCGCGTAAGCCGCTTGCTGTCGAGCGTTCTGCCGGACGCGTCGGCGACATGGACGTGAAACACGTTCTTGGCCAGATCAAGGCCCACGGTGGCTGGGTTCATGGGAATGCTCCTTCTGCAAAGTAAGACCAGTATACGGTCCCTTCTCAGGAGCGGGGCCGTCTTCCCCATCAACGGCCGCATGCGCGATGAACTGCTAAACGAGCACCTGTTCGACAGCTTGCGCCATGCCCGCAATTTAGTGGCGGCATGGCGCGACGACTTCAACCACCAACGGCCACACTCGAGCCTCGCTGGCATGACACCGTGGGAATATGCTAACCGGTCAAAGGAAGACCAAAACCTGAACAGAGCTAACTCATAATCGGGGACTCTCAGGGGAGCAGGTCACCATTTTTCCACAATCACTTATGGTTCGAGAATACCCTTATCAGAGCCGATTCCTATAGGGTCTGAAATCTCAATCTTTTAGTTTCGCAGTGATTAAAGTAAAACCTTGCGACTAAGTGAAAAGCTGCACCAAGAACAATTCTGCGACGATCCTTATACATGTGCAACCAATAGTAGTAAGTTTGAGATCTCTAACAACGCAAAGGTCGAGCAGAGCGCTAAAGATATACTCAAGACGCAAAGCAGCCATAGAAACGACATTTTTTATCGCAACATCTAGTTTGATCAACTACTTGATCCATTGCGTTGATTCCTCGAATGAATGAATCGGGCTCACATGATGTTACAAAGCAAGGCAATGCTCGCTACGCCAACCGGCGGGCAAGTCCATCCCAGCGACTGCACTTCTGGAACCAAAACCAGCAGATTGAGAGCATTTCGCCACTGTGAGAATGGTAGCTATACGATTGAGAGCGTGATCTGGCTACCCATCTATGTCTTCATCCTGGCCATCATGATGAATGTCTCGATGGTGTTCTTTA
>JAMWZG010000619.1 GCA_024304855.1 Paracoccaceae bacterium
CGCCATTGCTATTCTCCTACGCCGGACGACGCAGCCGCCCGTGAAATTCCTTGAACCCCGGCTTTTACCCGCGCCATCCGCAGAGTCAACAGACAAAGCCGATGGCGCGCGCGCTTTTTCACCGACGTCCCATCAGCCGCCTGAGCGCAGGCCTAGAGCACTGGCCGCCCCATCGCCTGATGCAGCGAATCGCGCTCGGCATCGGACAGGCCCAGCGCCTGCGCCAGGTGCCGCAGATAGGTCTGCTCGGCCTCTGTATCCACCTGCACGGCCATCAGCGCCGCCGAATAGACCTGATTGCGCATCTGCGTGCCCGTGTCCCGCGCCAGGCCCGCCACATCGACGGGTGCCGCCAGCTCCGCCTCGACAAAGGCCACCTCCTCGGGTGAGGCATCGCCCAGATGATCCAGGATCGCTGCCCGCTCCTCGGCATCAATCTCGCCATCGGCCTTGGCCGACTGGATCATGGCCCGGATCATCAGCTTGGCATTCTCCTCGGACACCTGCCCCAGCGCCGTGCCCTCGGTCATCGAGGACATGAGCCCGCCCAGACCCGCCGCCCCTGCGCTGGCCATGCCGGTCATCGTGCCCATCAGGCTGCCCATGTTCTTCTCGGTCGTCTCGGTCAGACCGGCGGCGCTTTTGCCGAAACGGTCGAACATGCCGCGCAACTGCTCCTGCTTCACCGGCAGACCCATCTTCTGCGCCATGGCCCCGATCTCGTCGGCCATGCCGCCGGGCTGTCCTGCGTTGCGCAGCGCATCCTTGACGCCCGCGGCGCCCCCCATCTGCTTGACCTTCTGCATCCCCTTGGCCGCGGCAAAGCCGACCGCCAGGGTGGCCAATGTCTTGACGAAACTCATCTGCTAAATCCTCCGGTGCCAGAATGCGAACAGTCTAGCGCGGATTTCGTGACGGTCGCGTAAAATCTTGCACCCTGCGCGCAGGCTTGCCGAGGGCGGGATCGCATATTTGCAGAACGATGAAAGGCCGGCTCGAACAGGAAAACGCGCGGAGGGCCTGTAAGCCGGATTCTGTCCAAGGGGTTGCCCCCTCTGGATGATCATTCATCTTGGGACCGCGTTACCGCGACCCCTCTAGC
>JAMWZG010000062.1 GCA_024304855.1 Paracoccaceae bacterium
GCAGCTGGATGACCACCGAATATGCCGCGCGCAAGAACGAGGAATGCTATGAGCATGTCTTCATCCTGCATCACCCGGACGAGGAGCGTGAAGCCTGCCGCCCCCTGCGCACCGCACCCGCCTATGACCGCCAGAAGGCGCGCGGCGCGCAGTTCGGCCATGTGAACGGCTGGGAACGGCCCAACTACTATGGCCCGCTGGATGCGCCGGACAGCTTTGATCACGACGCACGCTCGTTCCGCCGGGGCGGCTGGTGGCAACATGCCGTTGAGGAAGCGAAAGCGATCCGCGAGGGCGTGGGCCTGATCGACGCCACAGCCTTTACCAAACATCTGGTCAAAGGCCCCGGTGCGACGCAATTCCTGGACTGGTTCACCTGCAACAAACTGCCACGCGTCGGCCGGATCAACCTGACCTATGCCCTGACCGATCACGGCACCACGCGGACCGAATACACGATCGTGCGTCTGGCCGAGGATGAGTATTACCTTGTCAGCGCCGGGGCCTGGACGGATTATGACGCTGATTTCCTGCGCAAATCTGCCGCCGACAAGATGCCCGCCTTCGGCTATGTCGAGATCCAGAACGTCACGACGCAATGGGGCGTCTTTGCCATCGCCGGGCCGAAAGCGCGCGATGTGCTGAAAGCGGTGATCAAGGATGCCGATCCCGACACGGCCCTGTCCAACAAGCGGTTCCCCTGGCTGAGCGCACGGCAGATCGAGCTGGGCATGTGCCCGGTCAACGCGATCCGTGTGGCCTATACGGGCGAGCTGGGGTGGGAATTGCACCACCCGATCGAGATGCAGAACTACCTCTTTGATCTGCTGGAAAAGGCGGGGGCCGCGCATGGCATGAAGCTGGTCGGCGCGCGGGCGCAGAACTGGCTCAGGCAGGAAAAATCCTATCGCGCCTTCGGCAATGAGCTGGGCCGCGATGCCACCCCGCTTGAGGCGGATCTGCCCCGTTTCGTGGATCTGACCAAGGATTTCCGGGGAAAGGCTGCGATGGAGGGCTTGGGCATCCGCTCCAAATGCGTGACGCTTCTGGTCGATGGCCCCTCGGACGCCGATCCCTGGGGGCGTGAGGCGCTCTATGCCGCCGATGGCACCCGCGTCGGGCGTCTGACCTCGGGCGGCTATTCGGTGCATTTCGGCCAGAGCATCGGGATGGGCTATGTCCGCCCCGATCTGGCGGTGCCGGGCACGGCGCTCAAGGTCAAGATGTTCGATCAGCTTTGGGATGCGCGGGTGGTCGAGGACAGCCCCTACGATCCGGCCAATGCCACGATCCGGCAGGACGGCTGAAGGGCAGGGGGCGTGGTGCCGCGATCACGGTGCCGCGCCCCTTGGCCCGGCATGATCAAAGCGTGACGGATCAGGGGCGGCGGGCGACAAAGGCCAGATTGTTGGCCGGCATCTCGACGACCTGCACAAGCTCCAGCCAGTTGGCGTGCAGCCAGTCGATCACATCCCAATCGTCCTTGTAGCCGATCTCGGGGTCTTGCGCGCGCAGCGAGGCGTGAAAGGCCCGGTCGCCCTCGGAGGTTGTCTCGCCGTCCCGCAGAAAAGGGCCGTAGAGCACAAAGCGCCCGCCGGGGGCCAGGGCCTGCGCCACCTCGGCCAGCAGGATCTTTGCCTCGGCCTCACTGATCAGGTGCAGAAGGTTCACGAGCACGATCAGATCCTGTCCCGCATGGGCGGCCCCCCAGCCGGGCGCGGTCGCGTCCAGCGGGATCGCCGCGCGCAGGTTGGGCAGCCCCGCCACGGCGGCATGAGCATCGACCGAGGCGCGGCGCGCCGCGTCAACATCCGTGGGTTGCCAGTCCAGCCCCGGCAGGGTGCGGGCAAAGACGACCGCATGTTCCCCGGTTCCCGAGGCGATTTCCAGCGCGCGCCCTGTCGCGGGGGCATGGTCGGCCACCAAAGTGGCGATGTCGGCAGCATTGCGGACCGCCGACGGGGCAAACATCCGCCCGTCATCCGACGGATGCGCAACCGAGGCGGAATCAGGCAGGTTCAGACGACGCGACAATTCAGGAAAACCTTTTCGGATCAAGGGCTTTTACCGTGGCGGTATCCAGCGCGGGCACCGCCCCGAGGGCCAGATCGGCCAGCAACTGACTGGCTGCGGGCGCGGTCTGAAAGCCATACCCGCCTTGCCCGGCACACCAGAAAAACGTGGGCTCATCCGCGTCGGCCCCGATCACCAGCGCGCGGTCCGGGGCAAAGCTGCGCAGCCCCGCCCAATTGGCCAGCATCCGGGTGACGGGTTCCGTCACCGCCTCCTGATACCGCGCCAGCCCCTCGGCCAGAACCATGTCCTCGGCCCAGGCATCCTGCGGCTCGACCGGGTCTTCATCGGCGGGGGACACGATCAGGGCACCGGCATCGGGCTTGCAATACCAGCTTTCGCCCACCCCATCGACAAAGGGCCAGTCGGCAGGCGACATGCCCGCAGGCAGGGCAATCCGCGCCATCGAACGGCGATAGGGCTGAATGCCCAAGGGCGTCAGCCCCGCCATCTGCGCCACGGTATCGGCCCAGGCCCCGGCGGCATTGACCACAAGATCACCCTCATGCACCTGCCCATCCGTGGTGGTGACGCGCCAGATCCCCGCCTGCCGCGTGATCGCACCGACCCGCGCCCCCGTTACGATCTGCGCCCCATGGGCGCGGGCGCTGCGGGCGAAATTCTGGATCAGCAGGTCGGTGTCCAGATCCTGCGCATCCTCGCGATAGGCGGCATGGATGATCGTGTCGCGGTTCAGGATCGGCCACAGCCGGGCAGCCTCATCCAGCGTGATCTCCTCCAGCCCCAGATCGGCGCTGTCTGCGGCAAAGGC
Organism: Paracoccaceae bacterium; assembly: GCA_024304855.1. Classification (GTDB taxonomy): domain Bacteria; phylum Pseudomonadota; class Alphaproteobacteria; order Rhodobacterales; family Rhodobacteraceae; genus Seohaeicola. The sequence goes on from JAMWZG010000062.1 coordinate 2,846, forward strand.
CCCCTCATGGCCGGCGCTTGCGACCATCATCATCCCGCGTGGCGACAGAACGCCGCCATCGGCATGGTGATGATGATCCGCGCTGGCCGCATTCAGCGCCTTGATCGTGGCATTGCCGTAGTTGCGCAGGAACATCGCCGCCGACCGGCCCGAGGCGTGATAGGCCAGACTGTCCTCCCCCTCCAGCAGCGTGACTGCGGCATGGGGGGCCAGACGGGCCGCGGCCGAGATGCCGGCCACGCCGCCGCCGATGATGATGATCCGGCTCATGCCTCCTCCAGCCGGTCCGTGGCAGGGGCGGGTGTGGGGGCCAGCGCAGACAGCCGTGCGTAGAGCGCGTCGTCAAGTGTATAGGTCATGGCCGCCAGCGATGGCGCCAACTGTTCAGCCGAGCGTGCCGAGATGATCGGTGTCGGCCCCGCCCAGTGCCGCGCGGCCCAGGCCACCGCCAGCGTCGCCGCAGGAACGCCCACATCCGCCGCAATGTCCTGCAACCCGACCGCCGCCCTGTGCATCCAGTCCGGCGCATAGCGGCTGGCATAGGCCTTGTCCTCGACCAGACGCCCGCTTCCGCCAGTGGCATATTTGCCCGTCAGCAAACCGCCACCCAACGGCGAATAGGGTGCAATCGCAATGCCTTGATCGACGCAGGCGGGGAACAGTTCCACCTCGGCCTGACGTTTTACCAGATTGTACATCGGTTGCAGGATGTCGATGCTCAGATCGAATTCCGCCGCCACCCATTGCGCCTTCATCACCTGCCAGGCCGCGAAATTCGACACCCCGACATAGCGGATCTGCCCCTTCTGCTTCAACGTCGCCAGCGTCTCGAAGGTCTCTGCCAGGGGGGTATTGTTGTCATAGCGGTGCAGATAGAGAATATCGACCTGATCCATTCCAAGCCGCTGTCGCGAGATGTCGAAAGTTTTCAGGATATTCGCGCGCGTCGATCCGCCGACATATCCGGCCTTGGTGGCCAGGATCAGACGGTCGCGATGGGGCGCGATCAACCGCCCCGTTATCTCCTCGGAGGCGCCGCCGTTATAGGCATGGGCCGTGTCGAAATGCGTGATGCCCGCGGCCAGGCTGGCCTCAAACATCGCGGCCGAGGCCGCCTCATCGGCGCGTCCACCGAATTGCATGGTGCCAAAGGCAAGGCGGCTTGCGGGGGTGCCGTCACGGCTGGTCAGGATATGTGTCATGCGCCGAACCTGCCACGAGTTCCGGCCAAGGAAAAGAGGCAACCTCAGTCCTGCGGGGCGATCCGCGATTGCCGCAAGGCCCAGAGCAGGGACAACAGATAGAGCAGGTCCAGCATCATCAGCGTCTCCCAGGGAAAGCTGATCAGCGCGGCCAGAAAACACACGAAACCGACATAGAGATAGCGCACGTTCTCGCGCCGGATGGTCAGGGATTTCAGCGACCATGTCGGCAGGCGGCTGATCATCAGCAGGCCCACACCCAGCATGTAAACGGCGACGACAGCATCGGGAATGTCAGGCCAGCTTGGCAGGGCGCGGTCGATGAACAGCGGCAGCAGCACCAGAAGCGCCCCTGCGGGCGAGGGGACACCCTCGAAATGGCGTGCGGGCTTCTCGCTCTCGGCGGCCTTGGTGCCCACATTGAACCGCGCCAGACGCATCACGCAGCACAGCGCATAGATCACCACCGCGATCCAGCCCAGATTGCCCATGTCCTTGAAGGCCCAGAAATACATCAGCAGCGCAGGCGCGATCCCGAAGTTCAGGAAATCGGCCAGACTGTCCAACTCGGCGCCAAGGGCGCTCGCGCTTTTGAGCAGCCGCGCCAGACTGCCATCCAGACCGTCCAGCACCGCCGCCAGCAGCACAAGCTGCACCGCCACGGTGAAATTGCCCGCCGTGGCATAGCGTATCGCGGTCAGACCTGCGCAAATCGCGCCGACCGTCACCAGATTGGGCAGCAGTTGCACGATCGGCAACTCGCGCCGCGACCGCACCGGAGGCAACAGATCAGGATCAGGCCGTTCGCCCACTGCGCGCTCCCTCGGTTGATGTCAGATCGGCAATCACCGTCTCGCCTGCGATCATGCCCTGGCCCAGGCAGACCAGCGGCTCCACCCCGTCGGGCAGATAGACATCGACGCGGCTGCCAAAGCGGATCAGGCCGAACCGCTCGCCCGTCAGAAGGTGATGCTCGGGCTTTGTCCAGCACACGATCCGCCGCGCCACCAGCCCGGCGATCTGCACCACCGCGATCTGGCGACCATCCGCCATCTCGATGGCCAGCGAATTGCGCTCGTTATCGACCGAGGCCTTGTCCAGCGAGGCGTTGAAGAACTTGCCGGGGCGATAGGCGACAGCCGTGACACGGCCCGCGATGGGCGCGCGGTTCACATGGCAGTTGAACACGTTCATGAACACGCTCACCCGCGTCAGGGCGTGATCTGCCATGCCCAGCTCTGCCGGCGGCACGGCCTTCTCGATCAACGAGATCACACCGTCGGCGGGGCTGATCAACAACCCTTCCCGCGTGGGCGTCGTCCGTTTGGGGTCGCGGAAAAAGTAATAGCACCAGACCGTCAGGCCCACGCCGATCCAGCCCAGCTCCTCGGCCAGCAGGAACAGAACCACCGTGACCGCGGCAAAGATCGCCACGAATTTGCGCCCCTCGGGGTGCATCGGCTTGATGAATGTCTCCAGCATGGTCATGGGGTGCGGTGTCCTTTGGAATATCGGCTCCTGCCCTACAGCCTTGCAGCCCGCAGCGCAATGCGACTGTCTGGTCAGGGCCGCGTGTGGCGAGTGTCTGCGCGTCGCCTGCCGCAGGGCGGAGTTCTGCTTGACCATTCCTCCCCGGTGAATTACCTCAGGCGCCAGATGCGGGCGTTGTGTAATGGTAAGACCCTTGCCTTCCAAGCAAGAGACGCGGGTTCGATTCCCGCCGCCCGCTCCACCCTCCCCTTACACGGCAACTCTCTCCCGGCGGTGCAGCCCGCTTGACACATGACATCACCGGATTAGGATCCCCCCAATCCGCGCGGTGTTGTGTGGCGCGCCCCCGTGGTGCGCCCTGCCGCCGGACGCTGTGGCAGAGGAGGAGCTGCCACAGCGGATATACCCCTGATAGCCGACGGCCATGTGCCGTGGATCATGAACGCCGGTCGGTTGCGCCTGTCGCATCCGCCCGGTCCTCAGGCCCGCACCCTTGCCGCGCCGGGGCTGGACCGGCGCGGGGCAAGAACGTAAGACTTGGCGCAAGAAGGCCGACTCTCCCCAATGGGGTAGGGCGCCACCCTCTTGCGCGGCTCCGGTTCTTGCGGGCCGTCAGAGGGGGCCGACAGGCCAGGGAAACGGGAAGGCAAACCCGGCGCGCAGATCATGCCGCCTCAAGGGACGATCAGAACCGAACGCATCACGCCGCCCCGCGGCACATCTTTGGGAGGAGATGGACATGACATTCACACGTATCGGGCTGGTGGCAGCCCTCGCCCTGACCCCGGTGGCCAGCGTCGCCGAGACTTTCAACGTCACGATGGTCGCGGGCCATCCGCCCGTGTTCCGCTGGGTGCGGATGATCAGCGAAAGCTTCATCCCCACCGTGCAGGCCGAACTGGAAGCCTCTGGTCACAGCATGACCTTTTCCGAGCAATATGGCGGTGCCCTCGCCGCCGTCGGCGAGGAGTTGGAAGCAGTCGAGGCGGGGCTGGCCGAGATGGGCACCTGTCAGGCGCTCTTCGATCCGGCCAAGCTGGCGGTGCAGAACGTCACCTATTACACGCCCTTCGTCAGCGATGACGTGCGCCTGATCGCCGAGACGGTGAACGACCTGCATCGCACCCATACCGAGATGAACCTGGCCTATGCCGAGAACGGCGTGGTCTATCTGGGCGCGCCAATCGGTATTGACGACTATACGCTGATGACGAATTTCCCCGTCACCTCGCTGGATGACCTCAAGGGGCGCAAGATCGCGGCACCGGGCGCGGCGATCAACTGGCTCTCGGGCACCGGGGCCGTGGGCGTGGCGGGCAACCTGACCACGTATTACAATGAACTCAAGGCCGGCGTGTATGACGGCGTTCTGGTCTTCGCCAGCGCCGCCCTGCCGGGCAAGCTCTTCGAAGTGGCGCCTTACGTGACCAAAATGGGCCTGGGCGCGCAATTCGCAGGGGCCATCTGCGCCAATGCCGAATGGTTCGCGGGCCTGCCCGAGGAGGTGCAGACCGCCCTTGTCGCCGGGGCCGATGCCGCGCAGGGCTGGTATCACGACGATCTGGAGGCCTTTGTCGAAGTCGCCCTGACCAAAATGGCCGAAGGCGGCGCCACGATCACCGAGGCCACACCCGAGATGCGCGCCGCCTGGGCCAAGGGCATGGACAATGCCGCCAAGACCTGGGCCGCCGAACTGGATGCGCAGGGCAAACCCGCCAGCCTGATCCTGGGCTATTACATGGAGGCGATGCGCGCCGCCGGTGCCACGCCGCTGCGCGACTGGGACAAGGAATAGGCGCGTCATGCGCCTGTTTCTGGCCGGATTCCTGCGTGGACTGGACGGGATCACCCAAGGGCTCAATGTCCTGGGCTCGGTCCTGATCCTGCTCTTGATGGTGCTGGTGGGCGTCGATGTGGCGGGGCGCAACCTGATGGGGGCACCTGTCGCGGGCGTGCCTGAACTGGTGACACTCTCGATCGTGGCCATCGTCTTTCTGCAAATCCCGCAGGCGCTGCGCTCTGGCCGGCTGACCCGCTCGGACGCGCTGCCGCTCTGGCTGGCGCGCACCCGCCCGGCGCTGGGACGCTGGCTGGAAACGCTCTTCGACCTGATCTCGATGGCCGTGGTCTGGGTGATCGTGGCCACGACATGGCCGATCTTCACCCGCGCCTGGGAGCGGGGCGAATTCATCGGCGCGATGGGCGATTTCACCGCCCCCACATGGCCGGTGAAACTCACGATCCTGGTGGGCGGCACCATGCTGACACTGCAATTCGCCGCCCGCATCCTGCGCCGCTGGCTGGACCTTGCCGGCACCAAGGAGGTCGCGTGACCCCGTTCGACATCGGCCTGATCGCGCTGGCCGCGATGTTCGTGACCGTGCTGGCGGGCCTGTTCGTGCCCGTCGCCCTGATGCTCTGTTCCTTTCTGGGTGTCTGGGCCATCAAGGGCTCGCCTGTGCTGGCGTCCAAGCTGATGGCTCTGGCCGCGAATGATTCCATCTCCAGCTATTTCTTCGGTGTCGTGCCGCTGTTCGTGCTGATGGGCTTCATCGTGGCCGAGGCCGGGTTGGGCCGCGATGCCTTTGACGTGGCCAATGCCATGTTCCGCCGCCTCAGGGGCGGTCTTGGCGTGGGCACGGTCGGTGCCAATGCCATCTTTGCCGCGATCACGGGTATCTCCATCGCATCCGCCGCCGTCTTCACCAAGATCGCCGTGCCGCAGATGATCCGCCACGGCTATGTCCCGCGCTTTGCCGTGGGTGTGGTGGCGGGGTCCAGCGTGCTGGGGATGATGATCCCGCCCTCGCTGCTGCTGATCCTCTACGGCATCCTCACGGAACAAAGCATCGGGGATCTGTTCATCGCGGGGATCGGGCCGGGCCTGCTGCTGGCGGTGTTCTTTGCCGCAGGCATCGTGCTGATGGCGATATTTACCCCCGGTTTCGTGGGCCGCCCCGAGGGCGCGCCCGAGGCGCTGCCGCCCCGTGCCCTGCTGGCCAAGGGCCTGCCCATCGCCGCGCTGATCACGCTGGTGCTGGGCGGAATCTACGGCGGCCTTTTCACCCCGGTCGAGGCGGGGGCGGTGGGCGCCATCGGCGCGCTGCTGATCGGCGTGGCGCTACGCCGCCTGACATGGGCGGGGCTGTGGCGGGTGCTGGTGGATACCGGACTGGTCACGGCGACCGTCTGCTTCCTGATCATCGCCGCTCAGATGTATAGCCGGATGCTGGCCCTGTCCGGCGTCCCGGCCGGTCTGGGCGCATGGGCCGCAGGCGCCGATCTGGGCTTCTGGGGGCTGATGATCCTTTATGTCCTGATCGTCATCGCCCTTGGCATGATCCTCGACAGTTCCTCGATCATGCTGATCCTCGTGCCCCTGATGCTGCCCGTGGTGGTGCCCATGGGCGTGGATCTGGTCTGGTTCGGCATCGTCACCGTTCTGGCGGTCGAAATCGGGCTTCTGACGCCGCCATTCGGCATATCCGTCTATGTCATCAAGGCCACGCTGGATGATCCGACCATCACCCTGGCCGAGATTTTCAAGGGTGCAGCCCCCTTTGCCCTGATCATGCTGGTGGTGCTGGCGCTGATCATCGTCTTTCCCGTCATTGCCATCGGCCTTGTGCCGGGGCGCTGAACCCATATTGCAGGAGGGTGCATCATGGCACGCAAGTTCATCGACATTTCCGTGGCGCTGGAAGCAGGGATCGCCAGCGACCCGCCGATCATGCTGCCGCAGATCGACTATCTGGATCACAAGATGACCGCGGGCCAGATCGCAGGCTTCTTTCCGGGCCTGACGGTCGATGACCTGCCCGGCGGCGATGGCTGGGCGGTCGAGATGCTGCGCATCAGCAGCCATAACGGCACCCATCTGGACGCGCCTTACCATCACCACTCGACCATGGATGGTGGCAAGCGCGCCATCACCATCGACGAGGTGCCGCTGGACTGGTGCATGAACCCCGGCGTCAAGCTGGATTTCCGCCACCTTCCCGACGGCTATCTTGTCAGCGCCGCCGAGGTGGAGGCGGAACTGAACCGCATCGGGCACGATCTGCAACCGCTGGACATCGTGGTGGTCAACACAGCGGCAGGCGCGAAATATGGCCAGCCCGATTATGTGGACAGCGGTTGCGGCATGGGGCGCGAGGCGACGCTTTACCTGCTGGAACGCGGCGTGCGCGTGACCGGCACCGATGCCTGGTCATGGGACGCGCCGTTTTCGCACACAGCGAAGAGATGGGCCGAAACCCATGATCCGGCCATCATCTGGGAAGGGCACCGCGCCTCGATCGACATCGGCTATTGCCATATGGAAAAGCTGAGCAATCTGGAAACCCTGCCCGCCACGGGCTTCACCATCAGCTGTTTTCCGGTCAAGCTGAAGGGCGGATCGGCGGGTTTCACCCGCGCCGTCGCGATCATCGAGGAGTAGCGCCATGAAACTGGGAACCGTCAGCCACGAAGGGGTGGAGAAACCCGTCGCCGTCATGGGTGAGGAGACGCTGCTGGACCTGCGCGCCGCCGGGATCAAGGTGCGCGACATGGTCGAACTGGTCGAGGCCGGCCCCGAGGGGCTGGAGGTGGTGCGCGCCGCCCTGACCAACCCGCCCTTCAGCGCCACCATCGCGCGGGCGGATGTGCAGATGCGCTGCCCGATCCGCCCCGTGCAATACCGCGACTGTCTGGTCTTCGAGGAACATCTGATCAATTCCTTCGCGCAGGCCGAAAAGATGACCGGCCGCCCCTTCGCGATCCCGCCCGTCTGGTATGACCAGCCGATCTATTACAAGGGCAACCGGATGTCCTTCATCGGGGCGGATCAGGATGTGATCTGGCCAGCCTATGCCGACCATCTGGATGTGGAACTGGAACTGGCCGTGATCATCGGCAAGGGCGGCAAGGATATCAGCGCCGCCGACGCGCCGGGCCATATCTGGGGTTACACGATTCTGAACGATGTCAGCGCCCGCGACGCGCAGATGCGCGAGATGCCGGGCCAGCTTGGCCCCGCCAAGGGCAAGGATTTCGACACCGGCAATATCCTCGGGCCATGGATCATCACGGCGGATGAGATCGCGCATCCCGTGGCGCTGGATATGGAGGTCCGCGTGAACGGCACCCGCTGGGGCGGCGGCAATTCGCGCGCCATGCATCACAGCTTTGCCCGGATCATCGAACATATCTCGGCCTCGGAAACGCTTTACCCCGGCGAGGTGATCGGATCGGGCACGGTGGGCACCGGCTGCGGTCTGGAAACCGGGCGCCGCCTCGCCCCCGGCGATGTCTTCGAGCTTGAGATCGAGCGTATCGGCGTCCTGCGCAACCGCATCGTAAGGCCCTGAGCCGCGCGTCGTCATCTGAGTATTTGTAGCAAGATGAAGCGCGCGCCTGCGTTTCATCTTGCCGGAAATACTCAAAAAAAACCGCCGCTTGCCCCTAGATGCGCCAGCTCAGAAGGCGCCGCTCGGCCCAGCCGATGACCCCCGAAGTCAGCACCCCCAGCGCCGACAGGATCACGACGCCCGCAAAAAGCCGCTCCAGATCATAGAGCGATCCCGCCTCGAGGATATAGGCCCCGATGCCATGGCGCGCGCCCAGCATTTCGGCGGCGACCAGCAGGATGATCCCGATCGACAGCCCGATCCTCAGGCCCGAGAGAATACCCGGCAGCGCCCCCGGCAGCACGATCTTGCGCACGATGGACCACCACCCAAGCCCGAAACTCTGCCCCATGCGGATCAGCGTGCGGTCCACGTTATCGACCGCCCCATAGGTGGACACCACCGTGGGCGTGAAGGTGCCAAGGGCGATGAGGGCGTATTTCGACCCTTCGTCAATGCCGAACCAGATCACGAACAAGGGCAGCAACGCGATCTTGGGAATCGGAAAGATGGCCGCCACCAACGGCACCAGACCGGCGCGCGCCAGGCTGAACAGCCCGATCATCACCCCCACCGCAATCCCCGTGCTGACCCCCAGCGCCGACCCCACCGCCAGCCGCGTCACCGAGGGGATCAGATGCTCCCACAGCATCCCCGTCACCCACAGATCGTGGAACGTCCCCAGCACATCCGAGGGGCGCGGCAGCGTCAGGTTCGAGATCACCCCCGTCCGCGTGCCCCATTCCACCAGCAGGATCAGCGCCACGATCACCGCCGCGCCCAGATAGCGCACCCGCACCGGCTTGAACCCGCCACCGCGAAAGGGCACCGGGCGCGCGTCATCGCGCTGCGGCGGCTGTCCGGACAGCGGCAGGTCAGACATGGCTCAACTCCATATCGGCGGCCTCGGCCTCGTCGCGCATCAATTGCCAGAGCCGCGCCTGATGCGCCTCCAGCGCGGGATCGCCCGCGCGCCGCTCGGCCAGGGGTGTGTCGATGCTGACCACCTCGCGGATGCGGCCGGGACGGCGGGACAGTACCACGATCCGGTGCCCCAGACGCACCGCCTCGGCCAGGTTATGCGTGACATAGACGGCGGTGAAGGGCGCGCGCGTCCACAGCGCCACCAGATCATCCATCAGCAATTCGCGCGTCTGCGCATCCAGCGCCGACAGCGGCTCGTCCATCAGCATCACCGCCGGATTGACCGCCAGCGCCCGCGCAATCGCCACGCGCTGTTTCATGCCACCCGACAGTTGCTTGGGCAGCGCATCGCGGAAATCCGTCAGCTTCGTCCGCGCCAGCACATCCGCCACGATCCGCTCGCGCTGGGCGCGCGGCAGGGCGTGATCCTCCAGCACCAGCGCGACATTGCCCGCCACCGTCCGCCACGGCAGCAGCGCGAAATCCTGAAACACGAAGGTCAGCGGGTTCAGGCAATCTCCCGGCACCTCACCCTGTTGCAGCACCGCGCCCTGATCCGGGCGTTCCAGCCCGCCGATCATCCGCAGCAGGGTGGATTTGCCACAGCCCGACGGCCCGACGATACAGACGATCCGCCCCTGCGGGATCGTCAGGCTGATGTCGGACAGAACCTCGACACGGCCATAGCGGTGCGAGATACGGTCAAGGTGCAAATCCATGATGGTCTTTCCCATAGGGCGGCCCGCCGTGACGCGCCGCCCGGTTGTCGTGATGGCGCAGGGTTACATCGTCTGGACGAAAGACGGATCGACCAGCATCTCCATCGTGATGCTGTCCTTGACCAGCCCCTCGGCGATGAACCAGTCCAGCTGATCCTTGACCGACGTGGTGTTCAGCGCCGCCCCCGCATTCAGCCGCATCGCGCCATTCACGATGGACCCGCGCGCTTTGTCATAGGGTTGGTCGGCATTCACATATTTATGGATCAACTTGACCATCTCCTCCATCTCGGCCTCGGAGGTGGTCTTGTCGATCAGCGCCGCGTTGAAGTCATCGGCCCCTTTCGAAAGCGCGCGCAGCACCGCCTCGGTCTTGGCCCGCTCGCCGCTGGCATTGCTGGCCGAGGTGAAAATGGTCGTGACCTGATAATCGGGCAGGTAATCGGCCACATCCCCGATGATATGCACCTCAGGCCCGGCGGCCAGCGGCTTGGCGATATGCGGCACGATGGTCCAGGCGTCGATCTGCCCCGTCTTCAGCGCGCCGATCACCGATCCCACCTTCTGCAAGGGCACGAATTCCATCGTCGCCCCCTCGGCGGCGGCGATCTTGGCCCCCATGTAATGAAAGGACGATCCCGCCTGCGTGATGCCGAACTTCTTGCCATCCAGCATGGCCGCGCTGGTCAGCCCCGCCTGATAGGCCGCGTCCGAGGCCAGGATCTTCTGCCCGTCCACGCCCTTCTCCTCGGAAAGCGAGCCGCCGATCACCTTGACCGCGCCCTTTTCGGCAAGCGAGATCAACCCGCCCGAAATCGCCGTCACCGCGTAATCGGCATCGCCCGAGGCAATGGCCACCGCCATCGGCTGCGCCGCCTGAAAGAATTTGAACTCCACGTCAAAGCCTTCTTCGGCAAAGTAGCCGCGTTCGAAGGCGATGAAACTGGCGGCATGGCTGGTGAAATTCAGCGCGCCGATGTTCAGCTTTGTATTGGCGAGGGCCGGACGACCCAGCATCGGCAGGGCAGCGGCCCCACCCAAAAGGCCGATGGCGCCGCGGCGTGAAAATGTGGACATTGGGTCTCCTCCCCCCTCGTTGATCGTGACGGACGGCGCGTGATCCATGCGGCAGTCTGACCGGGCAGTCTGACCGGGGCGGGCTCCGTCCAGCGGGCATTCTGCGGGTTCGGACCGGGAAATCAACCCAAGAACGACTTTCCGAACCGCTTGTGCGCCGCGCGGTTGCTCTGCCCATACCCCCGCGACAGGACAGCCGCTTGCCCCGCGCCGCGCCAGCGCTTAAACCGTTCCCGCAGGACAAGAAGGAAGACAGGCATGGCCGCACCGGGGATCACCGCCGAGCAGGAACGCGCGAAATCGAAAGACATCGGCGCGC
>JAMWZG010000620.1 GCA_024304855.1 Paracoccaceae bacterium
TCGCGCGATGAGGCCGCGCGGCGCGTGGCGGAATTTATCGCGGCACGGCGGGACAGGGTCGGTCAATCTGGACTTTGGATCAAAAAGATCGACAGCATGTTGCGCGGTCCCTGGGCTGCAGAGACGGCAGCCGCCGCGCGGGACTTTGACTGCATCGTCGTCGCTCCGGCTTTTCCAGAAATGGGGCGGCGCACAGTCAACGGTCGCCAGCAAGTGCTTGGTGCAGACAGTAAATGGCAGGACGTCGGAGAGCCGATTGCGACGGCGCTGCAGCGCGCGGGCTTGCACTCGGCACCGTGGCGTATCGACGAAACACCGCCCGAGGCGAGGATCCTCGTGGCTGACGCCGTGACGCCTGAGCACCTTGATCGGGTGACCAGATCATTGGCCTTTAAAGCTTCAGTGCTTTGGGTTGGTAGTGGTGGGGTGGCCGAGGCGCTGGCTGGCAGGACGCCCTTTATCCCAGCTCCAACCACCGACCTGTTTCTCATCGGCACCCGACATCCTGTGACGCAGTGTCAAACAGCGCGCTTGGAAGCGCAGTGCGCATGGGCGCGGCTGGTCGATCCGGCGCGAGAAGTGATCGGTGCGCGGGAAGCTGCGGCGGCTCTCAACTATGCCATCGTGGAACTGCTGGAGGGGACGATGCCAGTCAGTGTTTTGGTCACTGGGGGAGCGACACTCGCGTGGCTGATGAAGCTTGCTGCAGTCGATCAGCTCCACACGATCGGACGGATCGCACCCGGTCTTCCTGTCAGCTACATCCATGGCGGCGCATGGCACGGCGTCATAGTTATCTCGAAATCCGGCGGCTTCGGTGATCCAGATCTGCTGGTGCGTTTGGCTTTGAGTGGAGACGTCTAGCCTCGTCTCAAGGGAGCTTTCGCCGGCCGCTATCCTCTGCGCAAGCTGAAGCAGAGGGGAAAAGGGCTCTTATGTCTCGCTCGACTTTGTACATTTTCTGAGGCTACGCCGCGAAGCACAAGGCTTGTGCCATTCTCATGATGCGGTCTGGCGGCATCTATTGTCGCGTAGCCCTTAATTGGGCTCTGCCTCACTTTGTGTGGCGGAACTATCCTGAAACTGGAAAATTCAGGAGG
>JAMWZG010000621.1 GCA_024304855.1 Paracoccaceae bacterium
TCGATCCGGCGCTTGCCCAGATAGACGGTCATGTCATCGCTGAAGGTCGTGGTGGGCCATGTCAGACCGGGGATGCTCTCATGCCCCTCGAACAGGCGGGGGAAGCGCTGGAACTCGCTGTCCCAATCTTCCTGACCGCGCTCCACCACCATGGCGCGGGCCTTGTCGCCCATGATCACCTGACTTGCGCCAAAGGCCGATGCCCCCAGCACCCGCACCGCATGATAATGCGTCAGCACCACATGGCTGATCGGCTTGTCGGTGACAGACCGCACGCAGTCGATCACCTTGTTGGCCAGACGCGGGGTCGCCTGCGCCTCGACGATCATCACGGATTCGTCGCCGATGATGACGCCCGAATTCGGGTCGCCCTCTGCGGTGAAGGCATACACACCATCGCCCACTTCGGTGAAGGTGATCTTCTTCTCGGTCATGTCGCCTTGCGATGCAAAAGCCTTGGCCATGGGTCGTCCTTTCTGATGTCGGTGCCGGGGCAGGGGTCTGATGCCTCCGGCGGGGATATTTGATGCAAGAAGAAACCGGGGTTTATCTAGCGTAGGGGTCTTTCAGGGCGGGCAGCAGGGTGCCGGTGCAGGGCCCGAAGCCGATCGTGTAGCCATCGCCATGCGCCACCCCCGTCAGGGTCAGCGTATCGCCATCGGCCAGAAAGCTGCGCGTCTCGCCGGTGTCCAGGGTCAGCGGTTCCTTTCCGCCCCAGCTCAGCTCCAGCAGACTGCCGCGCTGGTGCTTCTCCGGGCCCGAGATCGTGCCCGAGCCTAAGAGATCGCCCGGCGTCATCGGGCAGCCGCTGGTGGTGTGATGCGCCAGTTGCTGCGCGGCCGAGAAATACATCTCGCGGTAATTCGTCCGCGCGATTTCCGTGGGCGCCTTGCCTTCCGGTGCCAGCGTGACAGCCAGGTCGATGTCATAGAGCATCGGGCCTGTGTCCTTGAGGTGATCCAGCAGCGGCACCTCCCGCGCGGGCGTGGGCACGCGGAACGGCTCCAGCGCCGCTTTCGTCACGATCCAGGGGCTGATCGTGGTGGCGGTCGCCTTGGCCTGAAACGGGCCGAGGGGCTGGTATTCCTGTCTCTTA
>JAMWZG010000622.1 GCA_024304855.1 Paracoccaceae bacterium
ACGATCTGCGCGGCCACCAGCGTGGTGTCCACGCCCTTGTGCGGCATGGCCCCATGACCGCCCGTGCCGCGCACGATGATTTCGAACTTGTCCGGCGAGGCCATCTGCGGCCCGGTGCGCACGGCGAAGGTGCCGGTGGGAATGCCGGGCATGTTGTGCATTCCGTAGATTTCGGCGATGTCCCAGCGGTCCATCAGCCCTGCGTCGATCATCGCGCGGGCGCCGCCGCCGCCCTCTTCGGCGGGTTGGAAGGCGAGGATCACGCGACCGTCGAAATTCCGCGTCTCGGCCAGGTATTTCGCGGCCCCCAGAAGCATCGCGGTATGACCGTCATGGCCGCAGGCGTGCATCTTGCCGGGCACGGTCGAGGCATGGGGCAGATTTGTCGCCTCGTGAATGGGAAGCGCGTCCATATCGGCGCGAAAGCCGATGGTTTTGCCGGAAGCGGCAGATCTGCCGTTGATCACCCCCACGACGCCGGTTTCGCCAAAGCCCGTGACCACCTCATCGCAGCCGAATTCCCGGAGTTTTGCGGCCACGAAGGCTGCGGTGCGATGTTCCTCGAAGCGCAGTTCGGGATGGGCGTGGATGTCGCGCCGCCAGGCCGAGATTTCGGGCAGCAGGTCGGCGAAGCGGTTGAAGACGGGCATCGGGTTCCTCCTTGCAGGTGCGGTGTCAGCCTGCGCCGCGTTCACGACGGATGCAAGATGGTGCGGGCGGATGGCCGCAATGGCGGATCTTTTGCGTCGCTGGAAAAGGCGCTATGGGGTGGGCATGACGCAAGATCACGATCCCGAGGGCCCTGCCCCGCTGAAATCCCATGGCCGGATGTCCATCCGCGCCTCGTTGCGGCCGCGTGTCCTGATGGAGGATGCGCCGGAGCTGGCGGGGGCCTGGGTGGCGCAGGTGATCACGCTGGTGCCGCAGGCCTTTCCGGGGGTGCTGGGCGAGAGCCTGACGGGCAAGGCGCTGTCGGAGGGCACCTGGGCGCTGCGGACGATTGATCTGCGGGCGTTCGGCGAGGGCAAGCATCGCAATGTCGATGACACGCCTGCGGGCGGGGGCGCGGGGATGGTGCTGCGGCCCGATGTCG
>JAMWZG010000623.1 GCA_024304855.1 Paracoccaceae bacterium
TCAGGCGGTCAATCTCGGTCTGCTGGGTGGCGACCACATCCGAGAGGTCATCCACCGTGCGGATCAGATGGGCCAGTTTCTCTTCCAGATGTTGCATGATGCCTCCGTTTGCGGTGGTGTTGATACCACGGCAGCAGATCACAGGGAAGGAGAGGGCATGACAGTCACGGTGGACAGGCGCGACCGGGTGGGTCTGGTGACGATCACCCGGCCTAAGGCGCGCAATGCGGTGAATCCCGCGACGGCGCAGGCGCTGTTTGACGCCTTCATGGCGCTTGAAGCGGATGAAGGGATCGACGTGATGATCCTGACCGGGGCGGATGGTGCCTTCTGCGCGGGTTTTGATCTGAAAACCGCAGCGGACGGGTCCGCTGCTGACTGGATCGCGGCGGTGCATATCCCCGACGGCTGGACCGATCCCGTTGCCCAGCCCATCCCCGGCCCGATGGGGCCGACACGGCTCATGCTGTCCAAACCCGTCATCGCAGCCATCGAAGGCCCCGCCGTGGCGGGCGGGATGGAGCTTGCGGCATGGTGCGACATGCGGGTGATGGCGCAGGGCGCGGTGATGGGCGTCTATTGCCGTCGCTGGGGTGTGCCGCTGATCGACGGTGGCACCTTTCGCCTGCCACACGTCGTGGGGCAGGGGCGTGCCAATGATCTGATCCTGACGGGCCGCCCGGTCGAGGCTGGGGAAGCCTCTGCCATCGGGTTGGCCGACCGGATCGTGCCGCAGGGGCAGGCCTTGCCTGCGGCGCTGGAGCTTGCGGCCAGCCTGAGCCGCTTTCCCCAAGGCTGCCTGCGCGCCGATTTCCTCTCGGCCCGGATGCCGCCTGCCGAACTGGCGGCTGCCTTGCGCCGGGAATGGGCCTCGGCGGCCATGTTCGCGGCCGAGGGGCGCGCCGGGGCCGCGCGCTTTTCGCAGGGTCAGGGCAGATCGGGCCGTTTCGACGATCTGTGACATCACGTCTGCATCGTTCGGCAAATACACATGGTGCGGCGCCAACCCGGAGCGCGCGCTGTCGAGGCTTGCCCCGCTTGCCCCCTTGCCCCGCATCGGCTAGAGGCAAGCCGGACAGACCCGCCC
>JAMWZG010000624.1 GCA_024304855.1 Paracoccaceae bacterium
GCCCCTCACCCCGCAGGGTCATCGGATAGCCGTCATAGGTGGTCAGCGCATTCACCGCCGTGCCGGGCGTATTGATCAGGATCGCCGGGATCGCGCCCCCATACATCGAACTGCCGTAAATCCCCAGAAGCAGCGTCAGCCCCACAATCGGGTCCATCGAGAATGTCGCAGGCAGCAGGATCGCAATCGCCACCGCAGGTCCGACCCCCGGCACCGCCCCGATGATCACCCCACCGATGGACCCCACCAGCAGCGCCACCACCACATCCCAGCGATAGAGAACCTCAAGCCCTGCGAAAATCAGATCCATCCCGCCCTCACAGATAGCGCAGCGCAAAGGCGCGCAGACCGTCAGGCAGGTATTCGTAAATCGCCCCGCCGGGGATCTTGACCCCCAGAAGCCCCTTGAAGATCACGACCACCACAACGGCGAACACCACCGCCGCCCAAAGCAGCCGCGGATTGCGATAGCCCAGCCGCCATGTCAGCGCAGGGGCAAAGATCATCGTCGCAGGCAGATGCCCGATCCGCGGCACGGCCAGAACATAGACCATGAACCACGCGGTATATTCCAGCGGCCGCAGCCAGATGCGCGCCTCGGCCCGGTCGGCGCGGCTGATCCAGGGGCGACGCATCCCCTTGCCCCGCCGCAAACCGCGCAGATGCAGCAACCCGAACAGCACCATCCCCGCCCCCGCGATGCCGGGCCAGAAACCGGGCTGCGCGAACAGCGTGCTCCGCTCCACCCATTCCGTCTGGTTGCCCAGATTGGACAGGATGAAAATCGCGAAACCCGCAAAGGCCAGCGCGAACAGGATCTGCCCCCGCTGTGGCCCCTTGCCGGCAAGAAAGGGATCGTCAGACATCACGCACCTTGTCGCTCAAGGAAGGCTGTCACACAGGACAGCGCAGAAACGGGCAGGGCGCACCTGTCGCCCCACCCGTCAGCGATCACTCCAGCATGGCCTCGATGGCCGCGACCTTGCCAATATCGGCCTTGATCCGCGCGGCACTCTCCTCGGCATTCTGCCAATAGACCAGCCCGCCGGTATCCTTGGCCACCTGCTGCGCACGCTCGCTCA
>JAMWZG010000625.1 GCA_024304855.1 Paracoccaceae bacterium
GCGGCTTGCGCGGGCATGAATTCCACTACGCCACGATCCTAGCGCAGCCCGATGCGCCCTTGGCCCATGTGACCGATGCGAACGGGCAGGAGGTTGCCGAAACAGGATCTTACCGCGATGGCGCGGGTGGCGGGCGCGTTAGCGGCACGTTCTTCCATCTGATCGGTGAATCAAGTCTCACGGATGGACCTCAAGAATGACCGGCTTTGTCTCTTTCGTGTCTTCGGGCCCGGGTGATCCGGAACTTCTGACCCTCAAGGCGGTGAACCGTCTTGGCGGGGCCGATATCATTCTGTTCGACGATCTGTCCTCGGGGCCGATCCTGGCCCATGCTGGGCCGCAATCCGATCTGCTCGCTGTTGGCAAGCGGGCAGGTCGCCCATCGCCCAAACAGGACCATGTCAGCCGCCTGCTGGTGGATCACGCCATGACAGGGGCAAAGGTGGTGCGGCTGAAATCCGGTGACAGCGGCATCTTCGGGCGGCTCGAGGAAGAGATCGCGGCCCTGATAGCCGCTGGCATCCCCTATGAGATCATCCCCGGCGTGCCCTCGGCCTGTGCAGCTGCGGCGGCGGCAGGTATTCCGCTGACACGGCGTCTAACCGCGCGGCGGGGGCAGTTCATCACGGGCGCGGACGTGACCGGCCAGTTGCCCGAGGGGTTGAACTGGGCAGCACTGGCCGATCCGCTGGCGACAACTGTGGTTTTCATGGGCAAACGGACCTTTCCGGCGCTGGTCGCCGATCTGGTGGCCCATGGTCTGCCCGCATCCACGCCCTCACTACTGGCCGAAGCGGTCGGCCATCCGCATCAGCGTTTGCAGCGCAGCACGATTGCGGAATTGGCCGATAGTCTTGCAGAGGCGCGCAGCGATCATCCGGCGCTGATCCTTTATGGTCCGCTGGCCGAATTCTAAGCACATGGTATTTTCAGGCGTCGATCTGTCGCAAGCAGGCTTGACCGAGGAATTAGTTAGGCGCACAACAATAGCTGCAAAGGTGCTCCGAACCAGAAAGGCAAGGGGCTGAAACGGGAATGGGGAAGGGCGGACCAAATCGCGGCGCCCCCACCCCAGCCGCCCC
>JAMWZG010000626.1 GCA_024304855.1 Paracoccaceae bacterium
TCTCTCTCATGATGGCTCTCCTCAGGCGGCGTAGATGTGCATGTCCACTTCGGACACATCGGGATAGGGGGCTGCTTCGGCATAGGCGACGGCTTCGGCGGCATCCTTTTCAACTTCCGCATTCATCGCCTCGATCTCCTCCTCCGACGCGATACCCTGTTCGACCAGCCAGGCGCGGAAGCGGATGATCGGATCGCGATTTTCCTTCCACTCCTTCTCTTCCTCCTTGGAGCGGTAATAGGCGCGGTTGATGTCGCCGACGTGGTGGCCGTGATAGCGATAGGTTTCCAGCTCGATGAAGAACGGACCTTCGCCCTTGCGGCAGCGGGCGACCAGTTTCTGGGTCAATTCATTCACGGCCAGAACATCCTGACCGTCGATCTTGAATGCCTCGATCCCGAAAGCCTCGGCCCGTGCGGTGATTGACCCTGCGGCGATCTCTGCGGTCTTGGTATATTCGGAATAGCCGTTGTTTTCGCAGGCATAGATCACCGGCAGCTTCCACAGCGCCGCCATGTTCATCACCTCATAGAGCAACCCCTGCGCCGTGGCCCCGTCGCCAAAGAAACAGACGGTCACATCATCCTGTCCCAGCAGCTTGGCGCGCAGGGCAGAGCCGGTGGCAATGCCCATGGACCCGCCGACGATGGCATTGGCCCCGAGATTGCCATGGCTTTGATCCGCGATATGCATCGAGCCACCCTTGCCGCGGCAATAGCCTTCGGCCTTGCCCAGAAGTTCGCAGAACATCTGCTTGAAATCAGCGCCCTTGGCCACGCAATGCCCGTGCCCGCGATGGGTCGAGGTGATGCGGTCCTCATCCGTCAGCGCTTCGCAGATGCCGACGGCCACGGCTTCCTCGCCGGAATACATATGGGTGAGGCCGGGCATCTTGGCCGACAGGTAAAGCTGATTCGCGTTATCCTCGAACGTGCGGATGCGGACCATCTGGCGATACATGCGCAGGTAGTCTTCGGTATTCGTCTTGGCGTCGGCCATGATGTCCTCGTGCGTCGGGTGGGTTTGAAGCCCGCCCTGCGGAAGTGGCGCAGGGCGGTCGGACCCATCGGTCAATACCTGT
>JAMWZG010000627.1 GCA_024304855.1 Paracoccaceae bacterium
CGGGTATTTCATGTTGCTCGCCTCCTTCGTCGTGGCCTTCGGGGCGGTGAAGGCGGTGATGATCTGGTATGCGCCGGACTAGACTGAATCGTCGCGGCGACCGTGCTGCTCGGCGTCAATCAGGGCCTTTGCTGGTCGATAACGCAGACCGCTAAGCTCTACATCACGAAGGCCTAGGAACGTGGCCTCACCATGGGGCTGAACGAGTTCTCGGGCTATGTCTGCGCTGCGATCGCGGGCATCCTGACCGCCTATGCCGCCGAAGCCCTGGGCGCGCGGGCGGGTTTGCTGGTCTTCGGAATGGCCGTAGTGCTGCTGGCACTAGTCCTGACCGTGGTCTGGGTCAAGGACATGCTGCCCTGAGCCAAGGTCGAGACTGCCGCCCACAAGGCGCACCGCCGAAATCACTGCCGCGCTACCCCGCCGACGTGTCCGAGCGTCCCACAACGGGCGAGGTCTTCGCGCTGATGAGCTGGTGCGACCGCCGCCTCTTCGCGATCTCTCAGGCGGGTTTGGTCGAGAAGTTCGTTGATGCGCTGGTATGGGCTCTGTTCCCGGTCTTCCTCGTGACGCAAGGCGCGACCCTGACCGAGGTCGGCTGGATCGTCGGCGTCTACGGCTTTGTGTGGGGCGGCTCGCAGCTCTTCACCGGGCGGCTCTCGGACCATGTCGGCCGCCTCGGACCCAAGGTGCTCGGCGTGTGGATCTGCGGCGCGGGTGTCGCGGGGTTCGGCATGGCGCTGCTTTACCCGAACCTCTCGGCAGCCGTGGCGGACATCACGCCATGATTGAAAAGTGCCATGCGTTCGCAGCTGTAGGCTGGCCTGTCGAGAGATTCTCTGCCGATCCGGAGTGTCGTCTAACTACTGTATATATTATAGTAATATCGATTTTGGTGCGAGCATACTGCCGATGCTCGTTGCCGATGTTTCATCCCCAACTGGCTCTGCTGCTCCAGATCAAGGGCTTCGGTAGACATATCGGCAATGAGTCCTGTGGTGAGGATTCAATGGTTTTGCCAAGGACCGGGTCCGGACCCGGTGAAAGTGAAAGTGTTCTTCGGGTTTTGTGACTGACGG
>JAMWZG010000628.1 GCA_024304855.1 Paracoccaceae bacterium
CAGGCGGCAATCGCGTTGCGGCTCATCTGCGCGGCAAACGGGTGGGTGGCATCGATCACATGGCTGATGCCTTCGGCCTTCAGATAGGCCTCCAGCCCCGCCACCCCGCCAAAGCCCCCCACACGCATGGTCAGGGGTTGCGCCACCGGGCGTTCGGTGCGCCCGGCATAGGAAAACACCCCCGCCACCCCCGCTTGGGCCAGCTGCCGCGCCATCAGGCTGGCCTCTGTCGTGCCGCCCAGAAGCAGAATGCGTGTCATGTCTGAACCTTGGCTCTCGATCATCGGTCTGGGCGAAGATGGACCGGCGGGCCTGTCGGATGCAAGCCGCGACGCAGTCGCCAAGGCCGAGGTCGTCTTTGGCGCCCCCCGGCATTTGGCGCTGATGGGGCTGGGCGCGCGTGGCCAAGCCTGGCCGGTGCCGTTTGATCTTGCACCCTTGCTCGCCTTGCGGGGGCGGCGGGTTGCCATGCTTGTTTCGGGCGATCCGTTCTGGTTCGGCGCGGGCGGCTCTGTCGCTGCGCATCTGCGCCCTGACGAATGGGTCGCGCATCCGGTGGCGGGAGTGTTTTCCCTGCTGGCCGCCCGCATGGGCTGGCGGCTGGAAGAGGTGCTCTGCCTTGGCCTGCACGCGGCGCCGTTTGAGCGTCTGCGCCCGGTGCTTGCGCGCGGGGTGCGGGTGATCTGCACGCTGCGCGATGCGCAGGCCGTGGTCGACCTGTCCAATTGGCTTGCGGCAAACGGCTTTGCCGCCGCACAGTTGACGGTGGCCGAGGCGCTTGGCGGCCCGCGGGAGCGGCTGCGGCAAGGGGCTGACTGGCCCGACATCACAGCCCCCGTGGCGGTGGCGATCGACGGCGCGGCGCTTCCCCTCACCGCCGGCCTGCCGCGCGCCAGCGGTCTGCCGGATGCGCTGTTTCAGCATGACGGTCAGATCACCAAAGCCGCCATCCGCGCCATCACTTTGTCAGGCCTTGCCCCGCGCCCCGGCGAACGTCTGTGGGACATCGGCGCGGGTTCGGGCTCGGTTTCGGTGGAATGGGCGCTTGCCGGGGGCCGCGCCA
>JAMWZG010000629.1 GCA_024304855.1 Paracoccaceae bacterium
GGGGGCGCAGGCGCGGGCGATGCCCTGTAACACGGCCCACCATTACGCGCCGGCCATCCGCGCGGCCACAGACCTGCCGTTTCTGGACATGATCGCGGCCACCGCCGACCATCTGACGGCGATGGGCGCACGGCGGCCGGGGATGCTGGCCTCGCCCGCCACGCGGATGGCCGGGGTGTTCGATGAGGCTTTCCGCGCAGGCGGCCTGCGCCCCGTCTGGCTTGCGGATGAGGCGCCGCTTCTGGCGCTGATCCGCGCGGTCAAGGCGGGCGGGCCCGCGGCTGCCCTTGCCCCCCGGATGACGGAACTGGCCCGGGCGTTGCTGTCACAGGGCGCGGATCACTTGCTGGTGGCCTGCACGGAACTGTCGCTGCTGACCGATGCCCTGCCCGGTGCGGCGCCATGGACCGACAGTCTGGATTGCCTGACCGATCAGATCGCCGCTTTCGCCCGCGCGCCCAAGACCGGCTGAGGTGCTGCGCGGCAACCGTTGCGTGATGGATATTTGAGGCAAGAAGAAACGGGCCGGGCTTCTTCTTGCGGCAAATATCCTCGGGGGGGAAGGGCAGCGGAGCTGCACCTGGGGGGGCAGACAGCCCCCCGGCGCGGTCAGCCGTTGCACATGGCGGCGGCGGTTTCGCCAAAGGCGCGGTATTTGCGCCAGAAGGTTTCGTGGCTGCGATTGTCCGACTGGCGGATGTCCTGCGCGCGCTGCGGATCGCGGAAGAACTTGGCCGCCATGCGCTGATCGGCGCGTGAGAGCGTCTGATCCGCGACCTGCTGGATGCAGGCGCACAGGCGCGGCGAGCGGGCCCTGCGGTCCGAGGCCATGCAGGCCCGGTCAATGGGGCCGGCCATCGCGGTGGACGCGGTCATCACAACGGTCACAGGGGTCAGGGCCACGGCCAAGGCGGCCGCCATCACAAACTGCTTCATTCCACGCCTCTTGTATGACACCGCGGCCCCGGCCTTTGCGGCCTTGTCACGCGCGGCATGTCTGCTCAGGCGCGACTATGGCCGAGTGGGGCGCGTTTTTCAATCGTTCTCGCGGGGCTGCGGCAC
>JAMWZG010000063.1:0-10961 GCA_024304855.1 Paracoccaceae bacterium
ATGTCGCGCCGCGCCTTGCCGATATCGCGCGCCCGGCGCTGTCGGGCTGGCTGGGCCATGCGGCACCCTTCGCCTTCGACACCTCCTACCGCCCCGGTGCCGGGATCGAACGGATGCGCGTGGGCACGCCGCCCGTGATCGCGCTGGCGGCGCTCGAGGCGTCGATGGACATCTGGGACATGGTCTCGATGGCCGACCTGCGCGCCACCTCCCTTGCGCTGTCGGAACAGTTCATCACGGGGGTCGAGGCCGCCTGCCCCATGCTGACCCTGGCCAGCCCGCGTGACGCGAACCAGCGCGGCAGTCAGGTCTCCTTCCGCTTTGCCAATGGCTATGCGGCCATTCAGGCCCTGATCGCGCGGGGCGTCGTGGGCGATTTCCGCGCCCCCGACATCATGCGCTTCGGCTTTACCCCGCTCTTCATCGACGCGGGCGACGTGGACCGCGCCATTGCCATCATCGCCGATGTCATGGGAAACCGGCTCTGGGACGATCCCGCCTACAAGACCCGCGCCAGGGTCACATGATGCCCGCGCGCGGCCCCGCCACCCACCGCCTGCCCCTCTGCCGCCCGTCCGGCTGGGCCGCGCTCTGGCGCAGGCTGGCCAAAGGCGCGGCCCTGAATACCTGACCCCGACCTCTCGTTTCTTCTTGCTCCAAATATCCATGGCGACGGCCGCCCCGTCGCGCAGCAGAACCCGAGGCCACGATGACCCAGACCCCCTATGATCCCGCGACCGAGGGCGCGGAAATGTCCTTTGACGGGCGCATGTCCTATGGCGATTACCTGTCGCTGGACCTGATCCTGTCGGCGCAGAAACCGCGCACCGACACCCATGACGAGATGCTGTTCATCATCCAGCATCAAACCTCCGAGCTGTGGATGCGCCTGGCCATCCATGAAATCGCCGCCGCCCGCCGCACCCTAACCGCAGGCCAGTTGCGCCCCGCCTTCAAGATGCTGGCCCGCGTCGCCCGCATCTTCGAGCAGCTCAACAACGCCTGGGACGTGCTGCGCACCATGACGCCCGCCGATTACACCGCCTTCCGCAATGCGTTGGGGCAATCCTCGGGCTTTCAGTCGCATCAATACCGCCAGATCGAATTCATGCTGGGCAACCGCAACCACGCCATGCTGCGCCCCCATGCGCATCGCCCCGATGTGCTGGCCCTGCTGGAGGAGGAGCTGCGCCAGCCCTCGCTCTATGACGTGGCGCTGCGCCTGCTGCACCAGACCATCCCGCTGCCCGATGCGGTGATCCACCGCGATCCGGGCCAGAGCCATATCCCCTCGGAGACCGTGAAAGCCGCCTGGGTGCAGGTCTACCGCGCCCCCGAAACGCATTGGGAGCTCTATGAGTTGGCCGAGAAACTGATGGATTTCGAAGATTACTTCCGCCGCTGGCGCTTCAACCATGTCACCACGGTCGAACGGGTGATCGGATTCAAACGCGGCACGGGCGGCACGGGCGGGGTCAGCTACCTCAAACGGATGCTCGAGGTGGAGCTGTTTCCCGAACTCTGGCACCTGCGCACCGACCTGTGACGCTTGCGCAGCCGGCGCGGGTCGCATGGATATTTGGGGCAAGAAGAAGCAGGCGCGGTCAGTCCCGCCGCAGCGCGCGGGCAAAGACCCGCGCCAGCAGGCTGGCCGCCGCGCGATAGGCGGCAGGCTCCGGTGGCGGCGACTTGAGCCCGTGCAGCGCCGCCATCATCGTGCCGGCCAATGCGGCGGGATCGTCACCGCTCAGCGCCAGGCTGATGCGCCCCGCCGCCGCTTCGCGCTGCAACCACGCGGCATAGAGGCCGACCAGCCGCGCCTCGCCCGCCGTGGCAATGTCGGCGCCATGGGCATATTTAGTGTCCAGCAGCTCATCCCCATGCGGCGAGGACAACAGCGCGTCAAAAATCTGCCCCGCCTGCGCGGCAAAGGCCTGATCCAGCGCCTCCTCCGGCGGCAGATCCCGCGCCAGAACGCCAGCCACCTGCGCCGCCGCATCGTCATAGTAGAACTGCGTCAGCGAGCGGAAGATGTCTTCCTTGTTGCGGTAATGCAGATAAAGCGCCGCGCGCGACATGCCCGCGCCGCGGGCGATGTCCTCCATCGAGGTGCGCCGGAAACCATAGAGCGAGAAGGCCTCGAACGCGGCCTTGAGGATCGCAAGGCGGCGCGGGTCTGGCATCTGGGAAGGGTCGGTCTGGTCCTGCATCCTGACCATGTGACAGAATCCATCCATTTCGTCAAATTGCCAGATTGACAGAATGACATTTATCGCCCATTTTGTCAGAAACCCCTGATCCAGCGCGGAGCACCCCTCATGGCCACGACCCTGACCATCAACGGAACCGATCACGCGGTCGATCTGCCGCCCGAGGTGCCCCTGCTGTGGGTGCTGCGCGATGCCATCGGCCTGACCGGCACGAAATTCGGCTGCGGTGTCGCCGCCTGCGGTGCCTGCACCGTCCAGATCGAGGGGCAGGCCGTGCGTTCCTGCCAGGTGGCGCTTGGCGATGTCTGGGGCCCTGTCACCACGATCGAGGGGCTGGGCACGCCCGATGCGATGCACGCCCTGCAACAGGCCTGGGTCGCGCATCAGGTGGCGCAATGCGGCTATTGCCAGTCGGGGCAGATCATGCAGGCGGCCAGCCTTCTGGCCGAGACGCCCCTGCCCACGGATGCCGACATCGACGCCGCCATGCAGGGCAATCTCTGCCGCTGCGGCACCTATCCCCGTATCCGCGCCGCGATCCATGACGCGGCCCGCGCCATGCAGGAGGCGTGATCCATGGCCAGCATCGCCAAGATCGCCCGCCGTTCCTTTCTGATCGGATCGGTCGCCATTCTGGGCGGCGTCGCCTTTGGCATCACCAAGGCGCGCCAGACCCCGCCCAACCCGCTCTCGCCTGACCAGGGCGCAGCGCTCAACCCATTCGTGTTGATCAACGCCGATGGCGTCACGATCATCACCCCGCGCGCCGAGATGGGGCAAGGCATCCATTCCACCCTCGCCGCCATGGTGGCCGAGGAACTGGATGTCGCCTGGCAGGACATCACCACCCTGCACGGCCCACCTGCGCAGGCCTATTACAACGGCGCGCTGATGGGCGCGGGGCTGCCTTTCAAGGATTACGCCCTGACGGATATGCAGCACAGCCTGAAACAGGCGCTTTCCGTGCTGCCCAAGATGATGTCCTTGCAGGTGACGGGCGGCTCTACCTCGACCGTGGATGCTTTCGAGAAGATGCGCATGGCCGGGGCCACCGCCCGCGAGACGCTGAAGGAAGCGGCGGCGCAGCGCCTTGGCCTGAACCGCGCGGATCTGACCACGCAGGATGGCCATGTCATCGCGCCGGATGGCACGCGCCTGTCCTATGTCGATCTGGCCCCCGAGGCGGCCCGGATCGACCCGCAGCAGAACATCACCCTGCGCCCGTCCGCCGACTGGAAATACCTTGGTAAATCCATGCCTCGTCTGGATATTCCGGCCAAGGTGACGGGGAGCGCCACCTTCGGCATCGACGTGCGGCTGGAGGGGATGAAATTCGCCGCCCTGCGCCGCAACCCCGCGCTGGGTGGCGGGATGCGCGGCTTCGATCCCGCCCCCGCCCTGGCCATGCCGGGGGTGGAGCGTGTGGTCGATCTGGGCGATGGCATCGCCGTCGTGGCCAATAACACATGGATCGCCATGCAGGCGGCCGAGGCGGTCGCGGTGGACTGGGCCCCCTCGCCCCATCCGCAGACGACGGAAGACGCCTTTGCCGTCATCGCCGCCGCCTTGGACGGTGACGCCAATTCCACGATGCGCCACGATGGCACCCCCGAGGAGCTCCCGCAGGGGGCGACCGAGGTGACGGCCGAATACCGCCTGCCCTATCTGGCCCATGCCACGATGGAGCCGATGAATGCCACCGCCCATATGACAGCCGACGGCCTGACCATCTGGTGCGGCAATCAGGCCCCCGTCATCATTCAGGGCAAATGCGCCGATGCCACGGGTCTGTCGCCCGATCAGGTGACGGTCCATACCACGCTGCTGGGGGGCGGCTTCGGGCGGCGCGGCGAAAGCGATTATGCCGTCTATGCCGCACGTCTGGCCGCCGCCATGCCCGGCACGCCCGTGCAACTGACCTGGTCGCGCGAGGAGGACATGCGCCACGATTTCTACCGCCCCGGCGCCATCGCGCGGTTCAGGGGCGCGGTCAAGGATGGGCGCGCCGTGCTGCTGGACGGGCAGATCGCCGCGCAATCCACCACGCGGCAGGCCGGGCAGCGACTGGCGGGCTTTGCCCCGCCCGGCCCGGACAAGGGCCATGTCGAAGGTGCTTTCGATCAGCCCTATGCCATCCCCAACTATCGCATCCGCGGCTATCTGGCCGAGATGGGCATCCCCGTGGGTTTCTGGCGCTCGGTCGGCAATTCCTTCAACGGCTTTTTCCACGACACCTTCATCGACGAGATGGCCCATGCCGCAGGGGCCGATCCGCTGGAATTCCGCCTCTCGATGATGCGCGAGGCGCACGCGCCATCCGCCGGCACGCTCGAAGCGGTGCGCGAGATGTCGGGCTGGACCGGCCAGACACCGGCTGGCGTGGGGCGCGGCGTGGGTTTCACCTATAGCTTCGGCTGTCCCGTGGCACAGGTCATCGAGGTGATCGACGAGGGCGGCGTGATCCGCATCAACCGCGCCTGGATTGCCGCCGATGTGGGGCTGGCGCTGGACCCCGGCAATATCCGCGCGCAGCTTGAGGGCGGCTTGATCTATGGCCTCTCGGCGGCCGTCTTCGGGCAGATCACCTTTGCCGACGGGGCCGTGGAACAGGGCAACTTCCCCGATTATGACGCGATCCGCCTGCACAACTGCCCGTTGATAGAGACACGGATTCTGGAAACGAACCGCCATATGTCGGGCGTGGGCGAACCGGGCACGCCGCCTGCGATGCCGGCGCTGGCCAATGCTCTGTTCGATCTGACGGGCACCCGCGCCCGCAGCCTGCCCTTGCTGGATCAATTCGACCTTTTGACATAGATCCGCGCGGCTTGGCCCCTCCCCGGTCCAGGGCGGGCCCTGCTGCAAATGCGGCGGGGTCCGCCCGCGCCGCCGCAAGCTGCCGCTAAATTGACGTAAATTCAGCGAAAATCTGCCCGGACCCGACTGTATCCAGACGCGAAACTTGCAGCGTCACACCGCTGCCATGCGCGCGGACGGAGACGAGAATGCCCAACGGCTACAGGGTCAGCCTTGCAGATGGGTCGCTGAACAGCGGCGATTCGATTGGCGGCCCGCTTCTGGGCTTTACCACCAGCAGCACCCTTGGTGCCGGAAGCTGGTCATGGTCCGGCACATGGAACGGCCAGACCTTCGTGAATGCCGTGGAACCGGGCGTCTATTTTCTGGGCAGCGATGGCTTTGTCTATTTCGTCCCGGATTACGGCCCCGTCACGACCATCTCGGCGGCCAGCGCCACCTCCGCCCCCAGCTATGTCAGTGCCGACGGAATCGTCACCGGCTCGGGCGGGGCGGATCTGATCGACAGCACCTACACGGATGAGGACGGAGACAGCCCCGGCGCCGGGGCCGACCAGATCAACGCAGGCGCGGGCAATGACACGGTCCTGTCCGGCGCGGGACATGACACCATCACCGGGGGTGGTGGCAATGATGTGATCGACGGCGGCACCGGCGACGATGTCATCCATGGTGACATGAACGCCCCCGTGACCGCCCCCGTGACCGAGGTGCTGGACTGGACCGCGCAGGGAGGTGACGGCGCCAATCTGGCCGCCGGTTTCACGCAGGACACGGGCACGATGAATGTTTCGGTCCGCTTCGTGAACAACGGCAACAACAATCCCACCTATCAGGTGGAATCCACCGATGCGACCTATGTCGCGCAGGGCGAGACCTTTGATCCGAATTCCAGCCTCTATCTCTTTGGCAATGGCGACGGGGCGACCTCGACCACGGTGATCGACTTCGCCGCCGATCCCGGCAGCGGCATGTCCAACGCCGTGCAGGGCGTCAGCTTCCGCATCAATGACATCGACTGGGGCAGCAACAATCACCGCGACCTGATCACGATCACCGCGCTGGACGGCAACGGCAATCCGGTCACGGTCACGATCACACCGGGGGCGGGCGATACTGTCACCGGCAATACGATCCGGGCCGGCAATCTGGCGGACAACCCCAACAGCGCCTCGGGCTCGGCGCTGGTGCAGATCCCCGGCCCCGTCAGCCAGATCAGCATCTCCTATTCCAACGGCCTCAACGGGACGCAGGGGATCTGGGTCTCGGATGTGCATTTCACCACCATCCCCGAGGTGGCGGGCGACGACACCCTGACGGGCGGCGACGGCAATGACACGCTCTATGGCGAGGCGGGGGCGGATTCGCTGGCCGGGGGCACCGGCAACGACAGGCTCTTTGGCGGTGCGGGCAACGATAGCTTGCAGGGCGATGCGGGCGATGACCTGCTCAGCGGCGGCGCCGGGATCAACCAGCTTGTCGGCGGCGATGGCAATGACACTTTCATCGGCGGCGCGGGTGCGGACAACATGTCCGGCGGCGCGGGCATGGATATGGTGGACTATTCCGCCTCGGGCGCGGGTGTGGCGGTGGATCTGTCCAGCAACACCGTCTCGGGCGGGGATGCGGCCAATGACACCATCACCGGCGGGATCGACGGCATCGTCGGCTCCGCCTGGAATGACACGCTCACCGGCTTTGACGGACAGGGCGCGGATTACACCAACGTCTTTTATGGCGGCGGCGGGGATGACATCCTGGACGGGCGCGGCGGGGATGGCCGGCTCTATGGCGGCGATGGCGATGACACGCTCATCGGCGGCACGGGCGCGGATCTGCTGGATGGCGGGGCGGGCGATGATGTGATCCACATCGGTGCCGGCGATACCGTGACCGGCGGGGCGGGCAACGACACCTTCCTGCTGGACCCCGCTGCACTGGGCGGGGGCACGATCACCGTCGATGGCGGCGAGGGGGATGAGACCGGCGGCGATACGATCGACTTCGGCGGTCTGGTCGATTGGGAGAATGTGACCTATTCCAACACCGATCCCGCGGCCCTTGCGGGCACGGCGACGCTGCGGGATGGCACCTCTGTCACCTTCTCGAACATGGAGGGGGTGATCATCTGCTTCACCGCCGGCACCCGCATCCTGACGGACCGGGGGCCGCGCGCGGTCGAGGATCTGCGGCCCGGCGATCTGGTGGTGACGCGGGACAACGGGCTGCAACCGCTGCGCTGGACGGGGCGGCGGACGGTGGCGGGGCATGGTGACTTTGCCCCGATCCGGTTCGAGACAGGCGTGCTGGGCAATGGCGCGCCGCTGCTGGTCTCGCCGCAGCACCGGATGCTGCACCGCTCGACGGCGGCGAGCCTTTACTTTGACGCGCCCGAGGTGCTGCTGTCGGCCAAGCATCTGGTCAATGGCGGGACGATCACGCGGGTCGGGTGTGACAGCGTGACCTATCTTCACCTGCTGTTTGACCGGCATGAGATCATCTTTGCCGAAGGGGCGGCGACCGAGAGTTTCCATCCCGGCCATGTCGGGTTGCAGGCCTTGTCGGAGGCCAGCCGGGAGGATCTGTTCCGCTGCTTTCCGGAGTTGCGGGCCGATCCGGGCGGGTATGGGGATACGGCGCGGACCTGTCTGCGGCGGCATGAGATCCGGTTGCTGACCCTGGTCTGAGCCGATGTCCCACCGTGGGACATTTAGCGAGGTCAATGATAACAATGCCTTGCAGGCGCGGATTCACCACATCTTAACCATTGCCCCCTGTCAGCGCCGGGGATGCGGCGCGCATCCGGCCCGCATCCGGCCTGCGGAAGAGGCGCAGGCGGCAGGCCGAGGGGACAGCCGAGGGGGCCGAGGCTGGAGACGAGGCCGACGGTCGCCCGTGGAGATGGCAAGAGCGTGAGAGGTGGCGGCGATGCCTGAGCAGGAGAAGGGCTGCGGCTGCATGTTCAGGCCGGGGCGCGGTCCGTCGCGGGGTGATGGCCGCGTGACTGTCATCGCTGGCGGTTGATCGGGTGCGGGCTTGGGCCGGGCCTGCCTGCCCCCAACCGGCCCCCGACCGGCCCCTGACCTGGGCTGTCTGCCGATGGTTATGGATCAACCCTCGGACCGGGGGATCGGATCACGCGAACCCTGCCCCGCCCCGTCCTGTCAGGCAGGCCAGCGGGCCATCAGCGCGGCCAGCGCGGCCCAGTCGGTATATTCCTTGTCGGCATGGGGATCGACCACCTCGCCCTTGCTGTGGGCGATCCAGCGCATCGCAAGGCTTTTGAAGAAGTCATATTGCGTGAAGCGGAAGGCACCTGCAACTTGCACAGTCTGACCAGGGGTCCAGCCAGAGATTTGTGCGAATTCAGAGGCGATACGCGCAAGATCCTTGTGTTCCTGCGGGTCGGTGCCCGCTGCGGCCAGCGAGACCATCAGGAACAGGCTGGGCCGGTCATTCAGCGCCGCCGCGTGGCGGGTCGCAAAGCGGATGAGCTGCGGTTGCAGGCGCATCCCGTGCAGCGATCCGGCAAGGATCACGGCCGCAAAGCGCGACATGTCCACGGGATCATCAGCATCATCGAGGTCGGCCAATGACAGCAGTTCCACACTGTGACCGCGCATGGTCAGGTGATCGGCGCAGGTGCGCGCGATCTTGCGGGTCTGGCCTTCGGTGGTGGCATAGGCGATGAGAATGGTCATGTGCAGTCCTTCCGGGGTTGCGGGACGAGCGGAAGGGTAACACGTTCATCGCCCCCGGACTTTGCGCTGGCGCAAACCGGAACGGATCAGGACAGGATCAGGACAGGATCAGGATCAGGATCAGGCGGTTTTCAGCACCTTGGCCCCGCGCGCGGCCCCGGCCGCAGCCCAGGCGCGCACCGCATCGCCAAAGGCGGTGAAAAGCGGGCGCGAGACCGGGTCATTGGCGGCGTCCCATTCGGGATGCCATTGCACCGACAGGGTAAATCCGGGCGCATCCTTGACATAGATCGCCTCGGGCGTGCCATCGGGGGCGTGGCCGTCGATCACGATCCGCGCGCCGGGGCGGCAGATGCCCTGCCCGTGCAGCGTGTTCGTCATCACCTCCTGCGCGCCCATCAGGCGGTGGAAGACGCCGCCTTCGGTAAAGGTGACAGGGTGGCGCAGGGCGAATTTCTCCTCCAGCGTGCCATCGGGGGGCATCCGGTGGTTCATCCGGCCCGGCAGGTCGCGGATTTCGGGATAGAGGCTGCCCCCCATGGCGACGTTCACTTCCTGAAAGCCGCGACAGATGCCGAGGAAGGGCTGGCCGCGTTCCACGCAGGCGCGCACCAGCGGCAGGGCAATGGCATCGCGGGCGCGGTCGAAGGCGCCATGCGCCTCGGTCTCGTCCTCGCCATATTCGTGGGGGTGGACGTTGGGGCGGCCGCCGGTCAGCAGGAAACCGTCGCAGACGTCGAGCAGTTCGGGGATCGAGACGAAACGCGGATCGGCGGGGATCAGAAGCGGCATACAGCCCGCGACGCAGGAGACCGCCTCGGAATTCATGGCGCCGCCTGCGTGGGCCGGATACTGGTCATTGATCAGATGGTGGTTGCCGATGATGCCGACGACGGGTCGTGCCATGCCTGCTGTCCTGATGGTGTTGCGCGCCTGTTTGGGAACAAGATATAGGTTTTCGCCGGGCAATGAAACATGAAAGCGGGGTCTTTCCGCTCGGCTTTGTGTCAAATGCCTGAATATGGCGCAGAAGGCCGCGCAGGGGCGCGGTGTGATGCGGGTTGCATCCGCATCGGCCCTGTCACAAGCCGCGTGATCGCCGGCCTGCGGGGGGGCGATGCAGCCTTTGTTTGGGGCAGTTTATCCACGCCCAGTCTTCGACCCTCGGCGCGTGCCGCGCGGTCTGCAAAATCGCCGCCCCGGGGGGCGGGACGGCGATCGCGCGGCGGCGCGTGCCGCGCCTTGTTCCCGCGCGGGGGATGTCAGGCCCAGGCGGTGAAGCCTGCCGCCTCGATCCCCGCGACGGCCACGGCGGCGTCATTGTCCGAGGTGTCGCCGGTGACGCCAACCGCGCCGATGATCGTCTCGCCCTGTTTGACCAGCACGCCGCCCGGCACGGGCACCAGCTTGCCGTCAAAGGTGCTGCTCATCGCGGCCATGAAATAGGACTGCCCTTCGGCCCGCGCCATCTGGGCCGATCCGGGCATTCCCAGCATGATCGAGCCGTAAGCCTTGCCGCGCGCAATCTCGAACCGGCCCGGGCTTGCGCCATCTTCGCGGGCGAAGGCCAGAAGGTGCCCGCCCGCATCCAGCACGGCGATGGAGAGGGGTTTGAGCCCCATCTCGCGGCCCTTGTCGCGCGCGACCGTGATCATGGTCTGCGCCTGTTGCAATGTGATCATCCTGGGGTTTCCCGTGTTCATTGTGCGGCTTTGAATTCAAGGCGGCGGCGATGCAGCACCGGCTCGGTATAGCCCGAGGGCTGCTCGCGGCCCAGAAAGACCAGATCGCAGGCGGCCTGAAAGGCGATGCCGTCGAAACCGGGGGCCATCGGGCGATAGGCGGGATCGGCGGCGTTCTGGCGGTCCACCACGGCGGCCATCTTTTGCAGCGCGGCCATCACCTGATCGCGGCTGACGATGCCGTGATGCAGCCAGTTGGCGACATGCTGCGCCGAGATGCGGCAGGTCGCGCGGTCCTCCATCAGGCCCACGTCATTGATGTCGGGCACCTTGGAACAGCCGACGCCCTGATCCACCCAGCGCACGACATAACCAAGGATGCCTTGGGCGTTGTTCTCGACTTCCGCGATCTTCTGCGCCTCGGTCCATTTCTGATAGGTGGCCAGCGGGATGTCGAGGATGCCTTCGACATGGCCGCGACGGCCGCCCTTTGCCAGGCGCGCCTGCACGGCGAAGACATCGACCTTGTGGTAATGCAGCGCGTGCAGCGT
>JAMWZG010000063.1:10971-13821 GCA_024304855.1 Paracoccaceae bacterium
GCAGCGTGGCCGCCGTGGGGCTGGGCACCCAGGCGCAATTGGCCCCGGCCTTGGGGTGGCCGATCTTCTGTTCCAGCATGGCGGCCATCATGTCGGGCATGGCCCACATGCCCTTGCCGATCTGCGCGCGCCCCGACAGGCCGCATTCGAGGCCGATGTCCACGTTCAGATCCTCATAGGCGGTGATCCAGCCCTTGCGCTTGATGAAATCCTTGCGGCTGAAGGGGCCTGCTTCCATCGAGGTGTGGATCTCGTCGCCCGTGCGGTCCAGAAAGCCGGTGTTGATGAAGGCGACACGGGTTTTGGCGGCGCGGATGCATTCCTTGAGGTTGACGGAGGTGCGGCGCTCCTCGTCCATCACGCCGATCTTGACGGTGGCGCGGGGCAGGCTCAGCACATCTTCGACGCGGGCAAAGATCTCATCGGCGAAGGCCACTTCCTCGGGGCCGTGCATCTTGGGTTTCACCACATAGACCGACCCGAGGGTGGAGTTGCCGCGCCTTTGCAGGTCATGCATGGCGATGAGGACGGTCATCATCGCGTCCATCAGCCCTTCGAACACCTCGTTGCCGTCGGCGTCCAGAATGGCGGGGTTGGTCATCAGATGGCCGACGTTGCGCACCCAGAGCAGCGCCCGGCCCTTGAGGGTGATCGTGCTGCCATCCGGCGCGGTGAAGGTCCGGTCGGGCGAGAGGCGGCGGGTCATGGTCTTGCCACCCTTCTCGAAGGTCTCCTCGAGATCGCCTTTCATCAGGCCCAGCCAGTTGCCATAGGCCAGCACCTTGTCGGCGGCATCCACACAGGCCACCGAATCCTCGCAATCCATGATGGCCGACACGGCGGATTCCAGCACCACATCCGCCAGCCCCGCCTGATCGCGGCTGCCGATGGGATGGGTGCGGTCGAAGACCAGTTCCACATGCAAGCCGTTGTTGACCAGCAGCACCGCATCGGGCGCCTTGGGATGGCCACGGTAGCCGGCGAATTTGGCCGGCTGCATCAGCGGGTGATCGTCGATCAGCAACTGGCCGTCCTGCACATGATAGCGGCGGGCGTCGGCATGGCTGGTGCCCTGCACCGGAAACGCCTCGTCCAGGAACACCCGCGCGCGGGCCACGACACGCGCGCCATGGCCACGGTCATAGCCCCCCTTGGGCGGCAGGCTGCCCATGGCATCGGTGCCGTAGAAGGCGTCGTAAAGGCTGCCCCAGCGGGCATTGGCGGCATTGAGCGCGAAACGGGCATTGGTGATCGGCACCACCAGCTGCGGGCCGGGGATCGTGGCGATTTCGGGATCGACATTGGCGGTTTCGATGCGGAAATCCCCGCCCTCGGGCAGAAGATAGCCGATCTGTTCCAGAAACGCCTTGTAGGCGGCAGCGTCATGCGACTGGTTGCGGCGCGCGACATGCCAGGCGTCGATCTGGGATTGCAGCGCGTCACGCTTGGCCAGCAGGGCGCGGTTCTTCGGGGTCAGGTCACGCAGCAGCGCGGCAAAGCCCGACCAGAACGCCTCGGAGGCGACACCCGTGCCCGGCAGGGCCTGCGCCTCGACGAAATCAAAAAGCTGGCGATCGACCTGCAAGCCATGAGTGGTGACGCGATCTGACATGGTTCTGCTCCCTTTTCGCACGGCATCCCGCCGCATACCCGTGGTGCGACGCTTATTAGAACCAAAGTTTCCGATAGGCAACAGAGGCGGTCAGGAAACCTGACCAATCAGCCGCATTTTCCGGGCGTGGCAGGGCCGGCCTTGGCCTTGCCGCGCGCGCCCCGGCAGCGGTCGGAACAATAGCGGACCTCCTCCCAGACCTTGGCCCATTTCTTGCGCCAGGTGAAGGGACGGCCACAGGTGGCACAGGTCTTTTCCGGCAGGTCGGATTTGCGCCGCATCGCCATCAGAAATCGAAGCCCATCTGTCGGTTGTCCTTTTTCGTCACCCGCACGGGGTCGCGCCGGAAGCGGCCGGTGCCATCCTTGCGGCTGGCATGTTTGCGCACCACCGCCGCCGCCTGCGCGTGAAACCCGTCGCCCTGCCGCACCGCCCAGACGCGGTCACGCGCCCAGGCGGAGGCCTGTTTCACATCGACGATGGGCGCAGGATAGCGTAAGGCCCCCGCCCCGTCCCAGCGCCAGGGTTCCTGCAAGAGCGCATCGGGCACGGCGGCCAGTTCCGGCAACCACGCGCGGGTAAAGGCGCCGGTCGGATCCTGATCCAGCCCCTGCTTGACCGGGTTGTAGATGCGCAGCGTATTGATGCCGGTGGTGCCCGATTGCATCTGCGCCTGTGACCAATGGATGCCCGGTTCGTAATCGGTGAACATCCGCGCCAGATGCGCCCCCGTGGCGCGCCAATCGAGCCAGAGGTGATAGCTGGCCACCGCCGTCACCATGCTGCGCATCCGGAAATTGAGCCAGCCCGTCGCCGTCAGCGACCGCATACAGGCATCGACAAAGGGCAGGCCCGTCTCGCCCTTTTGCCAGGCCTCCAGCCGCGCGGGATCGGCTATGGCGGGGCGCAGCCCCTCATAGGCGGGATGCAGGCAGCGCCATTCCAGCGCCGGCTCATCCTCGAGCTTTTGCATGAAATGATCGCGCCAGGCCAGGCGCGAGCGGAAGGATCGCACCGACCCGGCCCAGCCTGTGTCGGGGTCGTCGCCCGCGCCGCGCAGCTGTCGGGCGCGCGCAGCCGCCGCCTGATCCGCCTCGCGCAGTGACACGGTGCCAAAGGCCAGATGCGGCGAGAGGCGCGAACAGGCCGTGGCCCCGGTGAGTGGCGAGGACATGGCCCGGCGATAGTCCCGCCCCCGCACCGTCAGGAAAGAGGCGAGCGCGGCCAGCCCCTCGGCC
>JAMWZG010000630.1 GCA_024304855.1 Paracoccaceae bacterium
CTGGTGCCGGGGTGGGCTTGGTCATGGTAATCCCTGAAACTTGGGCGGACTGACAATTCACTGCTTCGCGTGTAGCAACTTCTGCGGGCAAGCCCAAGAGTTCATTGCACGATTGGCGGAGTTGGGCGATAGAAGGGGTCTGTGTATCGTGCGAGTTGGTCTGCCCCTTGTCCCTGCCTGATGTGTCCCATTCCCCGCAGACCCGCTCTTTCGAGGGGGCCGGTCCGGTGCCGCGCGCGGCCCCTGCGCGGGGCGAGGCGTCGCGGGTCATCGTGGCCTTGATGCTGCGCGAGATGTCCACGCGCTATGGTCGCACGCCCGGCGGCTATGTCTGGGCGGTGGCGGAACCTTTGGGCATGATCATCGTGCTGGGGCTGGCCTTCGAACTGTTGGCGGCGGCGCCGTCGCTGGGCACGTCTTTCCTGCTGTTCAAGGGGACGGGGTTCATGATCCTTCAGGTGTTCACGGTGCTGGGCGGGCAGGTGGGCAATGCGCTGACCTTTTCGGCGCCTTTGCTGCGCTATCCGCGTGTCACCTGGGTCGATGCCATCGCGGCGCGGTTCATGCTGAATTACCTGGTGGTGATCGTGGTGACGGTGCTGATCCTGTGGGGGATCGTGCTTTATGACGGGTTGCGGATCGTGCCGGACTGGGGGCCGATCCTGATGGCGATGGGGCTGGTGGCGGCGCTGGGTCTGGGGGTGGGCTGTCTGAACTGCTATCTGTTCATGCGCTTTCCGGTGTGGAACCAGTTGTGGCGCATCCTGACGCAGCCCTTGTTCCTGATTTCGGGGGTGATCTTCCTCTATGAGGATATGCCCCTCTTTGCGCAGGACATCATCTGGTTCAATCCGCTGATGCATCTGACCGGGATGATGCGCGAGGGGTTCTATCCGCTTTATCGGCCCACCTATATCTCGGTCGGGTATGTCGGGGTCTGGGTCTTGGTGCCGATGGTGCTGGGGCTGCTGCTGTTGCGGCGGTATCACCGCGAATTGCTGAACCGATAGGCCGGAGGGTGGAGGGGGGCGGACCGCTGCGGGTGCTTGTGCTGGGTG
>JAMWZG010000631.1 GCA_024304855.1 Paracoccaceae bacterium
TATCAAGACCGTGCTGATCCCGACCGAGAACGAAAAGGATCTGGCCGAGATCCCGGACAATGTGAAGGAGGGGCTGGACATCATCCCCGTCAGCCATGTGTCCGAGGTGTTGAAGCTGGCCCTCGTGCGCGTGCCCGAGGCGATCGAATGGGATGAGGAGGCCGAGGAGGCCGCCGCAGCCGCAGCCGTCGCCAAGGCCGAGCCATCGAGCAGCGCCGTCGCGCATTGAGCCGCTGAGGCTTTCGGCGCAAAGCAGGTCACAGATCGGCGGCATCCGAAAAGGTGCCGCCGATTTTTCATGCACTGTCCAAAAATTCAGGTTATGTGTTTCTGAACAGGAAACAAATCTCGGGACAGTGATCATGGGTAAAGTAAAGGGTTCGGACAAGAAGACGCCGGCACAGGGTAAACCGGGGGCCAAACTGGCGGCCAAACCGGCGGTCTCCAAGACGGCTGACAAGACGGTTGCCACATCGGCGGCCAAACCTGCCGCGAAAGCCGCGCCCAAGCCTGCGGCAAAGTCGGTGACGCTCAAGATGGCCAAGCCCGCCGCCGCGCCAACCCCACCGGCGGCCACGCCCGTCAAGACTGACCTGCCCAAGCCCGTGCCCGTGGTCATCAAACCCGTGCCGGCCCCCGAGAAAGCCCCGGTCCCGGCGGTCGCCAGCGCCCCTGCGGCGCCTTCCGCAGACGCCCCGGCAGCAGAGCCGAAACTGGTCACATCCGCCACGCCCGTCGTGACCGGGCCGGAGATGAAGAAGAAAGACCTGATCGACAAGGTCGTGAAACGCTCGGGCGTCAAGAAAAAGGACGCCAAGCAGGTGGTCGAGGCGATGCTGGCCGTTCTGGGCGAGGCCCTGTTCGAGGGGCGGGAGCTGGTCCTGCAACCGATGGGCCGGCTCAAGACCACCCGCGTCAAGGAAGCCGGCAACGGCCGCGTCCTGATCTGTCGTCTGCGGCAGGGCGGCGGCGAGGGAAAAGGTGGAAAAGAGGCTCTTGCAGAGGATGACGACTGAGTCTAAAAGCCGCCTCACCGGGTGATTAGCTCAGTGGTAGA
>JAMWZG010000632.1 GCA_024304855.1 Paracoccaceae bacterium
GTCCACGCCATAGACGCGGGCGACGAAGCGGGTGTTCTGCGCGCCGGTCATGTCACCGTGGAAGCTGCCCGCGAAGCCGACGGTGAAGCTGATGGAACCGTCGCTGATGATGCGGCCGGTGTCGGGGCGCATGGTGCCCGCGATGATGCTGAGCAGGGTGGATTTGCCCGCGCCGTTGCGACCCAGAAGGGCCAGCGACTTGCCCGAGGGCAGGTGCAGGTTCAGGTTGCGGATCACGGGGCGGTAGTCGCCCTTGACCCAGAAGCCTTTGGAGATGTCCTCGAAGGTGATCATCGCCTGCGCCCCCCTTGCCGGTCAGCCGCGGTCGCGCAGGCTGTAGTAGATCAGCGCCAGCACCGACCAGAGCAGGGTCAGGAAGAACGCCGTGACCCCGATCAGGATGAAGCGTTCGGGATAGGCCGCGCGTTGCGACAGCGTGGGCTGGATGAAACTGGCGAGATAGAGGCTTTGGCGCGAGGCGTTGGAGCGGGCGGCATCCAGCGCCATCAGCGCGGCCTGATAGGTGGTTTCGGCAAAGGCTTGATCGACCAGCAGGCTTTCGTATTGGGCGATCAGGCGGGGGTATTCGGTTTCATCGACGGTGACATCCTGTTCCGCGAAGGTGCGGCGTTCCTCGTCGATGCGGTTGCGGATCACGTCGATCAGGCGCTGGGCCTGCCGGACGCGGGGATCGGCGGCATCCGAGGTTTGCAGCAAGAGGTCATTGGCGATCAGCGCCTCGGCCAGTTGTTGTTGCAGGGTGTTGAGCACGCCCATGCGGCCCTGCACATCGGCCTGCGGATCGACGATGCGGGTGCGGACACGGAATTCGGCCACCGCTTCGCGCGCGGCGCGCAAGCGGGTGAGGGCGGCTTCAAGGTCGGCCTCGGCGTTGCGGGTGGTGTCGCGGCGGGCGGTTTCGTTGAGGCGGTTGATCATCTCCTCGCTTTCCGAGACGATGAGGCGGGTTCGGGGTCGCGGGCGCGCACCTCGGCCAGCATGAGGCCGGAGGATTTGTCAT
Organism: Paracoccaceae bacterium; assembly: GCA_024304855.1. Classification (GTDB taxonomy): domain Bacteria; phylum Pseudomonadota; class Alphaproteobacteria; order Rhodobacterales; family Rhodobacteraceae; genus Seohaeicola. Next base: position 1,022 of record JAMWZG010000632.1, read on the forward strand.
AGGTCAGCTTGACCATGCGGCCCCAGAACCAGACC
>JAMWZG010000633.1 GCA_024304855.1 Paracoccaceae bacterium
AAAGGCTTACACCGCGATCGCGGCCAAGATGGCGCGCGCCGTACACGCCGTGGTCAATCACGGCGCACCCTATCGCCCCTTCTTCGAAGGGGTGAGCCCAGGCGGAAGGACCTCTCTCTGTAGCAGCCGTGGAGGCAATTCGCTGACCTCGTAGATAATGTTTGGGCCTTCTGCTTGGGATTTGGGATCTCGTATTGAGGACGGTGAGGGCCGCAACCGCGCGTACCCTGTGTTTGCTATGGAAGAGATCATTTCTTGACGGCAGAGCCCGTCTGGGCAACGATTCAGGGCATCCGGTTCGCCGGATGCCCCCATGACCTGCTGACTTAAACAGCCAAAAGTTCCCGACATAGGACGTTGTCGGATCTTATGTATTCCGGCGGACCGCGCAGGATGAACAGGTCGGTCAAGGCGTCGACGTGGTCGCCGGAATTAAGCCTGCGTTTGACGCGGATCACCATGGCCTCCTTCGTGAACTCATCGATGATGTTGAGGGTGCGAAACAGCCGCCCGTCATGCGTTCGGTCCTGCACGAAATCATAGGACCAGACATGGTTTGGGCGTTCTGGCCGGAGACGGACACACGCCCCGTCATTCAGCCAGAGCCTTCCCTTCTTAGCCTGTTTCTGTGGGACTTTAAGCCCCTCCCGCCGCCAAATCCGCTCTACGCGCTTATCGTCTAATCGGTCAATGCAATTTCCAGGTCTTCTATGTCGCGGTGCTCCCATTGCGTTGTCGTCTTCGAGGTCAGGTGTTCAGAACTGCCTCACAATGGCGCCATGCTTGAAAGTCTCTCGATGTGATTCACGCTGTCATCGCCGATGTCGGGGGCGTGCAGCAAAGCGCGTCGCGAGATGACTTTGGCCAGACCCGGAACGTGCCTGGCGTTCGGTTGTCTCAAAATTATGTGGTGAAGCTCCTGTTCTCGAACATCGTGTTTGTTTTCCACATGGTCAGAAGCGTAACGGCCAGCTTGCGCGCCAGTGCGACGCGGGCTTTCCAGCTCCCGGATCGGGCGCTCAGTCGCAAACCCCACTGCTTCAATGCAATCGA
>JAMWZG010000634.1:0-409 GCA_024304855.1 Paracoccaceae bacterium
GTCACGTTCACATCCAGCACAGCGCGGAAATCATCCGGGGCGATCCGGTCTGGTGTGTCTGCGCCCAGATTGCGACCGGCATTGTTGAACAGCACGTCGATCCGGCCCCAGCGGTCGAGAACCGTGTCAAAGACCGCATCGACCGCTGCCTCATCCGTGACATCACATGGAAGGATCAGCGCCTGCGGATCCGCCTGCGCGCTTTCGGTCAGCGCGTCGGCACGGCGACCGACCAGCGCAACGCGCCAGCCGTTGTCCAGAAAAAGCCGGGCGGTGGCCCGGCCTATCCCGCTTCCTGCACCGGTGACGACGATGGTTCGCGCGCTCATGCGGGCATCGGAATTGGCCCGACATCGCTCGGCACTTGGTAGCCGCGCTGCACGGCAGGGCGTTCTGCCAGCGCACGATA
>JAMWZG010000634.1:419-778 GCA_024304855.1 Paracoccaceae bacterium
CCATATCTGCGATGGAATAGTCGCCAGCGACATGCTCATTGTCGGCCAGTTGTCTGTCCAGCACGGCGTAAAGGCGCTTGGCCTCTTTCGCGAAACGCTCTTCTGCGGGCTGCGACAGACCGCGATTGAATTTCAGGAACACATGCGCCTGTCCCAGCATCGGGCCAAACCCACCCATCTGCCACATCAGCCACTGCATCACAGCGGCGCGGGGCTTGACGTCGGTCGGCAGAAAGCGCCCTTCGCGCTCGGCCAGATAGATCATGATCGCACCGGATTCGAACAAATTGACCCCGGTATCGTGATCCACGATGGCCGGGATCTTGTTGTTGGGCGCAATCGCCAGGAAATCGGGGGCG
>JAMWZG010000634.1:787-1053 GCA_024304855.1 Paracoccaceae bacterium
GATGTGTATAAGAGACAGGTTCGGGGTCCGTCACCAGCTCCAGCACAGCAGGCTTGCCCGAGGCGCGGGCCCGGTCCAGAGCCGCTGCAAAATCCTCGGTCCGCGTCACGCGCTCGGCATGGCAGCCATAGCCTTCGGCCATGCGGACGAAATCATGGGTTCTCAGATCGGTGCCAGAGACGCGCAGCGGGTGATCGCGCTCCTGATGCATGCGGATCGTGCCATACATGCCGTTGTTGAACAGCAAGACGATGGGGGTCGCGCCA
>JAMWZG010000635.1 GCA_024304855.1 Paracoccaceae bacterium
TGACGATAAAAACAGACGCGAAAGGTGCAGCCACGCTGCCCCTCAACACGATCCTTGGCGGTGATTGCATCGAGGTGATGAACAGCCTTCCCGAAGGCTCCATCGACCTGATTTTCGCAGATCCTCCCTATAATCTGCAACTCAAGGGCGATCTTCACCGGCCCGACAATTCGCTGGTCGATGCGGTGGATGATCACTGGGACCAGTTCGACAGCTTTGCCGCCTATGACAAATTCACCCGCGACTGGCTGACTGCGGCGCGGCGTCTGCTGAAACCGCATGGTGCGATCTGGGTGATCGGGTCATATCACAACATCTTCCGCGTCGGTGCGGCGATGCAGAACGCGGGCTTCTGGCTGCTGAACGATGTGGTCTGGCGCAAGTCGAACCCGATGCCGAATTTCCGGGGCAAGCGGTTCACCAACGCGCATGAGACGATGATCTGGGCCAGCAAATCGGAAGGCGCGAAATACACCTTCAACTATGAGGCGTTGAAATCGCTGAATGATGGCGTCCAGATGCGCAGCGACTGGGTGCTGCCGATCTGCACCGGGCATGAGCGGCTCAAGGATGACAACGGCGACAAGGCGCATCCGACGCAGAAGCCCGAAAGCTTGCTGCACCGCGTGCTGGTCGGTTCGACCAATCCGGGCGATGTGGTGCTGGACCCGTTCTTCGGCACCGGCACGACCGGAGCGGTGGCCAAGATGCTGGGCCGCGAATATATCGGGATCGAGCGCGAGGAGGCCTATCGCCGCGTCGCCGAGAAGCGCCTGTCCAACACCCGCAAGTTCGACCGCGAGGCGCTGGTCGTTTCGGCCTCGAAACGCGCCGAACCGCGCATCCCCTTTGGCCAACTGGTCGAGCGCGGCATGTTGCGCCCCGGCGAGGAACTGTGGTCCATGAACGGCCGCTTCAAGGCCAAGGTCCGCGCCGATGGCACGCTGATCGGGGATGATGTCAAAGGCTCGATCCATCAGGTCGGCGCCCATCTGGAAGGCGCACCCAGCTGCAACGGCTGGACCTACTGGTGCTTCCGCCGCGACGGC
>JAMWZG010000636.1 GCA_024304855.1 Paracoccaceae bacterium
CCTATCCGGTGCTTGTGCTGGCGCAGGTGTTTCTGGGCGTCTGGCTGGGCGCTGTCTTTGATCGCGATCTGTTCCGTCGCGCGCAGGGGTTCATCCCCGGCGCGATCTTTGCCGCGATCCTTCTGATCCTGCTGTGTCTTGGGATGGGGCTGCTGCTGTCATGGCTGACCGGTCAGTCATGGCAGGTCATGATCCTGTCCACCGCACCCGGCAGCGTCACCGAAATGGCCCTGACCGCCAAGATCCTGCAAGAAGGTCTTGCCATCGTGACCGCGTTCCATGTGATCCGGATCTTCATCATCCTGCCTTTTGCAAGTTCGATCATTGCAGTCACGGCGCGACTTGCAGACAGATGGGGCCTGCATCCGGACTAGGGAGCGTCGGATCTGCCCAGAACGAACGCGTCGATCATGTCCTGTGGGACACCGACAGAGCTTGCCGTCTCGATCAACTGGCCGAATGTTCCGTCATCCATGGGAATGCCGTGGGTCAACCGCTCCTGCGTGCTGCGCCGTTCCGGATCGCCCGGAAACTGCACCGCATCCACGCCCGGGGTGGGTGGCGATGCCTTCACCCAGTCGGTGTATCTGTCCACCTCGTTCTCAAAGTCCTGAATCGAGCCGAAAGCCGCGGGATCAATCAGGATAGCCAGCATGTTGTTGAGGATTCGAGACGGCACCTCGCGTTCCGGAGCATAGGCACCCCCGCCGCTGAGCGCGCCGCCCAGAAGATCACCCAACAGGGCAAGGCCGAATCCCTTGTGCATTCCGAAGGTCGTCAGGGCGCCAGTTGGATCGTCAAACATGACGGAAGGGTTCGTGGTCGGATGGCCAAGGGAATCGACCAGCGCACCCTGTGGCACGGCCTTGCCGCTGAGATGGGCCACCCTGACCTTACCCATGGCGATGGTGCTTGTCGCCATATCCAGCAAGAACATAGGGGTCTTGTCGGTGGCCGGGATCGCTGTGCAATAAGGGTTCGTGACAAAACGCGCGTCACTGCGCAACAGTTTCCATCTGGGGCGTCTTGGTGACTGGGGGGCCAT
>JAMWZG010000637.1 GCA_024304855.1 Paracoccaceae bacterium
ATCGACCCCGAACATATGGAGCATTGGGGCGATTTCGAGCGGCTGAAACAGGGCTTTGTCGATTTCGTCTCGAATATCCCCTTCTACGGTGTCGCCGTCTGCTGCACCGATCATCCCGAGGTGCGCAGTCTGGTGGGCAAGATCACCGACCGCCGCGTCATCACTTACGGCTTCAACGCGCAGGCCGATGTGCGCGCGCTGAACCTGCGCTATGAGGGGGGTGTTGCGCATTTCGACATAGCGCTTCAGGCCGAGGATATCCTGATCGAGGGTTGTTCGCTGCCGATGCCGGGCGATCACAACGTGTCCAACGCGCTGGCCGCCGTGGCCGTGGCGCGGCACTTGGGGATGAAGGGCGACGAGATCCGGGGCGCGCTGGCCGCCTTTGGTGGCGTGAACCGGCGCTTTACCAAGGTGGGCGAGGTGAATGGCGTGACCATCATCGACGATTACGGCCATCATCCGGTCGAGATTGCCGCCGTGCTGAAAGCGGCGCGGCAGGCGACTTCGGGCCGCGTGATCGCTGTGCATCAGCCGCACCGCTATACCCGCCTGTCGGCGCTGTTCGAGGATTTCTGCGGCTGTTTCAACGAGGCCGATGTGGTGGCCATCGCCGAGGTCTATGCTGCGGGCGAGGCGCCCATCGCAGGGGCCAGCCGCGACGATCTGGTGGCCGGTCTGATCCGCCACGGCCACAGGCACGCCCGCGCGGTGACGGATGAGGATGATCTCACGCGCCTTGTGCGCGAACAGGGGCGGCCCGGCGATATGGTGGTCTGCCTTGGTGCGGGCACCATCAGCGCCTGGGCCAACAACCTGCCCGCGCGGCTGCAAGGCTGAGCGGATGTGCTGGTCCCGCACCCGTTGCACGACGCGGGGCCGGAGCCATCTGGATATTTGCAGCAAGAAGAAGCCGCAGGCGCGGGGTGGCCCGCATGGCTGAGGCGTTGAAGCGCAGGATCGGCCCCGGCCTGCTGACCGCCTACGGCGTGGGCATCATGGTGGGGGCGGGCATCTATGTGCTGACCGGGGCCGCGGC
>JAMWZG010000638.1:0-383 GCA_024304855.1 Paracoccaceae bacterium
CCAGCTTCATGAGATCGTCGAAGGTGAACATCTTTTGCCGGATCGTTCCAAAGTCGTTCGGCATCCGCGATTCCAGTTTCTTGGACAGGGCTTCGAACGTGTCGCGATCGAGTTTGTTGAACAGGTCCGCCATGCGCTGCTGCATCGCCGCCGCGCCGGATTGGGTAGCGGTGGACACCAGATCACGGTGCAGCGTTTCCTCGATCTGCTTCATGGTGTCGGCTGGAACGGCTTTCATCCGGATCATGCGTTCGACGACGGCTTGCATCCGTTCTTCGGACATCCGTGTCAGGGCCTTGGCGGCGATCTCGGTCGGCAGTTTGGACAGGATCGCGGCGGCGATGCAGCAGCGCATGGCGGACCTGTTCAACAAACTCGATCGC
>JAMWZG010000638.1:393-1030 GCA_024304855.1 Paracoccaceae bacterium
CGACACGGCTCTCGTGATTTTCTGGATGTCATTGTCATCCAGTCTTTTCATGAGTTCCGACCCTCTTTTTTCCCCAAGACAAAGGAACAGGATCGCGGCTTTCTCGGGACCGCGCAGCTTGCGACCGCTGCGCGGCGAGGGCGAGGACGTGTGTTCGATCGTGGTGGAGGTCATGGGGTGATCCTTCTGGGAAAAGGCAAAAGACAAGGTCTGCAAGGGTCATCCGCTAAGCGGCATGTAACTTTCCATCAGGCTTCCGGCCAGCATGTACCAGCCGTCGATCAGCACGAAGAAGATGATCTTGAAGGGCAACGAGATCAGGACAGGCGGGAGCATCATCATGCCCGCGCTCATCAGGATCGAGGCCACGATCAGGTCGATGGCGACAAAAGGCAGATAAACGAGAAAGCCGATGGCAAAGGCCCGGCGCAGTTCCGAAATCATGAAGGCGGGGACCAGTTCGCGCCAGCCGGCCTCCTCGGCGGTCACGGGATCTGGCGTCGTGACAGCCGGGGTGCCATCCGCCCGCGTGGCAAGATCGCGAAATAGCGCCAGATCCTTGGGTCGGGTATTGGCGAACATGAAGGTCTTGAATGGAGCGCCCACACGTTCGATCGCTTGCTCCTCGGTAATCGAA
>JAMWZG010000639.1 GCA_024304855.1 Paracoccaceae bacterium
TAGCTCATGTTATATACGATGAAACACGCGGCTTGGGATCCTATGAAGACGATGGGCTAATGTCATGGGATCACCTGATCGAAATCGGCCTGCACAGTCTCAACGAGGATCCGCGCCGCCGCGATGAACTTCTGAACAGAGCGAAGCCCGAGGACCCGGCAATCTTCCTGCATTCGTCGGGCACCACGGGCAAGCCGAAGGGTATCGTACTGAGCCAGAAGAATGTTCTTGCCGCTGTCCGCAATGGCCATGCAGCGGGAGTGTTTGGAGAGGGAGAGGAAATCCTTGCCTATCTCCCGATGGCCTGGGTCGGCGATTATGCCATAACGGTGGCGGCGGCGCTGATGTTCCGGTTCACGGTGAACGTACCGGAGAGGCAGGAAACGGTCGTTCGAGACATGCGGGAAATCGCACCGACCTTCTACCTGGCAGCACCCAGGAGTTGGGACCAGATGTTGACAACAATCCAGGTCGGCATGGAGAACTCAACCCCGTTGAAAAAGTGGTTTTACCACTTCTTCATGGACCGGGCGATTGCCGCCGAGACGCGCAAGCTGAACGGCCACAGTGGCGGTGCGTTGGAACCACTGGGCCGTTTTCTGGGGGAGGCGCTCATTTTCGGTCCAATCAAGGATCAATTCGGCATGAGTCGCCTGAGGAGTGCGTTTACCGGTGGCGAGGCAATTGGCGAAGATACCTTCGTGTTCTATCGCGCCCTCGGGATCAAGCTGCGCCAGTTCTACGGCCAGACGGAGAACAGCGCGATCACCGCGATGCAGGCCCCCAACGAAGTGCGCCTGCATACCGTCGGCAAGCCCGTGCCGGGTGTCGAGGCGAAGATTGACGAGAACGGTGAAATCCTCTTGCGCTCGGAAGGTGTGTTCAATGGCTATTTCAACAAACCCGAAGCGACCGCCGAAGCCCTGACGGACGGGTGGCTGCGTACTGGCGATGCCGGCTATCTTGAGGAGAATGGCCAGCTTGTGGTTCTGGGGCGCGTCTCCGAGGTCATGCATACGGCGGGCG
>JAMWZG010000064.1:0-3135 GCA_024304855.1 Paracoccaceae bacterium
CGTCTACCACAACTCTGCCTATGGCAAGGAACCGATCCGCACGCTGGAAGAACTGGCCAAGAAGCACGGCTATGAGCTGACCCTGCTGGCGGTCGATCACCCCGGTCAGGAACAGAAGAGCCAGTGGCTCCAGATCCGCCGCGAGCGTCCTGACTATGTGCTGATGTGGGGCTGGGGCGTGATGAACTCGGTCGCCATTCAGGAAGCCGTGAACATCCGTTTCCCGATGGAAAACTTCATCGGCATCTGGTGGTCGGGTTCGGAGAACGACGTGAAGCCCGCAGGCGAAGGCGCCAACGGCTACAAGGCGCTGACCTTCCACAACCTCGGCTCTGACTACCCGCTCTATGCCGACCTTCAGAAATACGTGAAGGACGCAGGCAAGGCCGCAGGCGCGGGCGACCAGATGGGCACCGTGCTCTATAACCGCGGCCTCTATGCTGCGATGCTGGCCGTTGAGGCGGCCAAAACCGCGCAAGGCATCCATGGCACCGCACAGATCACCCCCGCGATGATGCGCGACGGGATGGAAGCCCTCGAGATGACCGAAGAGAAGATGGCCGCCCTCGGCCTGCCGAACTTCGGCCCGACCTTCAGCGTGTCGTGCGAAAACCACGGTGGTGACGGCTTTGGCGCCGTGAAACAGTGGGATGCAGCCGCTGGCGAGTGGAAGATGATCACCGATTTCTTCCAGTCGGATCAGGACGTTCTGAACCCGCTGATCGCAGAGGATTCGGCCGCCTACGCTGCCGAAGCCAACATCACCCCGCGCTGCGAATAAGCGCGACACGCGGCGGGCGGTCCCGGTGGCCGCCCGCCCACTTCGGATATTTGAAGCAAGAAGAAGCCTGAACGCTGCTCTTCCAAAAGGCGGGCGCGTTAACCTTAACGGAGCGTGAATGATGCTGGACGCAGGCCGGACCGACGAGACCCTTCTTGAGGTCAACAATATCGAGGTGATCTATAATCACGTGATCCTCGTGCTCAAGGGCGTGTCGCTCAAGGTGCCCAAAGGTGGCATCACCGCGCTTCTGGGCGGCAATGGCGCGGGCAAGACTACCACGCTCAAGGCCATTTCCAACCTGCTGCATTCCGAGCGTGGCGAGGTCACGAAGGGCAGCATCCTGTATCGTGGCGAACGAGTGCAGGATCTGAGCCCCAACGATCTGGTGCAGAAGGGCGTCATTCAGGTGATGGAGGGACGGCATTGTTTCGAACACCTGACGGTCGAGGAAAACCTGATGACCGGCGCCTATACCCGCAAGGATGGCAAGGGTGCGATCGAGGCCGATCTTCAGATGGTTTACGACTATTTCCCGCGCCTGAAAGAGCGGCGCAAGAGCCAGGCCGGCTATACCTCGGGCGGTGAGCAGCAGATGGTCGCCATCGGCCGCGCCCTGATGAGCCGCCCCGAGACGATCCTGCTTGATGAACCCAGCATGGGCCTTGCACCGCAGCTGGTGGAAGAGATCTTCACCATCGTGAAGAACCTCAACGAGAAGGAGGGCAACACCTTCCTTCTGGCCGAGCAGAACACCAACGTCGCCCTGCGCTTTGCCCATTACGGTTATATCCTTGAATCCGGTCGCGTCGTGATGGACGGCCCTGCCGCCGACCTGCGCGAGAACCCGGATGTCAAGGAATTCTACCTTGGCGTGTCGGATCAGGGGCGGAAATCCTTCCGCGATGTGCGCTCCTATCGTCGCCGCAAGCGTTGGCTGAGCTGACAGGCCGCACGGCACGACACAAGATTGGTTCTTTTGCGAAAGGTCTCCCATGACCCGCTATTTCGATGAACTTGAAACCCGCAGCCCCGCGCAGCGCGCCGCGGCCATCGCCCGCGCGCTGCCGGATCAGATCGCGCGGGCCAAGGCCTTGCCCGGCTATGCCGGAACGCTGGACGGGGTGAACCCCGCCGGCATCACCTCGGTCGAGGCTTTGTCAAAACTGCCCGTGCTGCGCAAATCCGACCTTGGCCGCGCACAGGCGGGTGCCGCACCTTTCGGCGGGCTGACCACGCGTCCTGCCCATGGCTTTGCCCATGTCTTTCAGTCGCCCGGCCCGATCTATGAACCCGGCGGCACCGAGCATGACTGGTGGCGCATGGGCCGTTTCCTGAATGCCTGCGGCATCGGGCGCGGTGACATCGTGCAGAACTGCTTTGGCTATCACCTGACACCCGCAGGGATGATCTTTGAATCCGGTGCCCGTGCCGTGGGGGCGGCGGTTCTGCCCGCCGGCACCGGCCAGACCGAATTGCAGGTGACGGCCAGCCGCGATGTGGGTGTGACCGCCTATGCCGGGACGCCCGATTACCTGAAGGTCATCCTCGACAAGGCCGATGAGATGGGCGTGACGCTGGGCATCACCCGCGCCGCCGTGGGGGGCGGGGCGCTGTTCCCGTCGCTGCGCAAGGAATATGCCGATCGCGGCATCCTGTGCCTGCAATGCTATGCCACGGCCGATCTGGGCAATATCGCCTATGAAAGCGAGGCGCAGGAGGGGATGATCGTGGATGAAGGCGTGATCGTCGAGATCGTCACACCCGGCACCGGCAATCCCGTCGCGCCCGGTCAGGTGGGCGAGGTGGTGGTGACGACGCTCAACCCCGATTACCCGCTGATCCGTTTCGCGACCGGCGATCTGTCCGCCGTGATGGAAGGGACCAGCCCCTGTGGCCGCACCAACATGCGGATCAAGGGCTGGATGGGCCGCGCCGATCAGACGACCAAGATCAAGGGCATGTTCGTGCGCCCCGAACAGGTGGCGCAGCTTGTGGCCAAACACGCCGAAATCAGCCGCGCCCGCGTCATTGCCAGCCGCGAGGGCGAGATGGATGTGATGACCGTGCAGATCGAAGCCGCCGGTGGCAGCGCCGAAGCCTATGCCCGGTCCGTGGCCGAGGTGCTGAAACTCAAGGGCAAGATCGAGCTGCTGTCGCCGGGCAGCCTGCCCAATGATGGCAAGGTGATCGAGGATCTGCGCGTCTACGACTGATCCCGCGGGCCGCAGCCCATCCACATCGCAGAATCAAAAAGACCGCCCCGAGAGGCGGTCTTTTCGTTCTGGATCGCGCTTCGATCAACCCTGACGGGCTTTGAACCGACGCTGTGTCTTGTTGATGACGTAGACGCG
>JAMWZG010000064.1:3145-13781 GCA_024304855.1 Paracoccaceae bacterium
CACTGAGCTAATCACCCATGATACCGGGCTTGTGCCTTGCCCCTCAAACGAAGAGGGGCGCGGATGTCCGCGCCGGTTCGTGGTCTATAAAAGGAGTCGGAAGCAGGATCAAGGGCTTTTGGCAAAGCGATTTATCGCGCTATGATGCAGGTGAAACAAGGATAACACATGACAGCGGTTGCTTACCACCTGATCCGGCCCGAACAGACGCGCAGCAGCGTTGTCTTTGCCTCGCCGCACAGTGGGCGCGACTATTCCTGGTCCTTCCTGCGCCGCACCGTTCTGAACGAACATACGATTCGCACCTCCGAGGATGCTTTCGTGGACAGGCTCTACGACTGCGCCCCCGGCTTTGGCGCGCCGCTTCTTCTGGCCGGTGCGCCGCGCGCCTTCATCGACCTCAACCGCAGCGCCGATGAGCTGGACCCTGCCCTGATCGACGGGGTGCGCGGCCTGTCGCACAATCCCCGCATCGCCTCGGGGCTTGGCGTCGTGCCGCGCGTCGTGGCGGGCGGGCGTGCCATCTATCGCGGCAAACTGGACCTGGACGAGGTGCAGACCCGCATCAGCCGCTATTGGCGCCCCTATCACGCCACGCTGCAACGCCTGCTGGACGAGGCGCATGGACAGTTCGGGGAAGCGATCCTGATCGACTGCCACTCCATGCCGCATGAGGCGATGGACGGCATCGCCCGCTCGGGCGCGCGGCGGCCCGATGTCGTGCTGGGCGACCGTTTCGGGGCTTCCGCCTCGGGCTGGGTCGTGGATCAGGTCGAGGCCGCGTTCGAAGGGACAGGGCTGGTCGTCGCCCGCAACGCGCCCTTTGCCGGGGCCTATACCGCGCAGCATTATGGCCGCCCCGCGCGGCAGCAGCATGTCGTCCAGATCGAGGTGGACCGCTCGCTCTACATGAATGAGCAACTGATCCGGCCCAATGGCAATTTCGCGACCTTCCAGAAACTTCTGACCGGCGTGATTGCCCGCATCGTCGAAATCGGCGCGCGGGAACAGCGGCTGGCCGCCGAGTGACGCGGCCTAGCGCAGCGCACGCCCTTTGAGAATCGCCTCCTCTCCGAACCGGGCGCGGATGGCATCCGTTGCCCGTTCTGCCTTCTGTCGCGCAGCGGCCTGCGGGTCCAGCAGGTCATGTGACAGATCCGCTGCCGTTTCAGGCACCAGATCGGACAGGCCCACCCCGATCAACCGATAGGGCCCCGCCGCCGGACCCTGATCGAACAGCGCCCGCGCCTCCCGGTAAAGGCGATCCGCAAGCTGCGTCGCATCGCGCAGCGCATGGCGCCGCGTCAGGATGCGGTGATCCGCGCGTTTCAGCTTCAAGGTGACGACACGCCCCGCCAGGGCCTTGGCCTTGGCGCGATCCGCCACCTTTTCCGCCAGCCGCCAGATATGCCCGTCCAGAATATCCGGGTCCGAGGTATCCGTGTTGAAGGTCGTCTCGTTCGAGATGGATTTCATCGGGCTGTCGCGCGAGACGCGGCGATTGTCCTGCCCCCGCGCCAGATGCCACAGCCGGTCGCCCATCGTGCCGAACCGCGCCGTCAGATCCCGCGCCTCCCAGCGCAGCAGGTCGTCGAAGCTGCGGATACCCGCCGCCTCCAGAGCGGCCTGCGTCGCCTGCCCGACACCCCAGATCATCCTGACCGGCTTGCCGCGCAGGAAGTCTGCCGTATCCGCCTGCCCGATCACGGAAAACCCGTGCGGCTTGTTCATGTCAGACGCGACCTTGGCCAGAAACTTGTTATGGCTCAACCCGATCGACCCGGTCAGGCCCAGCTCTGTCTTCATCCGCCGCACCAGTCGCGCCAGCATCACCGCAGGCGGCGCCCCATGCAGCCGCGCGGTGCCGGTCAGATCCAGAAACGCCTCGTCCAGCGAGAGGGGTTCGATGGCAGGGGTCAACTCCTCCATCATCGCCCGGATCGCGCGCGACGCCGCAACATAGGCATCCATCCGCGGCTTGATCACCACGGCTTCGGGGCAGAGTTTCAGCGCCTGAAACATCGGCATCGCGGAACGCACCCCCCGGATGCGCGCGATATAGCAGGCGGTGGACACCACACCCCGCCGTCCGCCGCCGATGATCACCGGCTTGTCCGCCAGTTCCGGATTGTCCCGCTTCTCGACCGAGGCATAGAAGGCATCGCAATCCATATGCGCGATGCTCAGGCTCTCCAGCTCGGGATGGCTTGCGATGCGCGGACTGCGACAGGCCGGGCAACGCGGCCCTGTGTCGAACCGGATCAGGCAGTCGCGGCACAGGCTGGGCATCAGGGCAATTCCGGCAAAAGGGGATGGGTGGCTGACACCTTCCATCATATAGAAGCGGAATGACGCAGGAAACCGCAATCACCGATCCGCATTTCGTGGGCGCCAAGCTGGCCCTGTTCCTTGGCGATCATCTGGCCGTCATCCTGCGCGACACCCGCCCGGATATTCCCTGGCCCGGACGCCTTGATCTGCCCGGTGGCGTGCGCGACGGGGATGAGACCCCGGCCCAATGCGCCCTGCGCGAAACCCATGAGGAACTGGGGCTCCGCATCGCCCCTGATACGCTGTGCTGGGCGCGCCGCTTTGCGGGATCATCGGGGCCTGTCTGGTTCTTCGCCGCCCATCTGGCCGCTGACCGCGCCCGCGACGTTGTCTTCGGCAATGAAGGGCAGGGTTGGCGGCTCATGTCGCCGCAGGACTATCTCTCCGACCCCCTCGCCATCCCGCATTTCCAGGACCGGATCACGCTCTATCTGGCCGAGAGGGGCTAATCACCGATTCCCTCGCCCCGGACATCAGGCTATGCTGCGCGCATCTTCTGGAGTGGATTTCATGGATGACAATTTGACGGATCTTCTGGGCACGAATGCCGTGACCCTTGCCATTGCCCTGCTGGTGATCATCGCCCTCTACAAGGCGATCAAGATCGTGCCGCAATCGGAAAAGCATGTGGTCGAACGCTTTGGCCGGTTGCGCACGGTTCTGGGGCCGGGGATCAACTTCATCATCCCCTTTCTGGACGTGGTCGCGCATCGCATCTCGGTGTTGGAACGCCAGTTGCCCAATGCGGAACAGGACGCCATTACCTCGGATAACGTGCTGGTCAAGGTGGAAACGTCGGTCTTCTACCGCATCACCGAACCGGAAAAGACCGTCTACCGTATCCGCGACGTGGACGGTGCGATTGCCACGACCGTGGCCGGGATCGTGCGGTCGGAAATCGGCAAGATCGAACTGGATCAGGTCCAGTCGAACCGTGCCGATCTGATCCACAAGATCCGCGATCAGGTTGTCGCCATGGTCGATGACTGGGGGATCGAGGTGACGCGGGCCGAGATTCTGGACGTGAACCTTGATGCCGCCACCCGTTCCGCCATGCTGCAACAGCTCAACGCCGAACGCGCCCGCCGCGCTCAAGTCACCGAAGCCGAGGGGCGCAAACGCGCCGTCGAACTGGCCGCCGATGCCGATCTCTATGCCGCCGAACAACAGGCCAAGGCCCGCCGCGTTCTGGCCGATGCCGAAGCCTATGCCACAGGCGTCGTGGCCGGCGCGATCAAGGAAAACGGGATCGAGGCCGCGCAGTATCAGGTCGCTCTCAAACAGGTCGAAGCCCTGCAAGCCGTGGCCGTTGGCGAAGGCAAACAGACGATCCTGATGCCCGCCTCCGTCTTCGAGGCCTTCGGCAATGCCTTCGGCCTTCTGAAAGGGCGTGGTTGATGGTTCTCTGGCAGGAATGGTGGGTCTGGGTGGTGATCGGCGTCACCCTCGCCGTGGCCGAGGTGATGCTGCCCGGCTTCATCCTTCTGGGCTTCGCCATCGGCGCGGCCCTCGTCGGTCTGCTGCTGCTTCTGGGTCTGCTGGGCGGCAACCTTTTCGTGCTGCTCCTGATCTTCGCGCTGGCCTCCTTGGCGGCATGGATCGCGCTGCGCCGCCTGGTCGGCGTGCGCAAGGGTCAGGTCAAGATCTGGGACCGCGACATCAACGACAATTAAGTGGCGCAGGGGCGGCTTACGCCCCGCGCAACTCGGCCAGAATGTCCAGCGCCGCCTGCCGGGGATCGGCCGCCTGCCAGATCGGGCGCCCCACGACGATATGATCCGCCCCGTCCGCCACCGCCTGCGCGGGCGTGGCGATCCGCTTCTGGTCGCCCTTGTCCGCCCCCATCGGCCGCACACCGGGCGTCACGATCAACCGCCCCGCCGCCTGCGGCAAGGCCCGGATCAAGGCCGCCTCCTGCGGCGAGGCGATGACACCATCCGCCCCCGCCTCGAAGGCGCGGCCCGCGCGTTCCAGTACCAGATCGGTCACATCCCCCGCCTTCATCAGCCCCGCATCCAGATCGGCCCGGTCCAGCGAGGTCAGGATCGTCACGGCCAGGATCTTCATCTCCTTGCCGCCCACACCCGCCCGCGCGGCCCGCACCACATGCGGATCGCCATGCACCGTCAGGAAATCCAGATCGAACTGCGCCAGCCCGCGCACCGCCGCCTCGACCGTCGCGCCAATGTCGAACAGCTTCATGTCCAGAAAGATGCGCTTGCCATGTTCCTGCTTCAGCTCGTTCGCCAGCGCCAGCCCGCCCCCCGTCAGCATCCCCAGCCCGATCTTGTAGAAACTGACCGCATCGCCCAGCTTTTCCGCCAAGGCCAGCCCCTCCAGCGCATTGGGCACATCAAGGGCAAGGATCAGGCGGTCATCGGCAATGGTCATGGCAAGTCATCCTCGGCTCAGGGGTTCGCGCGGTGTTAGCCCCTGACCCGCCCTGCGGCAAGACTCGAGATTGACCAAATCCGTCCCGCACCGCATCATCCGCGCAGCAAGCGGTAAAGGGTATCATGCAGTTCACAGTGACATATGACCGGGACGAGACCGATCCGACATCCGGGCCCATCACCGTCGGCTGGTTCCTGACCAGCGACAAGGGCGGCATCCTGTTCGAGGCGCCGGAACGCCTCACCTCGCGCCAGACCAACAAGGGCCATGCCAAATCCGCCTCACGCTGTCCGGCGGTGGTGCAGATGGAAAGCCGCTATTTCGTGGTGAAATGCCCCTATGATCTGCACATCGGTTTCAAGCGGGATGAGCAGGGCAAGGCCGCGCTGGTCAATCTGGCCGGTGGCGCATCGCCCGTGCGGGGCAGCAAGCTGGGGCAGATCCTCACGCTGGTGAATGAAAACGAATGGCGCTACCCGGACCGTCCGACCGTGCAGATGGCCTTGCCCTATTGCTTCATCGCGGACGAGCTTCTCTATCTCACGCAGCTTGGCACCTTTGCCCATTACCGCGCCGATCCTTTGCCCGGCACGATCTTTGGCGGGCGTTTTCCGATCAATATCTGGCCACGCCCGCTGATGTGGGCCTTTGAATGGCACGACACCGCCAAGCCCCTGATCCTGCGCCGGGGCGAGCCGCTGTTTTACTGCCAGTTCGAGGGCAACACCCCGGACCGCCCCATCCAGATGGTCGAGGCGGAAAGAACGCCAGAGCTTGCCACCTATCTGGAGCAGCTTTCAGGTGTGGTGAACTATGTGAACCAGACCTTCAGCCTGTTTCAGGCCGCCGAGAAGATGCGCCCTGAAAAACTTCTGAAACCCAAGGGTCGCTGATCACGCCAGCAGCCCCTCCGCCAGACGGACCTCGCGCTGACCGCTCCGGTATTCGGGCATCCGCCGCAACTGGCGGATCGCCTCATGCATCAGCGCGTGGCGCTGCCTTGCGGGTTCGACCTGCGCCAGCGGCAGATGGCAATCCACCAGAACCCGCCCACTGTCCGAGGTGATGGCCACATGGGCCCGCGTCAGGCTGTCATGATCGTTCGCGTTCAGTCCTGTGATGTCGATCTGCGTGATGAACATGGCGACTCCAAAATTAACCCACGCTGTCACTCTACCGCGCCGGCGGGGCAGAACTGGGGCAAGAGGCGGCTGAGATCGGGGCATTTTCAGGTGCGATTTGCGCCCCTTTGGACTTGAACAGGTTGCATCGCGCAACCATCTTTCCTCTGAGGCCCGGAACAGGGTGTGCCGCATGGGCGGGCATCGCAACACACGGGCGCTTTGACAAAGGAGAATGACCATGGACTTGAGCAAGTTCACGGAACGGTCGCGCGGTTTCATTCAGGCCGCCCAAACCATCGCCATGCGCGAAAACCATCAGCGTCTGGCCCCCGAACATATCCTGAAAGCCCTTCTTGATGACGATCAGGGTCTGGCCAGCAACCTGATCAAACGCGGCGGCGGCAACCCCGCCCGCGTGACCGAGGCGCTGGCGCTGGCGCTGGGGAAAATCGCCAAAGTCTCGGGTGATGCCGGGCAGGTCTACCTGGATAACGTCACCGTCAAGGTGCTGGATGAGGCGTCGAAACTTGCCACCAAGGCAGGTGACAGCTTCGTGCCGGTCGAACGCATCCTGATGGCGCTGTGCATGGTGAAATCCCCCGCCAAGGATGCGCTGGACGCAGGTCAAGTGACCGCGCAGAAACTGAACGAGGCGATCAACGACATTCGCAAGGGGCGCACCGCTGATACAGCCAGCGCCGAGGAAGGGTATGACGCGCTCAAGAAATACGCTCGCGACCTGACCGAGGCCGCCGAGGAAGGCAAGATCGACCCGATCATCGGCCGGGACGAGGAAATCCGCCGCGCGATGCAGGTTCTCAGCCGTCGCACCAAGAACAACCCGGTGCTGATCGGTGAACCCGGCGTCGGTAAAACCGCGATTGCCGAAGGTCTGGCGCTGCGTATCGTCAACGGCGACGTGCCCGAATCCCTGCGCAACAAGCGCCTGATGGCGCTGGATATGGGCGCGCTGATCGCAGGGGCCAAATATCGCGGCGAATTCGAGGAGCGTCTGAAAGCCATCCTGAACGAGGTGACGGCGGCGGCAGGCGAGGTGATCCTCTTCATCGACGAGATGCACACGCTGGTTGGCGCGGGCAAATCCGACGGCGCGATGGATGCGGCCAACCTGATCAAACCCGCTCTGGCGCGGGGCGAGTTGCACTGCGTCGGTGCCACGACGCTGGATGAATACCGCAAATATGTGGAAAAGGACGCGGCCCTGGCCCGGCGGTTCCAGCCGGTGATGGTGTCCGAACCCACGGTCGAGGATACGATCTCGATCCTGCGCGGCATCAAGGAAAAGTATGAGCTGCACCACGGCGTGCGGATCAGCGACTCGGCGCTGGTCGCGGCGGCCACGCTCAGCCACCGCTATATCACCGACCGTTTCCTGCCCGACAAGGCGATCGACCTGATGGACGAGGCCGCCAGCCGCCTGCGCATGGAAGTGGACAGCAAGCCCGAAGAGCTGGACGCGCTGGACCGCGAGATCCTGCAAAAGCAGATCGAGGCCGAGGCTTTGCGTCTTGAGGATGACGCCGCCTCCAAGGACCGCCTGGCCACGCTGGAGAAGGATCTGGCCGAACTGCTGGAACGCTCGGCCGAGATGACCGCGAAATGGCAGGCGGAACGCGACAAGCTGGCCGGGGCCCGTGATCTGAAGGAGCAGCTGGACCGCGCCCGCGCCGATCTGGACATCGCCAAGCGGGAAGGCAACCTGGCCCGCGCGGGCGAGCTGTCCTATGGCGTGATCCCGCAGCTTGAGAAAAAGCTGGCCGAGGCCGAGGAAGTGGGCGCCGATGGCGTCATGGTCGAGGAAGCCGTGCGCCCCGAACAGATCGCGCAGGTCGTGGAACGCTGGACGGGTATCCCCACCACCAAGATGCTGGAAGGCGAGCGGGACAAGCTGCTGCGGATGGAGGAAGAGTTGGGTCGCCGCGTGATCGGCCAGCGCTCTGCCGTCAAGGCCATCTCGAACGCCGTCCGACGCGCGCGCGCCGGGCTGAACGACGAGAACCGTCCGCTGGGATCGTTCCTGTTCCTGGGGCCGACGGGCGTGGGCAAGACCGAACTGACCAAGGCGGTGGCCGAATACCTGTTTGACGATGACAGCGCGATGGTGCGGATCGACATGTCCGAATTCATGGAGAAACACGCCGTCAGTCGCCTGATCGGCGCGCCTCCGGGCTATGTCGGGTATGACGAGGGCGGGGTGCTGACCGAAGCGGTGCGCCGCCGCCCCTATCAGGTGGTGCTGTTCGACGAGGTGGAAAAGGCGCATCCGGATGTCTTCAACGTGCTGTTGCAGGTGCTGGATGACGGGGTGCTGACCGACGGGCAGGGGCGGACGGTGGATTTCAAGCAGACGCTGATCGTGCTGACCTCGAACCTTGGCGCGCAGGCGCTGAGCCAGTTGCCTGACGGCGTCGATGCCTCGGCGGCCAAGCGGGATGTGATGGACGCGGTCCGGGCGCATTTCCGGCCCGAGTTCCTGAACCGTCTGGACGAGACGATCATCTTCGACCGGCTGACCCGCAAGGATATGGACGGCATCGTGGAGATCCAGCTGCGCCGCCTGCTCAAGCGGTTGGCCGGGCGCAAGATCGCGCTGGAGCTGGACGCGGGTGCGAAGACCTGGCTGGCGGATGAGGGCTATGACCCGGTGTTCGGGGCGCGGCCTTTGAAGCGGGTGATCCAGCGGGCGCTGCAAGACCCGCTGGCCGAGATGCTGCTGGCAGGCGACATCAAGGACGGGGCCACGGTGCCGGTCTCGGCCGGGCCGGACGGGCTGATCATCGGAGACCGGATCGCGGCCTCGAACCGGCCCAAGCCGGATGATGCCGTGCTTCATTGATCCTTGGGATCAGCTTGGAACGGGGCCGCAGGGGAGACCCTGCGGCCCTTTTCTTCGGGCACTGTCCCACCGTGGGACATTTTTCGGATCATTTGATTTCAGAGGGTTACGCGGCTGCGTTAGGGGAATTTTAACGAACGCGCCGCCTGGTCAGGGGCATTGAGCCCTGCGGGCAACGATATGCAGGCTGGCGATGTGCGGCTGGTTGCGGCCGTTTCTCAGCGCCTGTTCTTGACACTTGACCCGAATCATAACTATTGTTGTTACATGAAACGCGACAGCCGCCTCTCCTCTGTTCTGCACGCATTGCTTCATATGGCGGAGCGTGACGGGCCGATGACCTCGGATGAGCTGGCGCAATGTCTGGGCACCAATCCGGTGGTCGTCCGGCGCACCATGGCCTTTCTGCGGGAGGCGGGGATCGTCGCCTCGGATCGGGGTCATGCGGGCGGGTGGCGCATCACGGCAGACCTGCGCGCCGTGTCCCTGCGGCAGTTGCACGATGCTTTGGGCGAGCCTGCGCTGTTTGCCATTGGAAACCGCAACGACATGCCCGGCTGTCTGGTGGAGCAGACGGTCAATGCCGCGCTGGACCAGAGCTTTGCCGAGGCCGAGGCCATGCTGCTGGCGCGTTTCGGAGAGATCACCCTTGCCGATCTTGCCGCCGATTTCGCGGTGCGGCACGCCGCAAGGCGCAACCAGAAAGACCTTATATGATTCATGATGTCATCGTCATCGGGGGAAGCTATGCCGGGATGGCCGCTTCGCTTCAGCTGCTGCGTGCGCGCAGGTCGGTTCTGATCATTGACGCAGGCCAGCGGCGCAATCGTTTTGCCCACCATTCGCACGGCTTACTGGCGCAGGATGGCGTTGATCCTGCGGTGATTGCCGCGACCGCACGCCGTCAGTTGGAGGCCTATCCGACCCTGCGCCGGGTTGAGGCGGAAGCCACCTCTGCCACGGGGGCGCGGGATGCCTTCACCGTCACCACAGCCGATGGTCAGGTGCATCAGGGCCGCCGAATCCTGCTGGCGACGGGCGTGACCGATGCCCTGCCAGCCATAGAAGGTCTGGCCGAGCGTTGGGGACGGTCCGTGTTCCATTGCCCCTATTGCCACGGATACGAGCTGGATCAGGGGCGTATCGGTGTGATCGCTTCTGGCCCGATGTCGGCGCATCAGGCCGAGTTGCTGGCGGAATGGGGCAGTGTCACCTTGCTTGTGAACAATGTGCTGCCGCTGGACCCGGCCACGCGCGCGGCGTTGGAGCGCAAGAGGATCACCATCGAGACGACCGGGATCAAGGCGGTTGAAGGTGACGCGGATCTGCGCCTTGTCGATGGCCGGGTGCTGGGTTTCGCGGGGCTTTTCGTGGCGACGACCGTGACACCGTCAACTGCCATTCATGCGCAGCTTGGATGTGACTGTGCCGAGGGGCCGATGGGTCGGACGATTGCCGTTGATGGGGCGAAAGAGACCACCGTGCCTGGGGTATTTGCCTGTGGCGATGTCGCGGTGATGCCGCATTCCCTGTCCATCGCGGTGGGGGATGGGGCGATGGCGGGGCTGCATCTGCATCGCTCGCTGGTCTGGCCGGAGATGGGGGTTTCGTAGCGCGGCGGCCTGCGGCCTTGATTCCGCGCGGGGAGTGGGGCTGCGAGGTGAATGACCGCAGCGAAAGGCTGCCTTGATTCCGCGCGAGGGACGACCCCTCAGCCTTCCGGTTGCAACCAGCGTTCCACCAGATCGAAGATGTCATCGACCAGACCGGGTGACTTTGCCATCGGGCCGGTCAGGCGGATGGTCCAGCCGTTCGGAGCGCGGGCGCGGGTAAGGGTGACGCCCTGGCGAAGGGTGAGGGCGTGGCGGGGGCGGTTGGGGTGTCGGTCGTTCTCGGCGGGTTCGGTGAGGATGGTGTTGATGATGGGGCG
>JAMWZG010000640.1:0-592 GCA_024304855.1 Paracoccaceae bacterium
ATGGCCCCAAGCATCCATGGCAGCGGAAAGCGCACCCAATGGGCAAATACCCCGAAAAGAAGCGCGCCAAGATAGAGCATCACCACATGGAGCAGCCGCATCAGCGGTCTCTGGGAAGGGCCTGTTTGATCAGTCATGCGGTCGTTTCAGTCGGCCTGTCGACAAAGTTGTGTTGCGTCGTCATGGGGTTGTGTTCATGAGACATCTTCAGCGTCCGCCTATCTGGGGCCAGCAACATAAGATTGTAAAGCCGACGCGCCGATATACTTTTTCGGTAGGCACGCAGTTGAAGCGCGCAAGCGCATACCGCTTGCATTCGGGCTTTGGTCTGGACACAAACCAAGCGAACAGAACGAGGGAGGGACAAGGACAATGGCGAAACTGGCATTTCTGGGTTTGGGCGTGATGGGCTATCCGATGGCGGGGCATCTGGCCGCCAAGGGGCATGAGGTCACGGTCTACAACCGCACCGCCGCCAAGGCCGAGGCCTGGGTGAAACAACACGGCGGCCAGATGGCCACCACCCCGCGAGAGGCGGCAAAAGACGCCGATTTCGTGATGGCCTGCGTCGGCAATGATGACGACCCTGTCT
>JAMWZG010000640.1:602-1023 GCA_024304855.1 Paracoccaceae bacterium
GGGCCGGACGGGGCCTTCGCGGGCATGAGACCCGGTGCCATCTTCGTCGATCACACCACGGTCTCGGCCGCCGTCACGCGCGAGATGTTCGCAGAAGCCCAGGCCCTGGACCTCGGCTTCGTCGATGCCCCCGTGTCGGGCGGTCAGGCAGGCGCGGAAAACGGCGTGCTGTCCGTGATGTGCGGCGGGGTGCAGGCGCAATACGACGCCGCCGAACCCGTCATCGCCGCCTATGCCCGCATCTGCCGCCGCATCGGCGAGTCCGGTGCCGGGCAAATGACCAAGATGTGCAACCAGATCGCCATCGCGGGCCTCGTTCAGGGCCTGTCCGAGGCGCTGCATTTCGCCGAAAAAGCGGGCCTCGACGGCGCCGCCGTGGTCGAGGTCATCTCCCAGGGCGCCGCAGGCAGCTGGCAAATGT
>JAMWZG010000641.1 GCA_024304855.1 Paracoccaceae bacterium
CTCCATCCGATCGTGTCGTCATAGATGGCAATCCGGTTGCCTTCCGTGCGGACCAACCGCACGGGACCGTCAAGGGCCACGCCGTGCTTGGTGCGTTCCCGCACCAGAACCCGGTGAACACCCGAGATGAAACCGCCCTGTTCGGGCGAGAGTTCAGCGATAACCTGTCCGTTGACATCCATGACGCGGGCAGCCCCGCTCGCCCCGCTCAGGTCGCCAGACAGGATGATGATCCGCTCTGCCACCACCGCCTCGCGCGGGGGGGTGGATTCAAGCGGGCGATCCGTGAGTGTGGCCATGGTGACCAGTGCAAGACAGACAAGGACAAGAGCGGTCAAGCTGCGTCCCAGAAAACGCGGGATCAGATCGACTTCCGGGCTGGCCTTGTAGGGGTGAACGGGCATGGTCATGATCTGATCCTCATTCTGCCGCAACAGCATTGCCCTGCGGTGCAGCGACAGGGTGATTGCGGGTGATGACCGGGCTTGTGACACGCTTTTCCGCCGCGTCGCTGATCATCCTGGCAATATTGGCCGCCTCGGGGATGCAGCGCAGCGCGGGTTGGGTGCGCCGCATGACCCAAGGGCGCACATGCGGCCAGCACACCAGATAGGAAAGGCGTGTATCGCCCATCAGATCCAGAGCGATGGTGCCGGTCCCGGTTTTCCGCAGATCAAGTGTTGCATTGGCAATCTGCGTGTAGGGCAGGTTCAGCGTCACAGTCAGAGCCGCCCCGATCCGCATCGCCACACGGCGGTTCGTGATCGTATAGACGGTGGCCCGCGCCTGAATAATGGCGGTGATCATCAGAAGCACTGAAACGATGCCACCCAGAACGATGAAGGGGAAAGCCCCACTCACCGCCTGAGATAATGTGACCTGGTCGCTGAGCACGATGAAGCGCCAGGCGAAGAGAAACAGGAAATACCCGACCACCCAGTACAGGTTGAGGGATTCCTTGGTGAGGGCCCACCAGTCGGGACGGCCCTGCCAGAGGATCACTTCGCCCTCGGGCGGAAGCT
>JAMWZG010000642.1 GCA_024304855.1 Paracoccaceae bacterium
GGGGGCAGGCGGCGGATATGCTGGTCGGCCCCGGCAATGCCTATGTGGCCGAGGCGAAGCGGCAGCTGTTCGGCCCGGTGGGGATCGACATGGTGGCGGGGCCGACCGATTCGATGGTGCTGGCCGATGACAGCGCCGATCCGGCGCGCGTGATCTGGGATCTGGTCAGTCAGGCGGAACATGGGGCGAACTCACCGCTCTGGCTGGTGACGACCTGTCCCGCCCTGGCGCAGGCGGTGATGGCGGGGGTGCCGGCGGCGATTGGCACCCTGCCGGACCCCAACCGCAGCGCCGCGATGACCGCCTGGGAGGATCTGGCCGAGGTGATCCTGTGCGACACCGCCGCCGAGATGGCTGCCGTCGCCGACCGGATCGGGCCTGAACATCTGCATGTGCAGGCGCGTGACCTTGACGCGTGGCGGTGGCGTCTGCGCAGCTATGGCTCGCTGTTTCTGGGGGCGGATTGCACGGTGGCCTTTGGCGACAAGGCGGCGGGGCCGAACCATGTGCTGCCCACCTCGGGCGCGGCGCGGCATACGGGGGGGCTGTCGGTGCAGAAATTCCTCAAATGCGTGACATGGCAGGAGGTTGGTCCGCAGGCCCTGCCGGATCTGGTGCGCGTCACGGCGGCGATCAGCCGGGCCGAGGGGATGGAGGGGCACGCCCGCGCCGCCGAAATCCGGCTGGACAATCGCGCGGCCATGCCCAGACTGGCGGTCCATGACAAGGGCTGAGGGAGGCGCGTGATGCGGCCGGTGGGCATTCTGGGCGGTATGGGGCCCGAGGCGACGATCCTCATGATGCAGAAATGCATGGGCCATGTGACGCGCACAGCGACCGGGCCGCTGGATGATGCGGACCACATTCCTTTGATCGTGCACCAGAATCCGCAGGTGCCCAGCCGCATCGCAAGGCTGATCGAGGGGCGCGGGCCGGACCCGGCGCCGGTGCTGGCGCAGATGGCGCGGGATCTGGCTGCGGCGGGGGCGCAGGCGCTGGCGATGCCC